>CBFDDT010000126.1:0-11069 GCA_965603635.1 uncultured bacterium | reverse complement strand
ACAGGCTTGGGGTGCCTTATGCATCGCCAGCTACTGCACTGAAAAAGACATTCGCCATCCAAGCATTGATCAATTGATTGCGCATATGCTGGAGATTCTTGTGGCCGCCGATCTTTCGCAGTGGGCGACGCGCCTATCCGAGCTTGACCTGCACGGGTTGGGCGACTCGCTGCCGCTGAACCTGGAAACGCAACTGGTTCCTGAAATTCGTAACGAGTTTCATCAACTGATCGAATACGCGGTAGAGATAAGCATGAGCGACATGTATGGCGCCATTACTACCCAACCGCTCAGCTTCGCATTCCTATGTGTTGGCATATTGAAGCGCAACGATATGAATCCGCCAACAGCTGGCGTTCTTTTCCCCGATTTTGAGGACGACCTGGGTGAAAACTGGGGTCCGTTATTCAGTCCCGAGGAATACGCCCGGGTCAAAGCCCGCTTTGATCGAGTATTCCCTCTCTCATAACCTGAACGCCATCAAGCCTTCTTCTCCCAGCCCTTGTCGGTCTGTTGCCAGTAGGTGACCTCGTGGCCGGCGTCCTTCCAGGTCTTCCAGTGGGCGCGGGCGCGCTGCACTGCTTCGTCGTCGCGGCCGTCGAACATTTCGCAGCAGAGTTCGAACTTGTCGGGATCGGCGATTTCCGACCCGTCCACCAGGAAGACGACATGGGCGCCGTTGGGGTTTTCCTCCGCGGTGGTCAGCCAGACCGGCTGTTTGTCCGCCTGGCCTTCCTTGACGGTCCCGTGCGGCAGGAAACCGTCCTTGTCGTAAACCCACAACAGCGCGTTGAGCGCCTCTACCCGCTCGTCCGAGCGCGCTATCACCACCGCCCGCCAATCGCGCCCGAGCGAAGTCTGCAGCATCTTCGGCAGCACCTGTTCCAGCGGGCTGCGCTCCAGATGGTAAAAGCGAATTTCGGTCATGGGGACGGCGAAGATTGAAACATGGAATAGCGGCGCCTATCCACTCGCTCCTCATCCTGAGCCTGTCGAAGGATCGCCCGACGAGTCGCCGCAATGGCGCGAAGGGGCACTGATTGCTTCTCACCGAATAACAGGCGAGTGGCTTCATCCTTCGTCAGGCTCAGGATGAGGAGAATACTATTGGAGAAAAAAGAGTTTTCCCTCTTTGTCTCCGTGCCTCCGTGGTTAGCTGATCTTCCCACCGGACAGCTTCCTACTTCTCGTAATTATCCGCCACGAAGCGATCCAGCAGCCTCACGCCGAAGCCGGTGGCGCCCTTGGGTACGGTCGGCTTGGACTCTTTCGACCAGGCCATGCCGGCGATGTCGAGATGGGCCCAGGGGGTTTTGTTGACGAAGCGCTGCAGGAACTGGGCCGCGGTGATCGAGCCGGCGCCGCGGCCACCGATATTCTGCATGTCGGCGGCAGGCGATTTAATCAGCTTGTCGTAATTCTCGTGCAGCGGCATGCGCCAGACTTTCTCGCCGGTATCCGTGCCGGCGGCGTACAGGCGGTCGGCAAGCTTGTCGTCATTGGCGAACATGCCGGCATATTCGTGGCCCAGGCCGATGATGATCGCCCCGGTCAGGGTCGCCAGATCGACGATGAATTCCGGCTTGAACCGGTCCTGGCAGTACCACAGCACGTCGGCCAGCACGAGGCGGCCCTCGGCGTCGGTATTCAGGATTTCGATGGTCTGGCCCGACATGGATTTCACGATGTCGCCGGGACGCTGGGCCTTGCCGTCGGGCATGTTTTCGACCAGCCCGACCAGGCCGACCACATTGACCTTGGCCTTGCGCCCGGCCAGCGCCTTCATCAGCCCGATGACGGTGCCCGAGCCGCCCATGTCCCATTTCATCTCTTCCATGCCCGGGCCGGGCTTCAGCGAGATGCCACCGGTGTCGAAGGTGACGCCCTTGCCGACAAAGGCGACCGGCTTCTTCGATTTCGCCGCGCCATCCCAACTCATCACGACGATGTAGGATTCCCGCTCGGAGCCCAGGCCAACGCCCAGCAGCGCATCCATGCCCAGCTTGGCCATCTTCTTCTCATCCAGAATCTCAATCTTGACGCCCAGTTTGGTGAGTTCCTTGCACTGCGCGGCGAGCGATTCCGGGTAAATCACATTGCCGGGCTCGGACACCAGATCGCGCGAGAAAAAGACACCGTCGGCGATCCTGTCCATCGGGCCGTAGGCCTTCTTCGCGGCCGCCGCGCCTTTCACGCCGATCTTGGCGGCCTTCAGCGTCGGCTTGCCGTTATCGTTGTCCTGCTTGGTCAGGTATTTGTCGAAGCGATAGCTGGCCAGCCGCGCGCCCAGCGCCACATTGGCCGCGGCCGCGGTCAAATCTTTCGCGCCCGCGTCGACGATGATCGTAACCTCCGCCGAGCCCGTTTTCATCAGCTTGCCGACGACATTGCCCCCCAGCGCCTGCTGTTCCAACTCGCCGAATTCCTTGCCGGTACCGGCCAGCAGGACGCGATCCAGGCTGCCACCCGCCGGCGCCATGATCTCCAGCGATTGCCCCTTCTTGCCGGTAAACTTGCTGGCCCCAATGGCGCGCTTGACCGCCCCCTTGGTCTGCTTGTCCAGATCCTTCGCGGCCGGGGACAGCTTCTTGCCGTCGGCGACCAGAACAACAACGGCGCCCTTGGCGGGCAGGGCAGGCTCGGCAAATGAAATTTTCATGGTTCCCTCTGGATTATTCCGCGCGACGGACCAAAGGGCCCGCTATTTAAAGAGGGACTCTAGCGAAGGATTCGAAAAAGGGAAGGGCGCGAGGGCAAAGTCTCCGGCATTCAGCGAAAAATTGCGTCTGCAAGGTTACGTAGCGCAACCAGCGCCTCATCGTACCCGGTTCTTTCGTCATCACGCGCATAGGACAAGGCCAATACGAATTTTTCGTAGTCGTCACGATAAATTTCGCTCGTCTCCAGGATCTCCATCACTCGTGCCAAGCGCGATTTGCTGGAACTTTCCCTCCATTCCGGCGCGTTCTGAATTCGGCGTGCGTCCGCGTCGAGCAAAGTCTTCGCCATCTCGCTGAATGGCGCCTGCCCGTGGGCCAGATTGTACAGCGCCGCCAGATCGTGCAAATGCCTCACAAGGTTTCGGTCTCGCAGTTCAGTATCATTGGCGTCGTTCAGAGTACGCCAGACCAGTGCACTTAGCTTATCGGCGGCGGTTTCCACGGGGGACACGCAGGCGATCGCGGGCACCTCGGGGGCCTCGCCGCCGGCAGAGGAAACGAAAGACTGCACCGAACGTTCCTCATGGGGCAGCGACGGAGACCGCAAGGTCATCTCGACCTGAATATGAGGGCGCAGCGACGAAGGCGACTTAAATGAAAAGTCGTATTCCAGATAGACAGAAAAGAATTGGCTGTTATCCCTAACCTTAACGGAATCTTCGACAATCCCCCACCCTCGACGCTCCAGTTCACCCATGATCGCCTGCCGGTAATTCGACCGCGCCCTCTTGGCAGCATTCATGGAAGGAAAACCATCCGTTATAACTGCCTTGAAATCCACATCTTCCGAAAACCTGTGGATCAGGCTATAAGCTTTCGAAAGACAGGTGCCACCGGAAAAAACCGGCATGAAGCCATCTATTTTCAGCTCCGCAATCGCGGCGATCACCTGGACCGCAGCCCAGTCCTTTTCGACAAACGCAGGATTAACCGCCAGGTCCGCGGCAATTCTGCGCACCAGATCGGGATCAGGCCCGTTCAAAGGTCACATACTTCCCGTCGTAACCGATCTTTCGCGATATCCGCCCCTCGACCGCAATGACACGTCCAGTCGACACCTGGGTCGATTGCCCTTCATTGTAGGCCCTCTCCGCGCTTGAGACCGCGCGCGCCACGTTGAGTTTGCGAAGCGTCTGATCGGCGATCTCAGGCAGGCTCACGCGCGGAATGGTCCTGCCGCTCAACGGTGAAATGTCGGACTTCGCATAAAGGCCGTACCCGACCTTTACGAATTCGCCCTTCCGCACGAGCCCCCTGAGCACCCGCCCGATCTGGTCGTAGCCGCCGATATCCTCAAAATCGCCGCGCAGGAACACATCGGATTTGCTTCTCGCAATCCGGAGGCGCACCCGCTCTTCCATTGTCTTCCGTCTATTCATCGGAGTTCGGCCCGGCGATTGATCTGCAAAAATACGACATCATACTTTGCAAATATACGACATTGGTGGTCCTGCATCAAGGTCTGGCCGCCGACGCCACACTGACGCGAATCACACCCTCAAATGTTCATCTTCTTGAAGATGAACTCCGGGATGTGCCTGATGATGTTCATGATGCCCCACCAGAAGAACGGGACGTAGACCACGTGGCGGCGCTTTTTCGCGGCTTTCAGGCAGGCGCGGGCGGCTTTGTCGGGGCTGGCGACCAGGAACATTCCCTCGATGCCCCAGGTCATGTCGGTGTCCATGAAGCCGGGCTTGATGGTGGTGACGCTGACACCCTTGCGGAACAGGCGGGCGCGCAGGCCCTGGAGGTATGTGTTCAGGCCGGCCTTGGCGGAACCGTATACATAATTCTTCAGGCGCCCGCGGTCGCCGGCAACGGAACTGAGCACCACCACATGGCCGTCGCCCTGTTCCTCAAGATGCGGGGCCAACCGGTGCAGCACGGAAAGCGCGCCGGTGTAATTCACGGCGATGGAGCGTTCGGCCAGCGCGAAGTCGGCGTCGATCTCATCCTGTTCGGGCATGGCGCCGAAGGCCAGGAAGACGTTCAGAAACCCGGCGCGATTAACCACATCGGCGACGAAGGCGGCATGACCCGAAACATCCTCGGCGTCGAAGGCGACGACATCGGCCTCGCGTCCGTTGCGGATCGAGACATCCTCGGCGGTGCGACGCATATCTTCCATGTCGCGTCCGGCCAGGATGATATCGGCGCCGTCCTCGGCCGCGGCCCGCGCGAAGGCCCGCGCCACCGAGGACGAGGCCCCGAGAACCAGCCACGACTCTTTGTTTTTCTCATTCGTTGCCAAGTGCTTACCCCCTTATCTTCAATCGTCTCGACATGTCGGAATCCATCACCCGGTTCGGGTCGATACTGTCCAGCACGGCGCGGAATTCATCCAGTTTCGGATACATTTGCGCGAAGGATTCCGCCTTCATGGCGCCGTCCTTGGCCAGATAGATGCGCCCGCCGTGATCCAGCGTAATACGCTCCAGCCGGTCCAGCAGTTCGATGACTCCGGGCTTATGCGGAAAATCCAGCGCCAGCGTATAGCCCGGCATCGGAAAAGACAGATGCCCCCGGCCCCACTTCCCCATGCTCTTCAGCACCGCGAGGAACGAGCCGGTGCCGGCGTCGGAGATTGCCTCCATCAGCTTACGCAGGCCGACCGCCGATTCCGCTTCCGGCAGAGCGCACTGGAACTGATAAAAGCCGCGCTTGCCATAGAGCCGGTTCCAGTCCTCGATGGCGTCCAGCGGATAAAGGAACTGGGTCACCGGGGCCTGGCGCTCGCGCCCGCCAAAGGGCAGACGATGGTAATAAAGCGCGTTGAACAGGCCGATGGAAACAGGGTTCATGGCGAAGCCCGGCATTTCGACCGGCATGCGCTTGCGGCCGCCCATGGGGGCGTCGGTCTCGCCCTGGGAATCGTCGGCCGATTCCATGATGCCGCGGCCCAGCGAGCGGCCGCGCGCGGTGGCGTCGATCCAGCCGACCACATAGGCGTGTTTTTCGCGTGCCTCTTCCTGCATGGCGAGGAATTCGTCGAGGTTCCGCGCCTTCTTCTCGCGCATCAGCACGGCGTTCGATTTCACCCGGCGCAGCTTGATGCTCATCGCCAGCATGATGCCGGTAAGGCCAATGCCGCCGACGGTGGCGTTGAACAGGTCCACCGTATCGCCCTCGGGCGTAATGCGCTTTATCTCGCCGGAGGGCAGCATCAGGTCTACCCACTGCACATGGTCGCCGAAGCTGCCGTGGCGGTGCTGGTTCTTGCCATGGACGTCGTTGGCCAGCCCCCCGCCGACCGTGGCGAAGCCGGTGCCCGGGCTGACCGGCACGATGAATTTATGGCTGAGCGCGACGCGCATCAGATCGCCGATGGTCACGCCGGACTCGCAGACCACCTCGCCGGTTTCCCAGTCGGCGGAAAGGATACGGTCCAGCCGCCCGGTCATGATGACGTCGCCGCCGTCATTCAGCGGCGCGTCGCCATAGGACCGCCCGCCGGCATAGGCTATTACGCCGTCCTCGCGCTCGGCCCGGAAGGCCTCGGCCAGGCCCGGCGCGCGTTCCGGCCGCCAGGCGCGTACATTCGCGCTGAGCGCGCGGCCCCAGCCGCTGAGTTCCATATTCCTTGAGCGCAAGATATTCCCCTACAGGTAAAGCAGCCAGATGAAGGTGGCGAGCCAGCCCGCGACGCTGAGCTGCAGGCCGGGATCGCGATAGACCAGATCGGTGGGCGAGCCCGAACGCTCGTAAACTATGGTCAATTGAAGATAACGCAGTACGCCGGCGATCACGAAAGGTCCGGTAAAATAGAGCTTCTCGCTACCCAGGCGCGCCATCACCGCCTGGTCGGTGGTGAAAATCAGATACGAGACCAGCAATGTCGACAGCACCGCCATCAGGCAACCGTCCAGGAACGGCAAGGTGTATCCGCCGAGGCTCTTGCGGTGATCGGCATCCAGATCGCGCACGATGTCGTCGCGCCGCTTGGCCAGCGCGATGAACAGCGCCAGCAGCCCGGTGACGATCAGGATCCAGGCACTGGGCTCGATATCGACGATCAGCGCACCGGCCTCAACCCGCAACACAAAGCCAAAGGCGACGATCAGCACGTCGAGGATGGCGATCTGCTTCAGTCGCACCGTATAGGCAATGTTGATGGCGAAATAGGCGCCGACCACCCACAGGATTACGGGTATGCGCCAGGCCGCCAGCGCCACGCCACCGGCCAGCAGCAGCACCATCAGCACCATCGCGGCCGCCGGCGAAATGGCACCAGAGGCAATCGGCCTGTCCTTCTTGACCGGATGATTGCGGTCGCCCTCGGCGTCGCGCAAATCGTTCAGGCAGTAAACCGCGCTGGCCACCATGCAGAGCACGGCGAAACCCACCAGCACGTCCAGCAAGCTGGCCGTGGTTACCTTATCCGGCGTAAAGAACAGCGGCGCGGCGACGAAGCCGTTCTTGATCCATTGTTTCGGCCTGAGAAGCCTGATAATCGGTGGCAACGTCATGTCAATTCTGTCCCCGGAATTCCCCTTGCGCCGCCGAGTCGCCGACGGGAACTGCATCAAATAGCCAAAAAACGCTTAGACTACGTTAAGACTTTGCATGATTACGATGAAAAATCGACCCAAGAAGTACCGTAATTTTGGGAAAACGCTTTTATCTTCAAGGATTTCGTCTTATACACTGCTTAAGAATATGAATAGTATTTCGACCTATATTTTCCGGCAAACGGCATTCGTCATGTTATTCGTGACGGTGGTACTGAGTTTTGTCATCTGGCTGATCCAGTCCCTGCGATTCATCGACATGGTGGTCAATCGCGGGCTGCCAGTCACGGAATTTCTGTGGCTGGCGATGTTGATCACGCCGCGATTCGTTACGCTCATATTGCCATTCGCCTGCGTTATAGCAACGATCTACGTCTATAACAGGTTGATCGCCGATCGCGAACTGATCGTACTGCGCGCCGCTGGTCTGAGCAATTTCCGGCTGGCGCGCCCCGCGATCAGGCTGGCGCTGGTCACCGCGCTGGCCGCCTATGCGCTGAATATATATTTTCTACCGGTTTCCTTCCGGGAGTTTTCCGATTTGCGTTATTCCATCAACTCGGACTACTCCTCGATGCTGCTGCAGGAAGGCACCTTTAACAGCCTGCCCTCGCGCATCACCATTTTCGTTCGCGAGCGGCGCGAAGCCGGTGTATTGATCGGCGTTCTGGCCCATGACGGGCGCGACCCGGACGAACCGGTTACCTATATGGCGCATGAAGGCAGACTGGTCAGCACCGACAGCGGCCCGCGCCTGGTTCTGATCGCAGGAAGCCGGCAACAGATCAACCGCAAGGACGGCAGCATTTCACTCGGTCAGTTCGAGAAACAAACGCTCGACCTGAATATCGCCAGCGGAACCGCGCGGGCGGGACGCAAGCGCAAGCCGGAAGAAATGTTTCTTTGGGAACTTTTCGATCCGGGGCTGCAGACCGACGAGTGTTATGGCCCTATATTTGAAAAATACCAGGCGGAGGGGCACAGCCGCATAGCTTCACCCATGATTTCGGTTGGCTTCGTGCTGGTGGCGCTGGCAATTCTGCTCTCCGGGGATTTCAGCCGACGCGGGCAGAATTTGCGAATATTTTCGGCCGCGCTACTGGTGGTCTTCACCTACAGTACGGGCATCGCCGCCTTTAATCTTTCAAGCGACAATATTCAGCTGATCCCGATACTCTATGCCAATGTCGCGCTGCCGATCATCCTTGGCTTTTTGATCATTGGTCCCGCGGCGCGGCGCAAGAGAGTGCGCAAGGACAGACGCGCACCGGAATCAAGCGTTGGCGCGGCGGCGGGCGGATAGCCATGCGTTTGTCACCAACCCTGTCGATCTATATCGCGCGCCAGCTTATCGTATGGTTGGCAGTCATGGCGCTCGGACTGGGCAGCCTTGTGTTTTTGCTTAGCTTCGTGGAACAGTTGCGGCGGGCGGGGGGGGCTGCCGGGCTGGCGATGGAACTGGCGATACTGCAATTACCCTTCCTTATCCAGAAGACCCTGCCCTTTGTCATCCTGTTCGGTTCGATGATGGCATTCTGGCGACTGTCGCGCACGAACGAGCTGGTGGTGGCGCGCGCGGCCGGCGTCTCGGCCTGGCAATTCCTGTTGCCCGCCGTGCTGATCGGGGCGATCATCGGCGGCATTCAGACCACCATTTTCAATCCGCTGGCTTCCGCGATGCTGGCGCGCTACGAGAAAGTCGATGCCGAATATCTGCGTCACACGACCAGCCGGCTATCGGTTTCACCGACGGGCGTCTGGCTGCGCCAGGGCAGCGAGGGCGGGCAGATCGTGATCAATGCCCAGCGCATCGCCATGGACGGCGCCAAATTGATGACCGTGATTTTTTTCGTATTCGAAAATCCAGACCGCTTCATCAGGCGGATCGATGCCGAAAGCGCGGTTTTGAAGGATGGTTACTGGCAGATCCGCGACGCCAACCTCGCCACCGTCGATAACCCGCGCCAACATGTCGAGGAATACAGGATCGATACCGATCTGACCCCGGACAAGATAGCAAACAGTTTTGCATCGCCTGAAACCCTGTCATTCTGGGCCATTCCTGGATTCCTGAAGACTCTTGAGGCAGCGGGATTTTCCGGTCATCGGCACCGTCTTTACTGGCACAGCCTGCTGTCAATGCCGCTGCTGCTGGGGGCAATGGTTCTGTTTTCCGCCGTATTCACCCTGAAGATCGGTACGCGCACCAGCCCCAGCCGCACGATCGGCGCCGGCGTGATCTGCAGTTTTCTGCTCTATTTTCTATCCGATGTGATCCACGCCATGGGGCTTTCCGGCGGCCTGCCGGCGATCATGGCGGCCTGGAGCCCGGCGGCGCTGGCGACGATGCTGGCGATGGCAATGGTTCTCCATCTGGAGGACGGCTGATGCCCGGGATGCGGCGCCTGGCTTTGCTGCTGGCAACGTTTGCCTGCCTGTCGGGCGCGGCGGCAATGGCGCAGGAACCAGCGGAAATCGAGCCGGAGGAGACGCAATCTGGCGAACAGGCCGTGATATCGGCCGACGAAATCACTTACGACGACACGCTGAACTCAGTCTTTGCCACGGGCAATGTTGAAGTCGCCTATGGCGAACGCATCATGCTGGCCGACAGCGTACGCTATAACCGCAACGAGGACAGCGTCGTTGCCTCGGGCAATATTGTTTTGCTGGAACCCTCCGGCGAAGTGATTTTTGCCGAGTATGTCGAGTTGAAGGACGAGTTACGCAGCGGCATTATCGAGAATATCCGTATCCTGTTGTCGGATGACAGCCGCTTCGCCGCCAATGGCGCGCGCCGGATCGACGGCCGCAAAACCATAATGCGAAAGGCGGTGTATTCGCCCTGCGCGGTCTGCGCGGAAAATTCGGACCGGCCCCCACTATGGCAACTAAAGGCCAGCACGATCATCCATGACCAGGAAGAAAAGAATATCACCTACACTAACGCCTGGCTGGAACTATTCGGAATTCCGATTTTTTACACTCCGTACCTCACCCATCCCGACCCGACGGTGGAGCGCCGCTCGGGCCTTCTGGCGCCGAGGATTGGGTCCAGCAGAGTGTTCGGCGGTTTTGCGCGAATGCCGCTGTTTCTGGCCTTTACCGACAGCATCGACATGACGGTGGAGCCGATTGTAACAGCCAGGGAGCCGCCAATTCTCGCCCTGGAATACAGGCAGCGTTTCAACAGCGGTCTGGTCGAGTTTTCCGGGAGCGGCACGAAGGCCGACCGTGAAAGCGGCGATGTGGACAACCCTACGATCGAACAGGACGTCACGCGCGGGCATTTGTTCGCCGAGGGCCTGTTTTCCATCAACGACAACTGGCGCACGGGTTTCGATTACGGCCGCGCGTCCGACCCGACCTATCTCGACCGTTACGATTTTTTCGGTGACTTCGGCGAAACGCTGGAAAGCAGAGCCTTCGTTGAGGGTTTCCATGGGCGCACATACAGCGCCGGCAACATTTTTGGCTATCAGGATTTACGGATCACCGACGCAGAAGAAGAACCCCTCATACTTCCGTCCCTCGACCAAAACTATCTAACGGAAGCCGATTCTCTGGGTGGACGCTGGAGTCTCGACACCAATTTCCGGTCCACCATGCGCGACGATGGGGCTAACACGCGGCGGCTATCGCTCAAGGGCGGGTATGCTATTCCTTTTGTTTCAGATTATGGTCTGGTGACAACCGTCTCGACTTCACTGCAGGCGGATGGCTACCATATGGACCGGGTCCTGGTGGACGGACAGAGCGAAAACAATGTGGTTGCCGGGCGTGCCGTGCCACGCGCGGCGATCGAAATGCGCTATCCCTTCGTGCGCGGCACTGAAGG
>CBFDDT010000125.1:0-11078 GCA_965603635.1 uncultured bacterium | reverse complement strand
GGCCGCGCGCATCGTGGGCCATGTAACCTCGATCACCTCCTACGACAACAGCGGCCGCCCGCTGACCGCGGAGGACGCCAACGGGGTCGAGACCAGCATGGCCTACGATGCGCGCGGCCGATTGCTGACCCGCACGGCGGATTCCGGCGTCGGCGATACCCTGGGCGGTTGGACGGTTGAGGCGATCGGCGTGGATCGAATCGTTTTGATCCAGGGTGATGAACGACGGGAACTGGAACTGAAGGGGGACGAGACGCGCCGCCGGCAGACGCAACCTCGGAGCGACAAAAAAAATACCAGGCCGCAGCGGACCGTTCAACCTGCACAGCCCAACCGGACCCAGTAGTCCACCGGCTTTCCGGCATCGCGGGCCTGGATTTCCCTTGAAGCGTTCGGTGTCCGGGGCGGGCGACCGTTGACGGGCAGCCCGGCAGCCCCTCCTTCAGTCACAGCCATGTTGTCACATACTTAACAGTTGGTTAACGTGATAGCGGCAGCTAAGGGAGAAACTGGCCATGCTAAACTGGATCAGAAGCGCCATCATCGGCCTGTGCACAGCCGTGGTCGGGCTTGTCCTTATAGTCACGGATTTCGGTATGGAGTTCGAGCGGGACACCGGTCTCGCCTGGCTGTTCACGATCCGCGGCCCCCTGCCTCGACCGCCGGAAGTGGCGGTTATTGGACTTAATAGCGACTCAGGCAAGCTGCTTGGACTGGGCGCCCTGCCGCGGGATTGGCCGCGCAGCGTGCATGGTAGCGTCCTCGACGAACTGGTGAAGCAGGACGCGGCAGCGGTGGTCTTCGACTATGATTTCAGTCGGTCGAAGGATGTGGAAGACGACCAAAAATTCGCCGAATCGGTCGCGGCATTCGACAGCGTTGTCATGCTGCAGCGGCTAATCGGAAAGAAAGAACCGATCTACGGCGCGAATGGCGAGGTCAAGAACTGGATGTGGGTAGAGGAGGCGATGGTGCCGACGGGCCCCCTGGCCGAGGCTACCCGAGGGCTGGGCCCGTTTCCCCTGCCCAAGACCGACCAGGCGGTCCATGAATTCTGGACATTCAAGTCGAGTACCGGCGACGCCCCGACGACGTCGGCGATCGCCGTGCAGATACTTGCGATGCCTTATTACCGCGAGTGGTTGGACGTCCTGTCCCAGGCGGGGATGCCGCACGTTGATGAGCTTCCGGCGAAATCGAACGACATCCGAAATTACCAGGAGATGAGCGCCTTT
The DNA here is from genome assembly GCA_965603635.1 of uncultured bacterium. GTDB lineage: Bacteria > Pseudomonadota > Alphaproteobacteria > UBA8366 > JADFVY01 > JADFVY01. The sequence goes on along the minus strand of CBFDDT010000125.1, from coordinate 9,843 downwards.
ATGAGGACCCTGCGTTATGCCTTTACCGGCGATCGGAGCCTGAAGGCGCGGGTTGACCAAATTCTGGATGCCGCGAACGGGCAGGCGATGCCACAGCAGGCCCGTGCGCTGTTTCGGGCACTCGCTGCCCTTTATGCCGGCCCCGAGAGCCGCTATCTCAATTTCTACGGCCCGCCGGGAACCGTCCTGACCTATCCCTACGAGGCGATGCTGCCGTCGAGCTTTGGCGGCAAGCGACCGCCCAATAACGGCTCTCTTTCCGGGCGCGTGGTGCTTGCGGGCTATTCGGACCTGACTCACCCGGAACAGCCGGACCGCTATTACACTGTCTTCACCAACGAAGACGGCGTTGACCTCAGCGGCGTCGAAATCATGGCGACGGCGCTGGCCAACCTGCTGAACGACCGGGCGATTCAACGGGCAGGACCGGGCACCACCCTTGCGGTGATCCTCGTTTTCGGCTTCGTGATCGGCTTCCTGATATACGCGCTGCCCGCCTTGATCGCGGTGCCGCTGACCTTTGTGCTGACCGGATTTTACGCCGTGGGCGCGCAATGGCTGTTCAACGAGAACGCGCTGTGGCTACCCTGGGCGACCCCGTTGACGGTCCAGATGCCGTTTGCGCTGCTGGTCGGGTTGATAGCCCACTATCTTCTGGAGCGGCGCAAGGTGCAAAACTTTGCGGACGCGCTGGAGATGTATGTGCCGGAATCGGTGGTGCGCGACCTGTCCGGCGAAGGCGTCGATCCGGATTCGGTCAACCAGGTCGTCTACGGCACCTGCCTGGCCAACGACATGTCGGGCTTCAGCACGATTTCGGAAGGCAAGTCACCGAAAGAACTTGCCCGCTTCATGAACGCCTATTTCGACGCCATGGCGCAGCCGCTGAAACGTAACGGCGTCGATGTCACCGAGTTCCATGCGGATACGATCATGTGCGCCTGGACCAAAAACCAGGAATCGCCCGAGGCCCGGCGCCAGGTGATTGTGGGCGCCATCGGCGTGCTGGATGCAATGGATGAGTTCAACGAGATCGAGCAGGTCAATCTCAGCGCGCGGATCGGGCTACAGGACGGGAATTTCTATCTCGGCCATACCGGGGGCGGCGGCCGCATGGCCTATTCGATCCTGGGCGATCCGGCAAACACGGCGTCGCGGCTGGAAGGGCTGAACAAGTTCACTGGTACCCAGATCCTGGCGGCGCAAACCGTGGTCGACGGCGTAGACGGCGTACTGATGCGGCCGGTCGGCTCTTTCCAGTTGGTCGGCAAGGCCGAGGGACTGCCTGCATGTGAAATTCTTGCCGAGATAGACAAGGCGACCCCCGAACAGCAGGAACTCTGCGAATCCTTCCCGGCGGCGCTGAAGGCATTCCAGGACCGGCACTGGGACGATGCAAAGGGATTGTTCAAAGCGATTCTGGGACGCCATCCCGACGACGGGCCCACCGCCATGTATCTGAATCTTTTGACGCAATATGCCGAGCATGGGCTTCCGGAGGGCGACCCCGCGGTTATCCGAATGACGTCGAAATAACCTTCGAATAGCAGCAATATTGCGCCGTCCGCTCCGTTGCCCCCCCCGAACGTATACAGATTTTGCTATATTTATGGTTAATAATTCGTTAAGCTGCAAATAAGCTCTATCGTAATAAAGAGCTGCGGGGATGTTCTCAAAGAAAAATGGGGGAGTCGATGCAGGGAAAGAAAATTCCGTGCCTCATAGGGGCAGTAATTCTATCTTCGATAGCGCTTGGCCACGCGACAGCCGCGGCTCCGGACTGCGATCCTGTTGTCGGGGAGCTAATATCCGTCGAAGGCACGGTGCAGCTGCAGCGCGCGGGCGGCGGGTCCTGGCAGGCGGCGGGCGTCGGCGCCATGCTGTGCGACAAGGACACGGTGCGCACCGAGGCCAACAGCCGCGCCTCTGTCTCGCTGGTCAACGACGCGGTTTTCCGGCTCGACCAGAATACCGCCGTTCATCTCGCCGACATCGCGCCCGAGCCCGAGGAGAAATCCTTCGTTCAGCTGCTGGTCGGCGCCATCCAGTCTTTCAGCCGCAAGCCGCGCGAAGTGGCGATCGACACCCCATACTTGAATGCCACGATCGAGGGCACGGAATTCGTGATCCGCGTGGCCCAGAACGAAACCGAGCTGACCGTGTTCGAGGGCACGGTGCGCGCCGCCAATCCCCAGGGCGCGGCGGCGGTGACCAGCGGCCAGATGGTGGTTGCCCAGGCGGGTCAGGCGCCGCGGCGGCGCGTGGTGGTGCGGCCGCGCGATGCCGCGCAATGGTCGATCTACTATCCGCCCGTGCTGGCCGCGATGGGCGGCGGGCAGGCGCCGTCCGACCTGCCGCCGGCGATTGCCGAAGCGGCGGGCCTGGCGGGCCAGGGCAACGCCGCCGGCGCGCTGGAGGCGATGGACCGCGTGCCTGCCACGCAGCAGGACGCGCGTTATCATCTCTACCGTGCTTCGTTCCTGCTGGCCGCCGGCCAGGTGGAAGGCGCGCGCGGCGCCATCGACCGGGCGTTGCAGCTGGATGCCGGCTCGGGGCTGGCCTATGCGCAGCGCGCGGTGATCGACGTGGCCCAGAACCGCAATGACGAGGCGCTGGCGAATGGCCGGCGCGCCGTTGAGCTTGCCCCGGATTCGACGGCGGCGAGCATTGCGCTCTCCTATGCGCTGCAGGCGACCTATCAGTTGGGCGAGGCGCGCCAGACGCTGGAGAAGGCCGTGGCGGCCAATCCCGACGATGCGCTGGCCCGCGCGCGGCTGGCCGAACTGTGGATGATGATCGGATACCGCGATCGCGCCCGCGCCGAGGCGGAAAAAGCGGTCGAGCTGGCGCCCAATATGGAGCGCGCGCAGGTGGTGCTCGGTTTCGCCGCGCTGGTCGAGATCCGCACCACACAGGCGAAAGACGCGTTCAGGAAGGCGATCGCGATCGATTCCGACGACCCGATGGCGCATCTCGGCCTCGGCCTGGCGATGATCCGCGAGGGCGACCTGGCCGACGGCCGCAAGCAGATCGAGGCCGCGGTCGCGCTGGACCCTGAAAGCGCGCTGCTGCGCTCCTATCTCGGCAAGGCCTATTTCGAGGAGAAGCGCGAGGAGATCGACGCCCAGCAGCTGGCCATGGCCAAGGAACGCGATCCCAACGACCCAACGGCCTATCTTTATGACGCGCTGCGCAAGCAAAGTGAAAACCGCCCCGGCGAGGCGTTGCAGGACTTGCAGAAATCCATCGAGCTGAACGACAACCGCGCCGTCTACCGCGGCAGGCTGCAGCTGGACGAGGACCGTGCGGCGAGGGGCGCGAGCCTGGCGAACATCTATTCCGATCTTGGATTTACCCAGATGGGGCTGAACGAGGCGACGAAGTCGCTGGCCGACGATCCGACGAACGCGTCGGCGCATCGATTTTTGTCGGAAACCTATTCTGGTATGCCGCGACGGGAAATCGCGCGGGTGAGTGAACTTTTCCAGGCGCAGATGCTGCAGGATGTCGGCATGAACCCGCCGCAGCCAAGTGTTGGCGAGACTCACTTAACCGGGCCATCCGCGGGTGGACCCGCCAATGCCGGGTTCAACGAATTCACGGCGCTGTTCGAACGCAATCGGACGCAGCTTAACGCCAGCGCGGCTTATGGGACCGATGATACTTGGTCGGCTGAGGGCGCGATCTCGGCGGCATATGACTGGTTTTCTATTAGCGCCGGGGCGTTTCATTACGAGACGGAAGGGTTTCGGCCGAATGCGGGTGCCGAACACGACATTCAGAGCGTCTTTGCACAGGCAGCCTTGACGCAGGAGCTCAACCTGCAACTCGAATACCGGACGCGGGAATCGGAGTGGGGCGACCTCGCAAGCGATTTCGACCCCGCGCTCTTTTTCGAGGATATGACCCATACGATAGATCAGGACAGCGCACGGGCAGGTCTTCGCTGGTCGCCGACGCCGAATTTCGACGTCCTCCTGTCCTATATCTATAGCGACCGGCATGCAGACAGAAGCGACGTCGTATTTCGGTTCAACGGCGGATGTCCCGTCCCCGACCCGGTGTCTTCCGATTGCCCCGTGAATGAGCTGCTTATAGCCGACACCGACGGTCACCAGGCGGAAACGCAACTGCTGTACCGTGGCGACCGTCTGCGTGTTACGGCTGGTGGGGCATTCGTCGACGCGGACAAAGTGTTCGAGACCGACGTCGTACTGTTCCGTCAGGATAACCCGGATACCCATTTTTTCGGGACGCCGACTATAGTGCCGCAGGATATTGTGCATTCGCGCGGCTACGCCTATGGCTATATCAACTATCCCGACGCGGTGACGTGGACCGTGGGCGTCAGTTACGATTCCTATGAAGAATTCACGCGCGACTTCACCGAGATCAACCCGAAGTTCGGGGTCCAGTGGCAGATAAGCGACGCGGTGAACTTGCGCGCGGCGGCCGGGCAGGTGGTAAAGCCCTACATTTTCAATCCCAGAACGCTTGAGCCCACGCAGGTGGCCGGCTTCAATCAGTTCTTCGATGAACCCAACGGCACCGTGTCGCGACAATACGGCCTCGGCATTGACTGGAAGGCGACCGACAGTCTGTTCATGGGTGTCGAGGGGGAGGTTCGCGACGTTGACGTTCCTTTCTTTACAGGGGCCGCGGACGACGTTCCGGCGGAAGAGCAACGGCTGGACAAGACCTACCGTGCCTTTGCCTACTGGACACCCCATCCGCAGTGGGCACTGAGCCTGGAATTCATTTACGACCATTCGGATCAGGATTCCGGCTTGCTCACCTCCACTTCGTTCGCGCTGCCCGAAGAGGTGACGACCTACACCGTGCCTGCCGGGATTCGCTACTTTGGCCCCTACGGTGTGTTTGCCGGCCTCGGGGCAACATACGTCCGCCAAGAGGTTGAACGGGATCCCGATGTCCTCGCAATCGTTCCGACCGCTGCCGGCGATGACAGCTTCTTCCTGGTGGACGCTGCCATAGGATGGCGTCTGCCGAACCGCGCCGGCACCATCAGTCTGGAAGCGCAGAATATACTCGACAGGGAGTTCAACTATCAGGACGACACATATCGCCAACTCGGGGATGACCCGGTCCAGTCAACCTACCCCCAAGGCCGAAAGATCATGGGGCGGGTGACGTTGAAGTTTTAAGCAGTCATGCAGTGAGATATACGGATTTCACCGCATAAACGGGAAGCAGTAAACAAAGGAGACTACCATGGATACGAAACTGAAACAGGTAATCTTGGGTTTGGGGGCGGCGGGATTCGCGCTCGGCGTTTCCGGCTCGGCACTCGGCGAATCCATCCCACCGCAGGAATTTCCATTGTCCGGCGGCGATGTAACCTGTCAAGACGCGATAAATGCCATAAACGCCTCGCCAGGGAACCAATTCCCGGCCAGCCCGAGGCCAAATATAACCGACGGTTTCGTGGAGCTTTTGATCACTAACCCAGAGAACAACGCCTATTCGACTCATGCAATCGACGATATGAGCGAAGATGACTACGATGCGATCTCGGCTCTTGGCGCGGTATTAGGGGTCTCTCTTGACCCGCAAGCAAAGAACCAGTGGAAGCTTGCCGACCTCAGCACGGTTCCAACTGGCGAAACGGATGAGAGTCAGATCCTCGATATACCCGGCTTCGAAATTGCCATCTTCCAGCGGAACAATGCCGCGACTGCTTACTACCAGATCAACCAAAATGACCCATCCTGGGTTTATATATCCCCAGGAAGTGCTTCGCAGTCTCCCAACAAAATCAGAATTTGTTGGGCGGTCGGACCGTCCGGAATGCCGGACGCTTTGGCGATAACACAGACGTGCAATGCCCTCAATGCAGTATACGATAATACGCCCAACATTTGCGATGGAGACCCGTTGTCTGAAAATTGCGTACGAACCGCGGACGGGTTCCAGGCCAAAATCGAACCGGAATTCGGGACAACCATACCTTTCAACGTAACCGCATGCGCCCCCCGTGTCGCGAGATGGTGTGATCAAAGCTTGCCTGCTGGCACGGCAGAAAACCCGATCGAGAATTCATGCAACCCAACAGGGACGAGTTTTGGCGGAACCACGAGTTCGGTGGACGCCGCCGGGGGCAGCATCGTTTCCTCGTTTGAAGGCATGTTTACAAACTTTTAGGAGAATTGTGCGTCTGAACCACAACATCACGCGCTGCGGCGGAGACCGCCTGAGGATTCCGCTATATAGGGCTACGGTGCTGAGGTCTCCGGATTGCCCGGGCGGTCCGGCCTGTCGGGCGGACCGCGAGGCGTAATGGGCGCCAGGAAAACACCGGGCCCCAAAACGGTTTGTCTCGGGTGGAGTGAGCCGTTTCTTCCACGGGCAGCGGGCCCTACACCCAGGGCCCGCCACAATTTCCCGGATCCCGTGGGGCTCGGCATCAGTGAATTTTTCGGATGGTAGCTCGCCCAGACCCCGTTAGAGGGTAACGGCAGTCAGGGGCTTCCATCCGTTTCCCCGGGGCGCCGCCCACGTACACCCAGCGGGCGGCGTCACCGGGGCAAAAAGGGATGCGCCGCGTGAGGGGGCGGTTTTCGCCGAATGTGGAGCCATGAAGGCTTTGGGATGTAATTGACCTTCAATGGGGTGCATGCATAAGCCCCAAGGGGAAAGCTCGTACCATGGGATGCCTCACCACAGTATGAGTGGCCGGCCCGATGCGCATTTCGCGCGCCGGGCCGGTCGCGCGTTCCGGGGCCCGTTTCCGCAAAGCGGCGCTGACTGCCCGGCATCAGGTAAGCCCACCGAAATAACCGTTAACGATTTCTTAACAATATATAGTCGCAGAAAACCGCGAATTATGTTATAATTCTTTTGATCATTACGGGAACTTACGGCGTTTCGCGGCGCGGAACCATGTTTGGTGCGGCGATCAAGACAAGCTGCCCTGCCGGTTCCTCGAAGCGGTCGCCGTCTCTGTGGGGAGGCTGAAAAATGCGAAAATCGGTGAAGTTATGGCGTTCCGCCCTGCTGGCCGGGGTGGCGTCGGCGTTCGTGACATTTATCGCGCTTGCGGCGGTAAGCGGCTCAGCAACAGCGGCAACGCTGGAACCGGATAGGGAGGACGCCGCACCCGGCGCCGCCGTGTCCCCGGGCGAGGGGCCGCCGGCCATGCGCGGGGTCGTTCCGACTCTATCGGCAGAGGCTCGGGCAAGGTCGGCAAAGGGTCTGGTCGACCTCAATGGAAACCGCCTTTCCGACGGGCTCGAAGACAGGCTCGCCGGGCTGGCGGCCAACGCCCAGCTGGACGTGATCGTGATGTTCTCGGCGCCCGGCAACGCGGCCTCGGCGCAAGCCGCGGTGGGCGCGTTTTCCGTCAGGTACGAATACAACATCATCGACGGTTTCGCCGCCACCATGACGGCCGGCCAGGCGCGCGCCCTGGCGACGGCGCCCGGCGTGTTCCGCGTCCAGGAGGACGCGACGGTCTACGCCTTCATGGAGTCCGCCCGGCCCGATTTCGGGGTCGAGGACCTGGCCCTGGACCCGTACACGGCGGGAATGACCGGTAACGGCGTTAGGATCTGCATGGTGGATACCGGAATCCAGAACAACCATGAAGCGTTCAATATACATAATCCCGATGGCTCGATTGTCAGCAGCCGCATCGTCGGATTCCAGGATTTCACCGGCGATTTGAACGGGGTTTTTCATGATGTGCCTTATGACTACCACGGACACGGCACCCATACGGCCGCCACGGCGGCGGGCGATGGAGAGGCGGGGCCCGTGGGATCCGGCGGCGACACGGTACATGCGCCCAAGGCGCGTGGCGTCGCGCCTGGCGCGTCGCTGCTCATCGCAAAGGTACTCAGGGGCGATGGCGCCGGCGCGGATAGCGGGGTCCTGGCGGGTATCGAATGGTGCGTCGCGCAGGACGCGGACATCATCAGCGCCAGCCTCGGGATCCCGGGCAGCTCGCTTTGCAGCGATGCCGTCTGCGTAGCCATGAATAATGCGGCCCTGGCCGGCGTCCTGCCGGTGGTGGCGGCCGGCAATTCGGGTGACCTGCCCGAGAATATCGGAAGCCCGGCCGCATCGCCATTGTCGCTCACCGTCGCGGCGGCGGCCGATTTCTCCGCCAATCCGGCCGATCCCTGGGCTACTTCCGGCGTCTATCTGGCGCCCTTCTCGAGCCTCGGTCCGACAGCGAATGGCGAAACCAAGCCGGATATCACGGCGCCGGGTGTGACCATCCTGTCGGCCTACAGCGATGAATACGTGCTGTGCGACCCGTTGTTTGGCTGCCTCCCCGAAACCTATAGCTACGGGTGCGGCATCGGTTGTTACGCAATTCTCAGCGGCACCTCAATGGCCACGCCCTATGTGTCCGGCGTTGCGGCGCTCATGCTCGAGGCCAACCCTGACCTGACGTCGGCGGAAATCAAACAGATCATCGAGGATACGGCGCATGACCGTCTCACCCCCGGCAAGGATGTCGCGTACGGGCACGGGTTGATCGATGCGATGTCGGCCGTTAACCGGGCGCTGGATCGTGTCGAGGGTGAATATACGCCGAATGAGTTTCCGTCCTATTTCGTCGGAACCGACAGCGTGCCCGACAGCGGATACACGGATATACCGATCACCGTGGCCGACACCTCCCTTCCCCTGGCCGTCAGCATTACTATCGACGGCGATGTATCCTGTGCGGCAATGTTCCTGGGCGTTTGCCTGGGATATAGCTGGGATCCCGATTTAGAGATGGATCTTTACACCAGCAACGCGGCCGGCGATCTGGGCGTTCTCGCCTTCTCCAGCGGATGCCCGGCGATCGGCGATTGCGGCACCGCGGGCCAGCGAGAGACCGCCTACGTCCCCGCCAACGCGGCCACCACTCATTACCTGGCTCGCATCTATGGTTGGGACGGCGATCCAAACTTCGGCAAGGGCGGAACCTTTACCTACGAGATCTCCAACGGAGTCGATTCGCGGGGCGGCGGCCCCGCGCCCAGCACGCCGCCGACGGCCTCGTTTACCGTGAGTTGCCCCGACCTGTCCTGCAGCTTTACCGATAGCTCGACGGGCGGCGACGGCACGATCGTCGGTTGGTCCTGGGACTTCGGCGACGATGACACCTCGACCGCCCAGAGCCCGGGCCACACTTACGCCTCGTCCGGGACTTATACGGTCGTCCTGACCGTGATCGACGATGCCGATGAGACCGGTTCAACGTCACAGGATGTGACCATGAGCGAGCCGCCCGGCGAATACCAGCCACCGGTCGCGAATGCGGGCATCGACCAGACTGTCACTTTTCCCGACCCCCTTACTCTTGCCGGCAGCGCTTCCTACGTCCCTGCCAGCGCGGGCATCCAGTGGACTCTGATCTCGAAGCCGCGCAAGAGCGACCGTGGGTCAGAGGATATCATTGTCGATTCGGCGGATGCCTTGCTCGCCATATTCTATCCCGATGTGACCGGGACCTATGAGTTCGAGCTGATGATCTCGGATGGTGAGACCAGCAGCAGCGACACGGTCGTGGTGACTGTCGATAAAGCGCCCAAATCGGGCGGTGGCGGCGGTGGTGGCGGCAGCTGTAACCCCAAAAAGCCCGGTTGCACCGCTGGCGGGGCGTGAGCGGCGCGCGCCATGATCGGGCTTCCCTTTCAATCCGGGGTAACACCGGGGTAACACCGCGCATCATATTCGGTATGATTCGGGATAACAACAGATTGCTGATTTTGCGCACATTTTATAACTCTACACCATTGCATAAGGTTTTATATGGCCTTAAAAATCACACTTAAAATCCGTTTCCCTCACGGGAGTGCCGGTTCAAGTCCGGCAGCGGGCACC
>CBFDDT010000124.1:0-11353 GCA_965603635.1 uncultured bacterium | reverse complement strand
CTGTTCGCCGAGGCCTGCGAAAAGGCGGGCGTACCCAAGGGCGCGGTCAACATCATCTGCGGTTACGGACACGACGCGGGCGCAGCGCTGGCCGCGCACGAGGACGTCGACCACATCGTTTTCACCGGATCGGTCGAAACCGGCAAAAGCGTGCTGCGCTCGGCTGCGGAACGGGTCGTTCCTTGTGTCATGGAACTGGGTGGCAAGTCGGCCGGCATCGTCTATTCGGACGCGGATTTAGAGCAGACGGCGAAAAGTGCCGCGCGCGGCATTTTCAACCACGCCGGACAGATCTGCTCCGCTGGCTCGCGTCTGGTTGTTCACCGCTCCATCCATGATGAACTGGTCACACGCCTCAAGGCCGAGGCCGAAGCCCGCACCGTCGGCCCCGGCATCGACGGCTGTGCCATGGGTCCGCTGATCTCGGCCAAGCAGTTGGACCGCGTCGAGGCCCTGTGTCGCGTCGGCGTCGAGGAAGGGGCGACCCTTGTTACTGGCGGATCGCGTATTCCCGGCACGCCCGGCCACTTCATGCCTCCCACCATCTTCACCGACGTGCGCCCCGACATGGGCATCGCCCAGGATGAATTCTTCGGCCCCGTCGTCGTGGTAATTCCCTTCGATACACCCGAAGAAGCCATCACAATCGCCAACGGTACGGAGTACGGCCTGGCGGCGGGCCTCTATACCCGCGATTTGAAGCTGGCGCATTGGACCGCCGATCGCCTGATCGCGGGACAGGTCTATGTCAATGAGTGGTGGGCCGGCGGCATCGAAACCCCGTTTGGCGGCACCAAGCGGTCCGGATACGGGCGGGAAAAGGGTCAGGAAGCCCTGCTCGGCTACGTCCAGACCAAGAACGTATGTATCCGTCTCTAGTATGACCGACAGATTCGACTACATCGTCATAGGCTCCGGCACGGCGGGCTCGGTGGTGGCGGGCCGTTTGTCGGAAATGGGCAAAAGCACGATCTGTGTGCTCGAGGCCGGGCCGCCAGACCGGAACCCGTACATCCACATCCCGGCCGCCGTGGTCTACACGCTGGACAATCCAAACATCAACTGGATGTACAAGACCGAGCCCAGCTGGGGCACGGGAGGGCGCAGCATCATTCAGTCCCGCGGCAAGACGCTCGGCGGTTCGGGCTCGATCAACGGCCACATCTACACGCGCGGCCATCGGTCGGATTTCGACGCCTGGGCGGACATGGGCAACCCCGGCTGGAGTTATGCCGAGGTCCTTCCATACTTCAAGCACAACGAACGGCGCATCGGCGAGGGCGACGACCGCTATCGCGGCCGCGAAGGTCCCTTCACCATCACCGACATCGACGAACCGGACCCGCTGTGCGAGGTCTTTATGGAGGGTGCCCGATCCCTCGGCATTCCCCGCAATCCAGACTATAACGGCGCGGCTCAGGACGGCATTGGCTACGTGCAGCGCAGCATCCACCATGGTCGCAGAGTGAGTCCGGCGCGGGCCTTTCTTTATCCCGCGGTCAAGCGCGGCAACGTGGACCTTCGCACCGAAGCGCATGTTGTGAAGATTATATTCGATGGGAAAAGGGCTGTTGGCGTGCGCTACCGGCGGCGCGGGTGCGACGAGACCATTTTCGCCGGGAAGGAAGTCATTCTGTGTGGCGGAGCGATCGCTTCACCACAGTTGCTGCAGATTTCAGGTATCGGTTCGCCGAAGCATCTGCAAGAGATCGGCGTTCCCCTTGTCCACGCGCTGCCCGGCGTCGGCGAAAACCTGTGCGACCATTACGCTGCGCGCATGGTCTCGCGCATCCGAGGAATGAAAACGATCAACGAGCGCGTGCGGGGCCTTAACCTGATCAAGGAGCTAGCCCGTTACGCCTTCACCCGGCGCGGGGCACTGGCGTTGACGCCGACGCTCGTTTACTGCTTCTGGAAATCCGACGAAAGCCTGGACCATGGCGATATTCAGGTTTCCTTCACACCGGCGAGCTATCCAGAAGGCATCTGGTCGGGGCTCGACAAGTTTCCGGGCGCGACAATTGCCTGCTGGCAGCAGCGCCCCAAGAGCAAGGGGTACGTCCGCGCCCGTTCCTCGGATCCTTTTGAAAACCCGGAAATCCAGCCCAACTATCTGGCCGATCCCGAGGACCAGCGCATGATCGTCGCCGCCATGCGCCTGGGTCGCAGGCTCATGAATAGTGGGCACTTCGCCCCTTATGTCGAAAAAGAAACCTGGCCCGGTAACGCGGCGCAAAGCGATGAGGACCTCTTGGAACATGCGCGCCAGACCGGCAATACCACCTATCACCCCATGGGCACCTGCTCTATGGGGCCTGCCGACCGGCCTAACGCCGTAGTCGACAATCAGTTGCGGGTGCGTGGGCTCGAGGGGCTCCGCATCGCGGACGCCTCCATCATGCCGGCGATGCCGGCGGCGAATACGAATGCAGCGGCCCTGATGATCGGCGAAAAGGCCGCGGACATGATCCTGAGCAGAAAGCCATTGCCGCCGGAAGAAGTGTGATTCAGTCCTTTGCCGGAAAAATGGCTGTGTCCGCTTTGGGGGCTGGTTGTGTGAAAATCACCTTCGGACTCTTCAAGAGGAATATTCACCAATTTAACAAATTCTTACAGTCAATTAACTCAATGGCATAGAAAATCGTAGCTTTGGGAAATCGGACAAATTTGCCCCGCCATCCGGCTTCGCTGGGGTTTTCACACAGCTTGGGTCAGAACTGGACTCTCTCGGTAAGGAGCCGATAGGTCCGCTCTTCGGGGTGAAGCCGACGTAATCCGTCTGAACGCGGAAATCGAAGTTTCTTGACCTGCGCAGTTTATCCCTTTGCCTTTAGGGAGGGGCTGCCCTGGTTACCCCAGATCAGACAGGAACATACAGAGTCAATTCTTGGTGGTTTCGGGCCCCTGAAACCACCGAAATCAGGGTGACATCGCGCCGGCGGTGAGGAGCAAATCAAGGTGGTTGCGTGCCCGGGATTTGAACCTACGAATTCCAGGCTACTAGCCCACCGCCTGACTCATGGCATTTCGGTACTAATGACATGAGTTGGTATAAGCGGCGATGAAAGGGACCGGCTGGGCGATGAGGTTCCACCAAACGTAGTCAGCTTTGCGGTGTGGAGCGGATTGGGGTTCGGAATGTCTGCTTGCCGCCTGATACTGTTGCAAAATTATTTTCGGACCGCTCGGACGCAAGATTGATTCGCTCAGCGGCCCCATTTGGCAAAATTGATTCGTGAGCGCCGCAGCTTCGATTCTTTCATTGCGCCGAGGTGGTTACCGTCAGAGATTTGCAACACTATCCGCCTGAAAGCGGACATCTTCCCGGTGCGGTGATTGAGTCCGCTTGTAGCCGAGGCTGTTGAAAAACTCTCGGCGGAAGGCGGCGCGCGCAATAATGGAATCGGTATCGTCGGGCATGTGAATTATTATTGCCTGTAGGGCTGGCCGGACGAATCATTGTTGCGCTAGGCGGACCTTGAAATAGTTTTTCAACAGCCTCAGCCAAAGGCGGACATTCAAATTCCGCAACATGTGGATCATCTGTTCCGAACGTTAGACCATTTGGCTCGTTCATAACTCTTCTAGTGAAGTCAGCACTGGTCGCACCCGGATATGTCAGGGATCGTTGTTCGGGACACACGCCAACTAAGATGCGAACATTCCGTCCAAGAAAATGGGCGGCAGCTCTCTTGCCACCGCCCTTCCCAAATTTCCAGTTTCAATTATCAGCTCTTCTTGTCGTTGCCGGCATTGTGTATCATGATCGCGCCGTTTACCGACGGTTCCCAACCACTCTTCATTGTCGAAGGCGAGAAGTGCGCGTTTGCCCTTCAGGGGCTCGGTCTCCAAGCTGTTACCAGCCTTGGCGGGAGCGGACAGGTAGGCTTGGCGGACTGGTCTGCCCTTCAGGATGCAGAGTGTATCTACATCCTTCCTGACAATGACGACGTGGGTATGAGATATGCGGAGCAGGTCTATCGCCAAGTCAGGCGGTTCAGGAAGATAGCTGAGGTCAAACTTGTCTGCTTCCCTCTCCATGAGAAGGCGGACGTTTGTGACTTCCTCAGCAGCCTGCCAGAACTGTCTGATTGGAATGGGCTGGATAGCCTGCAGGGCCATCCGGCAAAAGGCGGCAATCTCGGCAAGGTCGGCCTGCGCTGTCTTGTGGTGGTCGAGGATCAGGATCGAGTTTGCGGCCGACGCCATCTCGTTGAGGATCGCCGCCTTGTAGGAGAAATCCACGATGATGACGTCGCGATCGGTGACGTCGGGTGGCGGGTCTTGATGGACACCAGCGTAGAAGTCGACGTTGCCTGGGCCGAAGAAGCTGTGGACAGCCCATGCGGCCGTGAAGCCGTCGGCGCAGTTGCCGTGGTAGATGCACAGTGGGTTCTTCATTCGTGTGTGTGTCCTTTTTAGATGTCTCCGATTTTCCGGAGGTGGTTGGAGTAAATCTCGACGAAGTCGTCGAGGGTCATGACGACGAGGCTCTCGCCTGTCTTCATTCTGTTCCGGCGCGTGATGACGCACGCCAGGTCGGGTGTCTCATTGGCCTCGATGCCACGCTTGGCCTGGGCCATTGCCTCGTGGGGCGAGAAGCGTTCGGTGCGCTTGGCCTCGACCCACAGGGATGGGGTGCCTATGAGATCGGCAATGCCGGAACCTCGATGGGCACGGAACATGCCGCCGCCGGAAAGGGGGGTACGGAACACGACCTCCTTGCCGTCGAAGACACGCTCGTTGAAGTAGGCCGCGAGTTCGCGCTCGTAGTTCGAGCCTTTCTCTTTCATGGCCATGCCGTTGGTCGCCTTCTTGCGAGTGGCTGTCATTCTGGTTTCTCCGTGATTGATCACAGCCATTCGTCTGGCAGGTGCGCGGATCGCTGTCGTCCCTCTTTGCAGGGATCGCAGCGGTACTGCCATTTGGGGCGCGGCTTTTCACAGCCGCAGTCTGAGCATGCGCGCGTCCAGGTCTGGACGAGCGTCTCGACTGGCACCGCGTATTTGGCGCCGTCGAATTGAGCAATGTCGTGGCGTTGCAGTATGCGTTTAACGGTGTCGACGCAGCAGCCGATTTCATCGGCCATGCGCTGGTATGTAGTTTTGCTTTCCACGGCGTTTCGCAGGTAGGCGAGTTCATTCTCGCCGACATCGATCGGCCTGGGCATAAATCATGATCTCCATCAAAAGTTGCAATAGAAGATGGCCCCTACAAGGGGGCCATCGGACGGGAAAAACAATGACTTAGCGACGCCGTGCGTTTAAACATGATGAGATCGGCCACAATTGATTTGACAGCCGTTTTTTTTGACCCCCTATTACTAATAGGAACTAATCGATCAGCTCCTCTTTCCGCCAATACCCCTTCGGGGTATGGCTCCTTCGATAAGTTCCTCCATTCATTAGTTACTAGAGCGCACGCGAGATTGATCATTCTTCGCGCTCCTTCAAATCCATCTTTGTTTTGTAGCTTTCCGTAAGCTGGTATGGCCGGGGCGGCAGGACCGTCACGATGCAGCGATGTGTGTCGTCGTAAATAACGGGGAACACATGGCCCTCCGCGATTACAACCCATACGGACCTGCCGAGCGGTGCGGCGCAATGACGCCGCGCCTTGCCGGCGTCAGGAGCGTCCCCGCTTATGATGTCGACCAGCAGGTCATATGCTTCATGTGTCAGTCTCTCCCCAATGCTGCTTCGCCCGCCGTATCGAATGAGAGCGGCAGCAGGCCCGATAGAGGTCGGCGTCATAGACGTGCTTCATCGTCTTCATGATTTCCTCCCGAACCAGTCGTTGATCACAAGGGTCGGTATGTGCATGGCCTGCGCCACCTCTGTGGGTGCCTTGCCGCGCGCCAGCATCTCGCGGACGATCTGCTTGGGAGATCGCGTAGACAGAACCTTCATCTGGCCGGTGGCGATGTCTTCGCACCATCCGATGTATGACGTGGAGTGGTTGTCGGTACGGTCGCGCAGCTTGCCGTAGGCGACCTCCGTGACCTCCCTTATCCTGGTGTGGCCGACCAGCATGGGGTCGCTGTCGATGCGGTTCTGTAGGTAGCCCCAGGCCGAGTAGCCGCCGATACTAACGTCGCTGTCCCACAGGGCGGCGAGGCGCTTCGCCTCCTTCTTCTCCTGCTTGACCTGGGTCACGATGACCTGGGTGTCGATGTCTGTGAGCTGGGCGGTTGAACCCGCCTCGCGGCCAAGGCCATCGTCGCTGGGCTTGTTCAGGTGGTGGATCAGGATAACCGCGGCGCCAGTGTTCCGGATCGTCTTGGCCACGTAGTTGACCTTCGCCCACTCTTCGGGGGAGTTCTCGTTCAGGCCGGAGAAGCTGGACCTGACCGTGTCTATGATGACGATGTCTACCGCTGACGGAATTCTTGGTCAGGATGTGCTTGGCCATCTCGGGCAGGGCGAAGGTGTCCGTGGCTATGGTGGTGAAAGAGGCGCTGTCGACGCGGACCTCTTCTTTTGTCCGCTGAAACCAGACGATGGCGTAGCCGTCGATGTCGCTGGGGATGTTCCTGACGTCTTCCTTCAGGCTGGCGCGCACCTCTCTCTTGGCGTGCTGCTCCCTGGTGTTTTTGTGGACGGAGAGAGAAGTGACGTTGTCGTGCAGGCCCTTCTTCATTTTTATGTATCCATCTTCAGGCAGGTTTTGAAAATTTGCTCGCGGTGGTCGGGGGGTTCGGGAGATGGCAATGGCCGGAGTCCCGTCGGCGGGGTGGCCCCTACGCCCCCCCATGCGCGAGCGCGGGGGTGGGTGCGTGGATGGGCGCGGGGTCAGTTTCCTGACACTCGTCCACCGTAGGTGGTTGATTTTGTTTGGATGTTTCCGCCTCGATTAGGCGTCCACCGGCCACCAGCTCTTCGAGTTCCTCTCGCGTGAGCGTGTCCACGCGCCGTGTCTCCACCTCAATCTGTGAGTAGCTGTGATGTAGGTCTGGCATGACCTTGTCGAGCATCTTGGAGAAGACCCTCACCTGCGTCTGGGATCAAGTTTTCTTGCCCGAAAGGACGCCTTCGGCGGTCTTCAGGTGCTTCTCGACTGTGGCCAGAACGCTCCTTCGGAGCGTGGCGATTTCCATCGGCGTGACGGACCGGGCGCCAGAGGGTCGCGTGGGGGGCTTCTGTGTCATCACAGAAACTTACGCCCGGCCGCATGACGTCGTTGTCCCGGTCGTCCTGACCGGCTTCCTAACCCCCCAAAGGGGGTTGGGCGGATACATACAGGTTGAGCCGGTCGGCGATCGGTCGGCTTGCCCGGTCCGGGATGGGCCGGGACACACACACGACATCGGGAGATACCCTATGACCAACTATATCCAGAACTCGTCCGAAGACCTCCTCACGCTCGCGCAGGTGGCAGTCGCCAACGGCGACACGGCAGGAGAAGCGCCGGAATATCAGGGCACACCCGACGCTCAAGGAAATGCTGGACGGGATGCCGAGGATCGCGGCGACGATCTTCACGACACAGACGGGGAGACCGTGGACGACAAGCCACTTGGCTCGTCAGCTTCGAAAGCTGATGAAGCACATCGGGTTTCCGGGGTATTCGAGGCATGGGCTTCGGAAGAACGCCGTGAACCAGCTTCTTGAGGCGGGATGCACGACCGACGAAGTTAGCGCCGTCACCGGACAGACACCGCAGATGGTGGCGCACTATTCCGCCAGGGTGAACATGGACAAGATGGGCGCGTCGGCGATCGAGAAGCTGGTGAGGGCTGGGTCATGACGTATTTTTATGAGCATGTGAACGGTGCGATCATCGAGAAACCGGACATCGTGGTCGAGACAAACACCACGCCGGAGGAATATTTCGCGGGTCCGTTCGTGGTTCGGTGGTGGAAGCCCAGAAGCGAAAAGGCCGGAGAGGAATGACATGCAGGAAGAAGTGAAAATCGCAATCGCGTTCGTGGTTGGCATGGTGTATGGCGCTGGAATTTTGTCGATGGTGCTGCTGTATCTTGATGATCAGGATAACGAACGCAGGCTCGGAACGCTGCTAAGGCGGCTGTCTGTATGGCTGCGAAAACCAGACCGAAACGGGAACTGATGTGGATGGTTTTGCAAAACTCTTGGAAAAAACTGCAAAACTATTGGGAAAGGAACAGATGTGAACGGGGCTGTAACCCGCAGAAAAGTGGCGGAGGGAGAGGGAATCGAACCCTCGGTACGCTTTCACGTACACAGATTAGCAATCTGCTGCATTACCGCTCTGCCATCCCTCCGCGAGAGGCCGGCGCCGGGCGGCGGATGCAGCCCGGTGCGGAGCGCCTTAACTAGCGATGGGCAGGGCCTTCGTCAAGGCTTCGCACGCTGGTGACGGCGCTATTCGGCGCCCTGGATGATTTAACCGGCAATACCCTACTGCAGCGCCGGTTCCTGCATCATTTTCACGCCGGGCCGGCGCAGGATGAAAATCAGCAGTGCGCCGGTCAAGAAACCGCCCACATGGGCCGTCCAGGCCACGCCACCGCCCTGCGAATCGGGGGCGGCGGCGGCCGCGAACATTTCGTACAACTGGTAGAAGATCCAGAAGCCAATCAAGGACATGGCCGGCACGCGGATCTTGAAGATCATAATCAGCAACTTCACCTTGTTGAAGGGATAGACCAGCATATAGGCGGCCAGCACCCCCGAGATCGCGCCGCTGGCCCCGACCATCGGAATAACCCCCGCCGGATCGACCAGGGACTGCCCGATGCCCGCGCCAATGCCACAGAGAAGATAGAAAATCACGAAACGGACATGCCCGCAGGCTTCCTCCAGGCTGCTGCCGAAGACCCAGAGAAAAGCCATATTGCCGAATATATGCGACCAGCTTGCATGCATGAACATGCTGGTGAAGATGGTCAGCCACGCCGGGATAATCGCCAATTCCGGCGGCAACGGCTTGTGCCCGAAAAATACCGCCGGCACCAGCCCGAAGGAATAGAAGGCGCGTTCGAATTCCTCTTCCGGAAGATTTACCTGCCGGCCCCAGACGACAACGCAAGCGAGCAACATGAAAATAGTCGCGAACTGATACGGGGTCGCCGTGCGCTTGATCTCGTCGCCGATGGGAATGATCATGAACCTTCTCCTTATGCCTACCATCATTGGTAGCAGGAGAAGGTTAACGATCTATTTTCAATACCGCCCGCGATCGAACAGGGGGACATCCCGGCGCTTCATGACGAGGATCAGCCCCATGCCGGCCACGAACCCGCCGACATGCGCCCACCAGGCGGTGCCGCCGCCGTCGACGTCCGGCATGCCGCCATCGAGATAGATGTTGTAGGCCTGCAGCGCCACCCAGCCGCCCAGCACGATGAAGGCCGGCAGCGGCAAGGGCACGCGGTAGAACAGCAGCACGATCACCCGGACCTTCGGGTGCAGCAGCAAATAGGCCCCCAGCACCCCGGATACGGCGCCGCTGGCCCCGATCAGCGGGCTGATGGAATCGGGATCGGACAGCCCGTGCACCAGCGCCGCCGCGGTTCCGCACAGAACATAGAAAACAATGAATCTGACATGCCCCATGGCGTCCTCGATATTATCGCCGAACACCCAAAGATAGAGCATGTTGCCGCCCAGATGCAGCCAGCCGCCATGCATGAACATCGAGGTGATCAGCGTCGCGCCGGCGGGAATAACGGCCAGATCGGGCGGCAGTTCCTCGAAATCGAAGATCACGGCCGGGATCATCCCGAAGCTGAGGACGGCCTCGAATCCCGCCTCCTCGGGCAGCGAAAACTGCCACAGAAAGGTGGCGACACAAGCCGCGATCAGGGCGACCGTGACGATCTGAAACGGGATGACCTTCAGCGGGTTGGAATCTTTCAGCGGCAAGAACATGGCGAGGAGATTAAAGCGTTATCCGGTCATTTGGAACCGCCCTGTTGCGCGGCGAGGAAGTCGGCGTACAGATCCAGCGCGATGCGCATATAGGGACGGCGAACCCTGACGGGGCGGACCCGGTCGATGACGGCCAGCGCCTGATCGGCGGTCATGCCCCGATGCATCATCCAGGCGCATACCGCCAGCACGCTGCGCGACATGCCCAGCGCGCAATGAACATAGACCCCGCCACCGCGCCGCCTGGCCTCGATTGTGCGGGCGATCCCGTCCAGCCTGGCCGGGGCCGGGATGGCGATGTCCAGCATGGGCAGATGATCGTGGGTCATTTTTTCGGGCGGGGTCGAGGCCAGTTCCGGCGCCAGGTCCACCACCGCCTTGACGCCGGCGCCCGTTAGCCTGTCCCAGTCCTCGCGCCCCGGCCGCGCGCCCAGCCACAGGCCGGGCTCGACCTCCACCATCGGCGCGATGCGGCCGCGCCACCACCGCCAGTTCAGCCAACTGCCGATCAGGTAGGGCCAGAAGGCCAGCCAGGCCAGGGGATGATGGCCGCCCCGCCGCTTGCCCAGAAACCCGTTCAACCCCAGCGCGTTGGCCCCGGCGACACCGGTCAGCGACAGCGCCAGCCAGCCCAGCGGCAGGGCCAGCACCGGTTTCAAAATAGCCCCGGCCGCCGCCAGGGCCGCCAGCACGAGATAGCGCAGCGCCATGTCGAGATGGCGGGGCGTGACGAAGTTCAGCGGCAAGCGCGCCCTGCCCCGCTCCGGCATCAGCCAGAACACCAGCGCCGCCACCGCCGCGCCGCCGGGCAGGTCGATGAAATGATGCTGCCAGACCAGCAGGGTCGAGGCCGCGATCGCCAGGAACCAGGCCGCCAGCGGCACGCGCCATACCCGGCCGAGCCGGCGGTCCAACGCGCGCCAGGCAATGAAACCGAGGCTGATATGCAGCGAGGGAAACTGGTTATAGGGCCGGTCCAGCCCGAGGATGGCGAACAGCGGCGCGGTCCAGCCCTCCACCGCCGGCCGCTCGAAACCCACCTGCAGGGGCATGGAAACGAAGATCGCCGCCGACAGGGCGATGGCCAGACCGCAGCGCAGGCCCAGCCGCTGCAGCGCGTCGCGATCCGCCGCCGCCAGGAAGGCCGCCACGAACAGGACATCGGACGACATATAGGGCAGGATGAAGGCCGGGATGAAGGGTATGGCGCGCTCCCACCCCATGTAGAGCGCGGGATGCGGCGCGGTCAGCGCGGCGATCTCGTTGGCCCCGCCATAGGCCATGAAGAAGAACAGCCCCATGACCGCCACCCAAAGCGCCCGCTCCTTGAACAAGGGCCGCGCGCCGGGCGAGGCATCGAATGAAGAGGACACCGGAGCCGCAAGCGCCGCCGCGCCGGCCGCCTCCCCCGCCCCCGTCCCCAGCGGAGGCCCGGCGAGAGCGCAATCCGTTGCCGTCATGCCATCAAGCTTGCCACACGCGAGAGGAAAATCGAACCCCCT
>CBFDDT010000123.1:0-11397 GCA_965603635.1 uncultured bacterium | reverse complement strand
AGAGGTCCAAGTTATGGGCGGGACATTAAACCCTGGATGCCGGCATTCCAACCCTTTTTTTGGCGGAATTAGGTCAATTTATTGTTTAACCAGGGTGAGGCATCTGTCATGCCCCGCCATGTCCCTTCTAACGCCTTGAGCTATCAGGCCTTCTGCCAACATCAGCCGTTCTACCGCCGTGCCCTGTCCGAGCCCGAATTCCAGTACCACGAGGCCGCCGGGCCTCAAAATTCGGAAAATATCGCGTCCGAGTCGCCGGTAGGCGTCCAGCCCGTCCGCGCCCCCGTCCAATGCCCGGCGCGGTTCATAATCCGCGACCTCGCGCTGCAGAGCCGCAATTTCACCGGCGGGAATATAGGGTGGATTACCGACGATCAAATCGACCGGCCCGGCCAGCGATTCGCCCCAGTTGCCGATGGCAAAGGCTGCCCGGTCCGCGAATCCAAACCGCGCGGCGTTGCGACGGGCCACGGCCAGCGTTTCCTCGGCGATATCCACACCCAATCCCGTTGCCTTGGGGAATTCGCTCAACAGCGCCAACAGCAAACAACCCGTGCCGGTTCCGAAATCGACGATCGACAGCGGCGCCTGGCGGTCGGGAACCGCGGCCAGCGCCGCCTCTACCAGGGTTTCGCTGTCGGCCCGCGGGTCCAGGGTTGCGTTTGTGACCTCGAATTCAAGGCTCCAGAATTCCCGCCGGCCGGTCAAATGCGACAGGGGTTCGCGCGTGGCCCGGCGCGCGATCAGTTCTTTGTAATGGCTGGCGTCATCAACGGCGCGTTCCGGATAACCAAGAACGGTTACGGGTTCGACCCCCAGCGCATGGGCAAGGATCAGTCGCGCCTCGCGCCGGGCATCGGGAATGCCGGCTTCGGCCAAACGGCGCGCGCCCTTTTCCAGCCAGGCACCAATTGAGCCAGTCCCGGTCAATCGTCGTCCAGGAGGCGCGCCGCCTCGTCCTCGGCGATCAGTGCGTCGATCAGATCGTCCATCCCCTCGCCCGCCAGCATCTTGGGAATATTGTGGGTGTTGAAATTTATGCGGTGGTCGGTGATCCGGTCTTGCGGAAAGTTATAGGTACGAATCTTTTCCGACCGGTCTCCGGACCCGATCTGGCCTTTACGGTTGGCGGCGCGCTCGGCATGCTGGCGAGACCGTTCGGCATCGAACATGCGGGCGCGCAGCACCTTCATGGCCTGGGCCTTGTTCTTGTGCTGGGATTTGTTGTCCTGGCACTGCACGACGATGCCCGACGGAATATGGGTGATGCGCACCGCGCTGTCGGTTTTGTTGACGTGCTGGCCGCCGGCACCCTGCGCCCGGTAGGTGTCGATGCGCAGATCCTTCTCCTCGATATCCACATCGACTTCCTCGGCCTCGGGCAGCACGGCGACGGTGGCGGCCGAGGTATGAATGCGGCCGCCGCTCTCGGTAACCGGCACCCTTTGCACACGGTGTGTGCCGGATTCGAATTTCAGCCGCTGAAACACATTGCGCCCGGCAATGGTGGCGCTGGCCTCGCGATATCCACCGACGGAGGTTTCGTTGATATCGATGGGCTCGAACTTCCAGCCATGACGATCGGCGTAACGCTGATACATGCGAAACAACTCAGCGGCGAACAGGCCGGCCTCATCGCCGCCGGTGCCGGCGCGCACCTCGAGAATAGCGTTGCGCGCGTCCGCCTCGTCACGCGGCACCAGCATTAACTGCATCTCGCGTTCCAGTGCGGGCAGCCTGCCATTCAGCGCCAACAGTTCTTCCTGTGCCATTGCCTTCATTTCCGGGTCTTCCCCGGAACCGACCAACTGCTCCAGGTCCGCCTGTTCAGTTTGGGCTTCCCTGATCTCGCGGATTTTCTCAATGATCGGGGTCAGGTCGGAGTATTCCTTCGACAAGCGTGCAAATTCACCGGAATCGCCGGCGCTTTCCGTCATCAACTGCCCCAGTTCATCGTGGCGCGCCAATACCTTGCCGAGTTTTTCGTCCAAATTCATGCCTTACCGTTCCTTATCGTCCTCGTTCCCGTCGCCCGTATCCTGCAATCCAAACAAGCGTGCAACCATTCGGGCGGCTGCCTGTTTTCCTGCTTCGTCGCCGGATTCAGCCGCCAGTTCGCGCAGCGCCTCACTGGGCCGGTGCAGCAGCCGGTTGACCAGCCGCCTTGTCGCCTCGGCCGCATCCGCGTTGGGATCGGCGGCCAGTATTTCGTCACGCATCGCCTCAAACCGGTTTCGCAGCGACACCAGGGTCGGCACCGCGTCCCGCTCTGCCCGGGACCGGCGCCAACCATCGGCTTCCGCCTCAACGATCTTCCAGGCCTCGGCCGCCGCCGCCTCGCGGTTCGCACGGCCCTCGCGCGCCACCTGTTCCAGATCGTCCAGCGTATAGACGAAGGCCCCGTCCAGGTCGTGAACGGCGGGCTCTACATCGGCGGGGACACCGCCATCCAGGATCAGCACCGGCCGGCGCTTGCGCCGCCGCAACGCCTGTTCCATGCCCTCGACCGTGATCAGGAAGCGCCCGGTGCCGGCGGCGGTGACCACGATATCGGCATCGGCCAGCGCTTCTTCAAGGTCGTCGAACGGCACGAAATTACAGCCCATGCGCCGAGCCTCGGCCTCGGTGCGGCGCGACGGGCCGGTCAGGACCGTGCCCGCCAGCCCGGCGAGACGCAATTGCCCCCCGATCAGGTCGCCCATGTCACCCAACCCCAGGATCAGACCGGTGCTGCCCGAGAGGTCGCCATGCAGGTCGCGGGCGATCTGCACCGCGCCGGATGCCAGGGTCACCGAACGCTCGGCGATTTCAGTCTCGCTGCGGACCCGTTTGGCCGCGGCATAAGCCGCCTGCATCAGCGATTCCAGCGCCGGCCCGACCATGCCGTGCCTGGTGGCCAGACGGTGGCCTTCCTTGACCTGGCCCAGCACCTGGGATTCGCCGATCACCTGGCTTTCCAGTGAGGCGGCAACGGCGAAGATTCGGCGTACCGCCTCGTCACCGGTCAATGTCTCCAGTTGAGCCGCCAGTGCGGCCTGTTCCTCGCCGGCACGCGCGGCCAGCACTACGCGCACGGCGTCGATGGCGGCGTCAGGGGCCTCGGCCATGCCCTGTACCTCCACCCTGTCGCAGGTGGACAGCATAATCGCCTGGGTCACGCCTGACTCCGTCAGCCGGTGGTAGAAATCGAGGGCAGCGGCCTCGTCGATAAACAGCCGGTCGCGCAGCGCCAGCGAGCTGGAGCGACGGGTCGCACCTATGACGAAGGGTTCCAGGGCCGGGCTCTTATCCGGCATGGCTACCGGAAGCGGGCGAGTCTATCCACAAGCGAGGCCAGGGCGGCCTCTTCCTGCTCGCCCGAGTCAAGATCGCGCAAGGTGGCGGCGCCGCGCGCCAGCTCGTCCTCGCCAATGATCAGCGCCGCCGCGGCGTTGATCTTATTCGCCCGCTTCATGCGCTTGGAAAGATTACCGCTGTGGCCAAGGTCGACGCGATAGCCCGCGCGGCGCAATTCCTCGGACAATTTCAGCGCCGGCATTTTCGCTTCGTCGCCAACCGGCACGATCGCGATCGGGCGGCGCGCCGCCGGCGCCTCGCCGCACAGCATGGCAAGACGTTCAATTCCAGCCGCCCAACCGACACCGGGCGTCGCCGTGCCGCCCATCAGGCCGATCAGCCCGTCATAACGGCCTCCAGCCATCACCGCGCCCTGGGAACCCAGATGCTCGGTGGTGAACTCGAAAGCGGTGTGGCTATAGTAATCCAGCCCGCGCACCAGCCGCGGATTGAGCCGATAGGTAATATCCAGCGCCGCCAGCCCTTCTCGCACCTCGTCGAAGAAGGCGCGGCTGGCGTCGTTCAGATAATCGGAATAGACCGGCGCCCCGGCCACGACCTTGCGATCGCCTTCGTCCTTGGAATCGAGAACACGCAGCGGGTTACGGGTCAGCCGCTCGCGGCTTTCCTTCGACAGCTCGTCGATCCGTTTCTCGAGATATTCCACCAGCACGGCGCGGTAGGCATCGCGGCTCTCCGCGTCGCCCAGCGTGTTGAGTTCCAGCACCGTTTTGTCCGCCACGCCCAGTTCATCCAGAATTCGCGCGCCCGCGGCGATCACCTCGATATCGGCCATGGCGCCGGCAATGCCGATATTCTCTATGCCAATCTGGTGAAACTGGCGCAATCGGCCCTTCTGAGGGCGTTCGAAGCGAAACATCGGTCCGGCATAAAAGAACCGCACCGGCGCCTTCTGAGCCAGCCCTTCCGACATATAGCAGCGGGCGACACCGGCGGTATTTTCCGGGCGCAGCGTAATTTCCTCGTCGCCCTTGTCGGTGAAGGTATACATCTCCTTGGTAACGATATCCGACGTATCACCCAGGGTGCGTTTGAAAACCTGGGCGAACTCGAAGATCGGCGTCGCCATGAACTCATAGCCGTAACGCTCGGCGACCTCGCCGGCGATGTCGACCACACGACGGTGAGCGCGCATCTCGTCGGGCAGAATATCGTGGGTCCCGCGGGCGGGTTGTAAATTGGACATTGTTCGACTTGTTCCCCGCCGTTTATTCGGCCGCGCGCGGCTTTTTATCGGCCTCGATCTCGGCCGCTTTCTCTTCCACCATCCTTACCAGATGCTCGACCACATCGTCATCCTTTAGCCGATGATGCGGCACGCCGGCGACATAGACCTGATGGGTATTGTTGCCACCGCCGGTGAAACCGATATCGGTCTCGCGCGCCTCGCCCGGGCCGTTCACCACGCAGCCGATCACCGACAGCGTCATCGGCGTCGTGATATGGGCCAGCCGTTCCTCCAGCTTCTGAATGGTGGAAATCACATCGAACTGCTGGCGCGCGCAGGACGGGCAGGAAATCACATTGACCCCGCGATGGCGCAGGCCCAGCGACTTCAGGATATCGAAACCTGCCTTGATTTCTTCCACCGGGTCGGCCGACAGGGAAACACGGATGGTGTCGCCGATTCCGGCCCACAGCAGCGAGCCGATGCCGATGGCCGATTTCACGGTGCCGCCGCGCAGGCCCCCGGCCTCGGTAATGCCCAGATGCAGCGGGTAGTCGCAGGCGTCGGCCAGCCCGTGATAGGCGGCGACGGCCAGGAACACGTCGGAGGCCTTGACGCTGATCTTGAATTCCTGAAAATCATTGTCTTCCAGGATACGCGCATGATTCAGGCCGCTTTCGACCATCGCCTCGGGGCAGGGCTCGCCATAACGCTCCAGTAATTCCTTTTCCAGCGAGCCGGCATTGACGCCGATGCGCATGGAACAGCCGTGATCGCGCGCCGCCTTGACGACCTCGCGCACCCGTTCGGCGCTGCCGATGTTGCCGGGATTGATGCGCAGACAGGCCGCGCCCGCTTCCGCCGATTCAATGGCGCGCTTGTAGTGAAAATGAATGTCGGCGACGATCGGCACGGTAACATTGTCGATGATCGTCTTCAGCGCCGCCGTCGAGTCCTCGTCCGGGCAGGAAACGCGCACGATATCGGCCCCGGCCTCTTCCAGCGCATGAATCTGGCGGATCGTCGCCTGCGCGTCGGAGGTCTGCGTATTAGTCATCGACTGCACCGTGATTGGCGCGTCGCCACCAACGGGCACGTCGCCAACCATGATGCGGCGGGATTTCCGCCGCTGAATTTCGCGATAGGGCCGAACGCTCATCTTAACCGATTCCGAATCAACTCACTGAACAACGCTAAATAGCCCGGTTTCCGGGCGCGCGCAATGTGCGCCCGGCGGGCGAAAATATCAAGGCGGGTTAAGCGGGGTCTTATGGAGCCCCTGTCTACGGCCAGGCACGGCCCTGTTTCAGGAGTTCGGGGTCGAGCTTTACATTCTTGCGCACGATGCCGCTGTCGCCGATTGCGGGCGTTGCCGCGCCATCGACAGTTATCTCGAGCCCGCCCGCATTGCCGGTCACGAATACCAGCCCTTCGCGGTTGGGTACGCGATAACTGTCGCCGGCGCGCATTGTTCGGCTAAACAATCGATCTCCCTCGGCATTCGTGACTTCAAGCCATGAATCTTCGGCCGCGGCAATAACGATCCGCACATCCGCGCTATTGCCGCCGAAGGCCTGCGGCGCATAGGGGGTACCCTCCACCGCCGGCGCCAACGGCGTATTGATTTCAGGTGTCCCGGGAGGGGCTGCCGCGGCGACTTCCAGGGCCGGCGGCGTTTCGACGATCGGCGTCTCGGGTACGACTGGAGCAACGGGAACCTCGACGGAAGCAACCGGAGATTCGGCCGGAGCAACCGGTATCACAGCGGTTTCCACCTCGGCGGGCGGAGGTTCCGGCGCCGGAGGTATTTCCGCCTCGGTGACCGTCACGGGCTCGACAGGTTCCGCCGCGGTGGCGGGTTGCGGCACGGTGGCGGGTTGCGGCACGACTACGGTGGATGTGGGTGCCGGCGCGGTTTCTTCCGCCACCGAGGCCAGATGCGCGGGAACTTCCGGCACGGCGCCGGACACTTCGACTTCCTGAGGCCGCAGGCTATACCAGGCCACATAAGCGCCTATGGCCAGCACGATAGCAACGATAACGATCGCGGCGGTCGGAACCCGCGCCTCTTCGATCGGCTCAGGCAGGTTATAGTCCTGTTTCTGCCGCTGCCCCTCGGTCTCTTCCTTAAAGCGCGTAATGAACTCGTCGCCATCTAAACCGTAATGTTCCGCGTAGGTGCGCAGGAAACCAAGCGCATAAACGGTTCCAGGCAAATCTTCCAGCCGGCCGTTTTCCAGCGCTTCAAGATAACGCCGCTGGACGCGCACCGCTTCGGCCACATCGTGGATCGTATGACCGGCTTCTTCCCTGCGCATGCGCAACTCGTCACCAACGGTCGGGCGTAAATTGGTAACCGGCGCGAAGTCTTGTTCTGCTGACATTCCGCTCATGCTTTCGGACTGATCCATTTCTTCATCGGGATTTTCTTCCTGGGAGTTGTGTATAGCCATCCATCGCATCCACTTCCTGATTTAGGACCCCGTTTCAAGAGTCCAGCTTACAGACGGTCCACGAAAGTTCTACTACCGCGCCGCAAAGTCATTGCGGCGCAATCCACCCAGTCCGATCCCCCTTCCATGCATGAAAAACGCTGCATTCCAGCGTTTCAAAGCCCCGCCAAACGACATATTCGGCGGGTTTCCATATTCCTGCGGCTCCTATTTAGCAGGAACAGGACTTGCATGGCAATCGCGCAGCCTGAAATGCCATGGTAATGCCTAAATGGTTACAAAGTTCTAAATGCGAAGATTATGATCGCGGGCATAATTACACAGGGCGTTCCGCAGACTCGGCGCGGTTCCGTCCAGAAGAGTGTTAATAAAAGATGAAAGCCGCCTTGCATCGAGGCTGCGAATCATTAGCCGGGCTGGCCCAATCGATGACGCCGCCATTGAAAGCGAGCGAAAACCAAGCCCTACCAGCGCCATTGCTTCCAACGGCCGCCCCGCCATTTCGCCGCAGACACTGACCGGCACGCCCGCCTTGTCGGCCTCTCGCACTACGCCGCGCAACATCCGCAAGGAGCCCGCCGAGAGAATGTCATACCGTTCGCTGACCGCGACATTGCCACGATCGCTGGCGTAAAGAAACTGCATCAGATCATTGGAGCCAACGGCAAGGAAATCCACCCGCGCCATCAGTTGCGGCAACTGGAACAGAAGCGACGGCACTTCCAGCATGCAGCCGACCGATATTTTCTCCGGCAATAGCTCGCCGCGTCCGTCCGCGCGCGCCAGTTCCAGGTCCAGGATGTCGCGCGCGGCGGTGAATTCCGCCACTTCGGCCACCATCGGAAACATGACATCCAGCCGCCGGCCCGCCGATGCCCGGATAAGGGCGCGCAGCTGCTGGCGCAGCATGAAGGGCCGGTCCAGGGTCATGCGGATCGCCCGCCAGCCCATCGCCGGGTTTTCCTCCCTGGCGACCGGCATATAGGGCAGCAGTTTGTCGCCGCCGGCATCCAGGGTACGGAAAACCAGGCGCTTACCGTCGGCCTGGTCAATGACGCGGCGATAGGCGCGGGTCTGCTCGTCGACGCCGGGCAGTTCGCCGCGCACCATGAACAAAATTTCCGTGCGATAAAGCCCGATCCCCGCCGCGTTCGTTTCGCGCAGACTGGGCAGATCCAGCAGTAACCCGGCATTCAGGTTCAGCGAAACCTCGACACCGTCCGTTGTGACCGCGGGCAGGTCGCGCGCGGCCGTATAAACCGCCTGGCGCCTGGCGACCTGTTCCATGCCCTCGGCGAAGCTTTGCCGTACATCCTCGCCCGGGCGGATTACCACCACCGCGTTGTCGCCGTCGACCAGCATATCGTCGTCCGGCTCCACCTTATCCAGCAATCCGGCCACCTGGCCGACCACGGGGATGCCCAGCGCGCGGGCCACGATCGATACATGGGCGGTGGCCGAACCCTCCTCCAGCACAAGCGCGCGTACCGAGCCGCGGCCATAATCAAGCAATTCCGCCGGCCCCAGGGATCGGGCGACCAGTATCGCGTCGTGGTCCTTGCGCAGACGTCGTTCATCGCCATCCTCGCCCTCATGCAAATGCTGCAGCAGGCGATAGGCGAGATCTTCCATGTCCAGAATACGCTCGCGCAAGTAGGGATCGACGATCTGGGCCATGCGCGCACGGGTATCGCTCAGCGCCTTGGCGACCGAGGCGTCGGCGGAAAGACCCGAGCGAATACCTTCGCGGATACGGCTCAGCCAGCCGCGGTCCTCGGCGAACATCCGGTAGGCCTCCAGCACCTCCACATGTTCCTCGCCGGCGCGCTGGCCGCCGATCTCTTCCATCATTTCGTCGAGCGAACGATGCATGCGCTGAACCGCCGCATCGAACCGCTCGAGCTCGGCCGCCGGATCGTCGGCGACAACCTGGCTGATTTTCGTGCGGCGTTCGTGGATCAGCGCCTTGCCCATGGCCAGCCCGCCATTGAGCCGCACCCCTTCAAGCCTCAGCGGCCTGAACGCAATGCCGTCGGCGGTGGCGAATTCGTTCGGCGAGCCAAGCTCGCTGCCGGCGATCAGCTCCGCCAGCACCATGGAGACCGTTTCCAGCGTCTCTATTTCTTCTTCGGTGTAGTTGCGCCGACTCTGATTCTGGACGGTCAGCACGCCACGCATGCGCCCGCCACGCAAAATCGGCACACCTAGAAAGGAGTGATAGATTTCCTCGCCGGTTTCCGGCCGGTAGGCGAATTGCGGATGGTCCTGCGCCTCATCCAGCGACAGCGAGCGGGCATGCGCCGCCACATCGCCGACCAGACCCTCGCCGACGCGCAGGCGCGTCCTGTGCACGGCGGTTTTCAGAAGGCCCTCGGTGGCGAACATCTCCAGAATATCACCGGGCCGCAGCAGGTAGATCGAGCAAACCTCGGCGACCATATCGCGGGCAATAACGCAAACCACCTGGTCGAGACGCGATTGCGCATCGCCCTCGCCCGCCATCACATCACGAAGGCGGCGAAGCAGCAATCTGGATCCCACCCAGTTCGTCGCGTCAGCCATTGCGTTATTCCCGGCCGCGTCATGCGCGGCATTTACGTTATCTTTGTTTCCCCGCTTACGCGGGCGGCACGGGCCGAATACTCCTATTCCGCGTCCAGACCATAGGCGGTGTGCAAGGCCCTCAGGGCCAATTCAGTATATTCCTCGTCGATCAGCACGCTGATCTTGATTTCCGAGGTCGATATGACCTGGATATTGATGCCCTTCTCGGCCAGTGTCGTAAACATGGATTTCGCCACGCCCGCATGGCTCCGCATGCCGACGCCGATTACCGACACCTTCACGACGCCGCCATCGGAAATCAGATCCTTGTAGCGGACTTCTTCGCGCAAATCCCGAAGCAGCTTGACCGCGCGGTCCAGGTCGGCGCGGGTCACCGTGAAAGTCAGGTCGGTCGCGCCGCCGTCCGACGAAACGTTCTGGACGATCATGTCCACATTGATATTGGCGTCGGCCAGCGGGCCGAAAATCCCCGCCGCCACGCCCGGCTTGTCCTCGACCTGAACGAGGGTGATCTTTGCCTCGTCACGACTGTAGGCGATTCCGCTGACTACCTGTTTTTCCACGATCTCATCCTCATCGACAACCAATGTTCCGGGCAGATCCTCAAAACTGGACAGCACCTGCACCCGCACGCCCTTATTCATGGCCAGTTCCACCGAGCGTGTCTGCAGCACCTTGGCGCCCAGCGACGCCATCTCCAGCATCTCTTCGTAGGTTATCTTGTTCAGCTTGCGCGCCTTCGGCACGATCCTGGGGTCGGTGGTGTAGACCCCGTCCACATCGGTGAATATATCGCAACGTTCCGCGCCCAGCGCGGCGGCCAGCGCCACGGCGGTGGTGTCCGATCCGCCGCGCCCCAGCGTGGTGATGCGGCCCTGGGGCGAGATGCCCTGAAACCCCGCGACCACGGCGACCTGGCCCTCGTCGAATTTTTCCAGCATCCGGTCCGGCTCAACACCGGTGATGCGGGCCTTGCCGTGTACGTCGTCGGTATGAATGGGGATTTGCCAGCCCATCCAGGACCGCGCCTGCACGCCGATTTCCTGCAAGCAGAGCGCCAGCAGCCCGGCGGTCGTCTGCTCGCCCGACGACACGACCGCATCGTATTCGCGGGTATCGTGCAGGGGGGAGGCCTCGCTGACATAATCGACAAGCTGATTGGTCACGCCGGCCATAGCCGAGACGACAATGGCGACATCGTTGCCGCGGTCGACCTCGGCCTTCACCCGCTTTGCTACATTGCGGATGCAGTCCAGGTCGGCCACCGATGTGCCGCCGAATTTCTGTACAATACGCGCCATGACCAGGAAACGCCCGTCTACAAAACAACAACCCTCCGGCAAACACATCGCCGGCGCGGAATACGCGGTCACGGCGGTTGCTTCGGAAGGCGGGCGTATCCATACTCAATCGGGGCCGCGCGTGCAAGCCGTGTGACCCGCCACACGCATGAATATTTCGTGACAGGATGCCGAAGATGATTCAAACCGCCGAACGCCCCCTGGACAGCACAGTGGACGAGGCCGAAACCGCCAAATTCGCCGCCATGGCCGAGGAATGGTGGGACCCGAAGGGCAAATTCGCCCCGCTGCACAAACTCAACCCCGTACGGCTGGAGTTCCTGCGCGACCGCATCTGCGACCGTTTCGACCGCGACCCCATGGGAAACAGGCCGCTGGAGGGGCTGAGGCTGGCCGATATAGGCTGCGGCGGCGGGTTGCTGTCGGAGCCCATGGCGCGCCTGGGCGCGACGGTAACCGGCATTGACGCCGGGGAGAAGAACATCCGCATCGCCACCGCTCACGCCGAAACGGTCGGCGTCGAGATTGATTACCGCTGCGATACCGTCGAGGC
>CBFDDT010000122.1:0-11469 GCA_965603635.1 uncultured bacterium | reverse complement strand
CCAACCGTGAACAGGTTGGCGCCGATGGAATCGCCGATCAGCGCGTTGGCCAGCCTGGTCGCCGCGACATAGTCGGCGCCGTCGCCCACGGCCTCGTCGATCGCGCGACGCATGTCCCCGGCCGGCAGCGTGAGATCCGGATTACGGGTGAAATCGCCGGTGACCATCTCGTGGGTGTTGACGACGGCGCGCGTCATCCCGTCCTGCATCTTGCCCAGCGCATCCGCGCCGGCGGTCACGACAAGGTCGCAGCCGATCACCAGATTGGCGCCGCCCGCCGCGATCTGGACGGCGTGGATATCCCCGGGCCTTGGCGCGATGCGCACATGGCTGGTGACCGCGCCGAATTTCTGCGCCAGGCCGGCGATATCCAGCACGCCGACGCCCCTGTCCTCGATATGGGCGGCCATGCCCAGCAACTGCGCGATCGTGACCACGCCGGTACCGCCGATGCCGGTCACCAGGATGCTGTATGGCGTGTCAAGCGCGGGCAGTTCCGGTTCGGGCAGCACGGGGAACGGAACCTCGCCGCCGAGGTTCTTCCGGTCCGGCTTGCGCAATTCCCCGCCCTCGACGGTGACGAAGCTGGGGCAGAAGCCGTTGAGGCAGGAGAAATCCTTGTTGCAGGCCGACTGGTCGATGGCCCGCTTGCGGCCGAATTCGGTTTCCACCGGCACCACCGACAGACAGTTTGAGGTCAGCGAGCAATCGCCGCAGCCCTCGCAGACGGCCTCGTTGATGAAGGCGCGGCGCGCCGGGTCTTCCATGATGCCGCGCTTGCGGCGGCGGCGTTTCTCGGTGGCGCAGGTCTGATCGTAGATGATCGCGGTGACGCCGGGGATTTCGCGCATCTGCTTCTGGACAACATCCAGTTCGTCGCGGTGATGTATCTTCACGTCCGGCGCCCAGCCCGCGCCGGCGGGATATTTCCCCGGCTCGTCGGTAACCACGACGGTCCTGGCCACGCCCTCGCCATAGAGCTGGTTGGTGATCTGCGGCACCGTCATCGGGCCGTCGATCGGCTGGCCGCCGGTCATGGCCACCGCGTCGTTGAACAGGATCTTGTAGGTGATGTTGGCGCCCGACGCGACGGCCTGGCGCACCGCCATGATGCCGGAATGGAAATAGGTGCCGTCGCCGATATTGACGAAGACATGCTTTTCCTCGGTAAAGGGGGCCTGGCCGGTCCAGGTGACGCCCTCGGCGCCCATCTGGGTGAAGGTATCGGTGCGCCGGTCCATCCACTGCACCATGTAATGGCAGCCAATGCCGGCCAGCGCGCGGCTGCCCTCGGGCACCTTGGTGGATGTGTTGTGCGGGCAGCCGGAACAGAAATAGGGGACGCGGGCGGGTGCTGGATGCATGGATTCCAGCGCCTTTTCCTTGGCCTCCAGGAAGGCCAGCCGCTCGGTTATGCGCGGGCTGGTATGGAAGCGCGCGATGCGTTTGGCGATGACGCGCGCAATCCGCGCCGGGGTCAGTGCGCCGGCCGAGGGCAGTATCCACTCGCCTTCCTCGTCGAACTTGCCGATGATGCGCGGGCGCACGCTCGCGTCCCAGTTATAGAGCTGTTCCTTCAACTGGTTTTCGATCACCGCGCGCTTTTCCTCGACGAGGAGGATTTCCTCCAGCCCCTCGGAGAAGGCGCGCGCGCCCTCCGGCTCCAGCGGCCAGGCCATGGCGACCTTGTAGACGGTCAGGCCAATCTCGGCCGCATAGGCCTCGTCGATACCCAGATCGTCCAACGCCTGGCGCACATCGAGATAGGATTTGCCGGTGGTGACGATGCCAAAGCGCGGCTTGCGCGCGGCGATCGCCACCCGGTCCAGCTTGTTGGCCCGCGCAAACGCAATCGCGGCGTAGAGCTTGTAGCGGTGCAGCCGGTATTCCTGGGCGTTCGGCGGGTCGGGCCAGCGGATGTTCAACCCGCCTTCGGGCATCTCGAAATCCGTCGGCAGGGCGATTTCCAGCCGCAGCGGGTCGATCTCCACCGAGGCCGAGGTCTCGACCGTCTCGGCCACCGTCTTGAAACCGACCCAGCATCCCGAATAGCGCGACATCGCATAACCAAAAAGGCCGAGATCGATGACGTCCTGCACCCCGGCCGGATTCAACACCGGCATGCTGGCGTCGGCGAAGGCATGGTCGGACTGGTGCGGCAGGGTGGAGGAACGGCAGGTATGGTCGTCGCCGGCCAGCGCCAGCACGCCGCCATAAGGCGCGGTGCCGGCATTGTTGGCATGTTTCAGCGCATCGCCCGACCGGTCCACGCCCGGGCCCTTGCCGTACCACATGCCGAAGACGCCATCGTATTTGGCGCCGGGAAACATGCCGACCTGCTGGCTGCCCCAGATGGCGGTGGCGGCCAAATCCTCGTTCACGCCGGCGCGGAAATTAATATGGTTCTTTTCCAGGAACTTTTGGGCGCGCCACATGGCGGTATCCAGCCCGCCCAGCGGCGAGCCGCGATAACCGGAGATAAAACAGGCGGTGTTCAGTCCGGCCGCCGCGTCGCGCTGGCGCTGCAGCATCGGCAGTCGGACCAGGGCCTGGGTGCCGGTAAGATAGACCCGGCCCGATTCCAGCATGTATTTGTCGTCGAGCGTTACCTGTTTCAGCGGCATTTCCGCGAGCCCTCTTCCAGCATTTTCGTATCCCGCGATTTTATTATCATAGACAAGAGGGTACAGCTTGCGCCGCCAATTTCAATCGGTCTCGCAATGAAAGCTGATTTTAGCAACAAGAGCGGCGAGGACCGATTGGCGCGGTTTCAATTATTGCCCCGGCGGCGCCCGGCGCGAACGATCCTTGCCCGTCATCGCTAATTCAAATCAGATTGTCGAGCCAGCTTTGCGCGCCATCGGGCAGTCGCACCACGATATGGTCGACAACGTCATTGACGCCCCTTACCGAACGCACGATTTCCAGCGCCTTGTCCCGCTCCTTCTGGCTTTTCACGCGGCCGAATATATAGACGACCCCGTCCACGCTGTGCCATCTGAGATTGAAGGAATTGATCTTGTTGGATCCCCGCAGGCTGGTCTTCACTCTGTTTTCGACCGACAAATCCTCGGCCTTGTCCCGCGGGCTGGAATCCTTAATCACCTGGACTTCATTGAAAATATTGCCAACACCCTCCGCGGATGCCGTAACGGCGCCGGCGGTGTCCTTGGCTTCCGGGTCGCTGACGGTGCCGGTCAACAGGACATTCGCCTCATAGACTTCAACCGTTACGTTCTTCAGCGTGCCGACTTCCTGATCGACAAACGCCGCCAGGATATCGCCACGAATTCGGTCGTCCAGTTGCTGCGCGTCTTCGCTGCGGTCGTCGCTCAACGCGGTCGGGTCTTCGGTGAATATGTCCATGCTGAGGTCGCAACCGGTCAGCGCCAATAGCACGGCAAACCCGATTAATAGTCCAGGCCGGCGCGCCGTGAGCATCTATTGTTTCTCCTTGTGGTCGGAAATCTGGACGAACACACGTCCCGGCGGGATCATATTAACCACCATACAACGCGTCCAGAGCTTCACCGTAATTTTCTTTTATAACATGGCGGCGAATTTTCATGCTCGGCGTCAACATCTCGTTATCGGTTGTGAAACCCTCGGCCGCGAGAACAAATCGGCGCACCCGCTCCGGCGCGGTCAATTTGGTGTTTACGCGATCAATGGCCTCGCCGACCGCCTTGACGAAATCCGCGTCGCCTATCAGCGTCACCAGGTCCGTGGCCCTTTCATGGCCATTGCCCCAGGCCTTGGCGAAATCCTCGTCCGGCACGATCAGCGCCACCAGATGCGGCCGCCCGTCGCCGTAAACCATCGCCTGACCGATCTCCGGCTCGACCGTCAGCATGCCCTCTATTCGTTGCGGTGAAATATTGTCGCCGCCGGAATTGACGATGATGTCCTTCTTGCGGTCGGTGATTTTCAGGCAGCCGTCTTCATCAAATTCGCCGATGTCCCCGGTATGCAGCCAGCCATCGACGATCGTCTCCGCGGTCGCTTGCGGATTGTTCCAGTAGCCGTTCATCAGCAATTCGCCGCGGGCCAGTATCTCGCCGTCCTGGGCGATGCGGACCTCGACATCCTTCACCAGCGGGCCGACCGTATCGATCTTGTTGATCTCATAACGGTTGATGGAAATGACCGGCGACGATTCGGTCTGGCCGTATCCCTGCAGCAGGCGCAGGCCCAGAGCCGTGAAAAATATTCCGACGTCATAGTTCAGCGGCGCGCCGCCCGACACGAAAGCCTTCAGCCGGCCGCCGAACCGCCCGGCCACCTTGGCGCGGACCAGCCGATCCAACAGCCCGTCCAGCAACCTTTCGATAAAGGTCAGCGAGCCAGGCTTCTCATATTTTTTGCGGCCAAGCTCCACCGCCTTGTGGAACAATTTGCGCTTTAGGCCGCTCTGGCTTTCCAGGCCGCGCATGATGCGCCCATGGATCATTTCGTAAAGCCTCGGCACCGCCGTCATGATGGTCGGGCGCACCTCGGCGATATTGCCGACCAGCTTTTCCAGCGATTCGGCGTAATAAATCTCCGCGCCGATCGATAGGGGGAAAAACTGCCCCCCCGTATGCTCGTAGGAATGCGACAGCGGCAGGAACGACAGGAATATCTCACCCGGGCTGGTGTAACCGGGAAGGTGAGAAATCACATCCTCGGCGCCCATGCAGTTGCTCAGGATCGCACCGTGGCTCAGCATCACGCCCTTGGGCTGACCACCGGTGCCCGACGTATAAATCAGGCAACTTGTGGCGCCGCGATCCAGCGTGGCGGCCAGCGCCCGGATGTCGTCGTCACGGCCAGCCCCGCCGGCCACGCAATCCGCCCAGGTCAGCGTGCGAATCCCCTGTATCGGTGGATCGGCCGGCGCCTCGATGCAGACGGCGAATTCCGTGTCCGGGCATCTTTGCGCCGCCGGCAGCACTTTGCGGGCCAGCGCGGAGGTCGAGACGATAACCCCTTTCGACCCGCTGTTGCACCACAGATAATGAAAGTCTTCAGCGGAACTGGTGACATAGGCCGGCACCGAGAAGGCGCCCACCGCCATGATGGCAACATCGGCGATCAGCCATTCCGGACGGTTTTCCGATACCAGTCCGATCCGGTCGCCAGGCTGCACGCCCAGCGCCAGCAGGCCACGCGCCAGCGCTGTAATTTCCTCCGCGGTCTGCGTCCACGACCGGCTCCGCCATTCGTCATCCTGCTTATGCCACAGTAGCGGGCGGTCGCCAAAGCGTTCCGCCTGATCGAAAAACATGGTGGGGAGGTTACGGATGGACTTGTAATCCATGGGCATATGCTCCCTTAACTTTGGGTTCCGCCGGTAATCCGGCTTGTCGAGTCTCTACCGGCATCATATATGGGTCCGTGAAATAAAGGGAGTATATTCATGGTGAAAGCCGCCGCGCATAATGCGTTGCCGCAATGGGATCTGTCGGACCTCTATCCGGCGCCCGATTCGAAGGAACTTTCAGCCGATCTCGACCGCATGGAGGCCGACGCCGCCGCGTTCGAAAAACGCTGCAAAGGCAAGCTGGCGGCGCTGGACGGCGCGGCGCTGGGCGCGGCCATCGCCGACTATGAAGGCATCGACGAGGCCATGTCGCGGGCCGGCTCTTACGCGCAGTTGGTTTATGCCGGCGATCAGTCCGACCCGCAAAACGGCAAATTCTATCAAGGTATTTTCGAGCGGCTGAGTGCGATTTCGGTGCAGTTGCTGTTTTTTACGCTGGAACTCAACCGAATCGAGGACGGCCGGCTGGAGTCAATGCTGGACGAACCGGCGCTGGCCCATTACCGGCCCTGGCTGCGCGATGTACGCGCCATGCGCCCGCATCAGTTGGACGACGAGATCGAACGCGTGCTGCATGAGAAATACGTGGTCGGCCGCGCCGCCTGGGTGCGCCTGTTCGACGAGACCATGGCGGGACTGCGCTTCGACTTTCGAGGAAAGGAACTGACCGAGGCGGAAATCCTGAGCCTGATGTCCGACGCCGACCGCGCCAAGCGCAAGGACGCCGCGCAGAGCCTGGGCAATGTGCTGGCCGGCAATGTGAAGACGCTGGCGCTGATCACCAATACGCTGGCCAAGGACAAGGAAATCGAGGATGGCTGGCGCAAATTCCCGCGCGGCGATTCCTCTCGCAACCTGGCCAATTTCGTCGAGGACGAGGTGGTCGATGCCCTGTCGGGCGCGGTGCGCGAGGCCTACCCGACGCTGTCGCACCGCTACTATGCGCTGAAGGCGAAGTGGTTCGGCGGGGACCAACTGGATTACTGGGACCGCAACGCGCCGCTGCCCGATTCGGACGAGCGCAAAATCGCCTGGGACGAGGCGCGCGAGACCGTGCTGGACGCCTATGGCGCCTTTTCGCCGGACATGGCGACGGTCGGCCGGCGGTTTTTCGACAATAACTGGATCGACGCGCCGGTGCGGCCGGGCAAATCGTCGGGCGCCTTCGCGCATCCGACCGTGCCATCGGCCCATCCCTATCTGCTGCTGAACTACCAGGGCAAGACCCGCGACGTGATGACCCTGGCGCATGAGCTGGGCCACGGGGTGCATCAGGTGCTGGCCGCCGATCAGGGCCATCTGATGGCCGACACGCCGCTGACCCTGGCCGAGACCGCCTCGGTGTTCGGCGAGATGCTGACCTTCCAGGCGATGTTGAAGAAGACGGATGACGTCAAGGCGCGCCGCGCCATGCTGGCCGGCAAGGTAGAGGATATGCTGAACACGGTGGTCCGCCAGATCGCCTTCTACGAGTTCGAAAAGCGCGTCCACGCGGAACGCCGCGAGGGCGAGTTGATGCCCGAACGGCTGGGCGAGATCTGGATGGATGTGCAGGTCGAAAGCCTGGGCCCGGCATTGCGCTTCGACGACAATTACCGGACTTTCTGGGGCTATATCCCGCATTTCATCCACTCGCCCTTCTATGTCTACGCCTATGCATTCGGCGACTGCCTGGTGAATTCGCTCTATGCGGCCTACGAGCAGGCCGATGAGGGTTTTGCCGAGCGTTATCTCGACATGCTGCGGGCCGGCGGCACGCTGCGCCACAAGGAGCTTCTGGCGCCCTTCGGGCTGAATGCGGGCGACCCGGCGTTCTGGGGCGGCGGGCTGTCGGTGGTGGCCCGGCTGATCGACGAGCTTGAGGCTATTTCTTGAGCTTCGAGCGCGCCGCGCAACCGAAACTGGAGGTCTTAAGGGCCGGCAAACCCACGGACCGCCCGCCGCTGCTCTTCATTCATGGCGGTTTCGCCGGGGCATGGTGCTGGGAGATACATTTCCTGGACTGGTTCGCGGCGCGCGGCTGGGAATGCCACGCAATCAGCCTGCGCGGTCACGGCCAGAGCGAGGGACATGACGACATCCACCGGTTCGGCATCGACGATTATGTGACCGACGTTGCCCATGTGGCGGAGGGGATCGCGGAGCAACCCATCCTTATCGGCCATTCCATGGGCTGTTTCGTGGCCCAGCGCTATCTGGAGCGCCATCCCGCGAGGGCGGCCGTGCTGATGGCGCCGGTTCCCTCGACCGGGCTGGCCGGGGCCGGCATGGCCATGGCGGCGACCAACCCGGCGCTGTTCTGGGACGTGGGCCTCGCCCACGAATTCGGCCGCCGCGCGCCAAGCCCGGCGGTGCTGTTCGAGGCCGTATACGGGCACAAGCCCGACAATGGCTTTTCCCGCCATGGCGAGCGCTTCACAGACGAATCGCACCGCGCCTGGGCCGATATGTGCAACGCCACCTTCCTGGATACGGCAAAAATTCCCGACACGCCGATCAAGGTATTGGGCGGCGAGACCGACCGACTGATCCCGCCGGCCTTCATCCGCTCCGCCGCCCGCCTGCTGGGGACCAGGGCCGAGATGCTGCCCGGCCTCGGCCACGCCCTGATGCTGGAGCCCGGCTGGGACGACGTGGCGACGCGCATCGACGGCTGGCTGACGGAACAGGGGTTCCGATAGCGTGATCCGGGCCGAATACTGGGAAGTTTCCCTACCCGTCTTGTTATGTTTATGATGACTGTCAGGCCATACAGGAGAGAGGGCGTGCATGTCCGGTGAAGAACCTACCCAAGCCGAGGTGGAAGCGGCGGTTGCGAATGTAGAGACCGCGGCAGCCGTGATGGAGCATGTTCGGACCCATGTCGGGCCGGTGGAGGCGGTGTTCCATGAGCTCGAATCGGAAACCATCGCCATCGACATCCACCACGTGCCGCCAACAGCGGACCGCGACTGTCACACGCTGGTCACATCGGGCATGAGCGACCAGCCGATGCCCGAGGGCTCCGGCGTGCAGTACGGCGAGCTGGTTATGTGCCTGCCGCCTGACTGGCCACTGGATGAAGAGGCGCTGGAGGACGACGTCAGCGCCTGGCCGATCGAGATGCTGCGGGCACTGGGACGGCTGCCCTATGCGCACGGGGTGGCGTTCGATTTCGGGCTTTGCACCGACAATCTGACCCTGCCCTTCGATATGGCCGCCGCCGCCGGATTTTCCGCCGTGCTGCTGGCCCCGCCGGTCACCATTCCCGACGCCTTCTGGCGCCTGGAGGTCGCCAACGGCAAGGTCATCGATTTCTTCGGCATCGTAATGCTGTACCCCAGGGAACTGGACTGCGCCCGCTACGAGGGCGCGGTGGCCCTGACCCAGGGACTGGACAAGCTGTCGGTCAACGAACTGGTGCAGGTGGGCCGCGCGCCGGCGGTGTGAGGCGCCGGGAGCCGGTGCGAACGCCACTTGCGCAAGCACGCCTCCGCCCCAATCTCAAATAGATGCCCAGCGATAACAACCAAAGCAACCTGACCGGCCGCATGCGGCGTTATGCACGCGTTGGCGGGGCCGTGGGCGGGGCGGCGGCGCGGTTTGCCGGCTCGCGGCTGTTCGGGGTTGAACTGGACCGCGACAGGCACGCGGCGGAGCTGACCCGTGCGCTGGGCGGGTTGAAGGGGCCGCTGATGAAGGTGGCGCAGCTTCTGGCCACTATCCCCGATGCGCTGCCCGCCGAATACGCCGCCGAACTGAAACAGCTGCAATCCGACGCGCCTTCGATGGGCTGGCCCTTCGTGCGCCGGCGCATGGCGACCGAGCTTGGGCCCGACTGGCGGGCGCGATTCGGCGAATTCGACCGAGAGGCCGCCCATGCCGCCTCGCTGGGCCAGGTGCATCGCGCCGTCGGGTTGGACGGGCGGGATCTGGCCTGCAAGCTGCAATATCCCGACATGGCCTCGGCGGTTGAGGCCGACCTGACGCAGCTGCGGCTGATTTTCTCGCTCTATGAATCCTACGACAAGGCGATCTCGACCAAACAAATCCACGGGGAAATTTCCGACCGCCTGCGCGAGGAACTGGATTACAAGCGCGAGGCCCGCCACATGCTGCTCTACCGCGCCATGCTGGCCGATGAAG
This sequence comes from uncultured bacterium, assembly GCA_965603635.1. Lineage (GTDB taxonomy): Bacteria > Pseudomonadota > Alphaproteobacteria > UBA8366 > JADFVY01 > JADFVY01. The sequence goes on along the minus strand of CBFDDT010000122.1, from coordinate 2,042 downwards.
ACGGCGTCCAGGTGCCAGAACCGGTGGCCGAACTGTCAACCGACCGGCTGCTCACCATGACCTGGATGGACGGGCATCCACTGGCCGGCTTCGAGGATTCGCCGGTCGAATCCCGCAACCGCATCGCCCATAACCTGTTTCGCGCCTGGTATGTGCCCTTCTATTATTACGGCGTCATCCATGGCGATCCGCATATGGGCAATTACAACGCGCGGGCCGACGGCGCGATCAACCTGCTGGATTTCGGCTGTATCCGGGTGTTCCCGCCCTCCTTCGTGCGCGGCGTTATCGATCTCTATCATGCGCTTCAGAACGACGACCGCGACCTCGCGGTCCATGCCTACGAGTCCTGGGGTTTCGAGAACCTGAATGCCGAGATGATCGATACCCTGAACATCTGGGCCGAATTCGTCTATTCGCCGCTGATGAAGGATCGGGTTCAACGCATCCAGGAATCGGAAAGCGGCCTCTACGGCGCCGGCGTCGCCAGCAAAATGCATAGTGAAATCAGACGCCTGGGCGGCGTTACCCCGCCACGCGAGTTCGTCCTGATGGACCGCGCCGCCGTCGGTCTCGGCTCCGTCTTCCTGCGCCTGAAGGCCGAGGTCAACTGGTACCAGCTGTTCCACGACATGATCGGCGATTTCGACGAGAAGGCACTGGCCAGCCGGCAGAAAAAAGCGCTGAAGGATGCGGGGCTGGAACAGGCGGAATAGCGCGGCGTGTTTCCATAGTATTAATACGCTGAGGGCCAAAATACTGTCAGCCGGATAATCGGCGGAGGAAAGTTTATGGCTGAGGGTTACTGGAATCACATAAGTCCGATCTGGAACGCGGTTAGCATTTATGATGGGCCCGAAACTTTTCTCCGGCAGTTCTCGGAGGTTCCTGAACATGCAGGGCATCTGTTCGCCGTGCATTGGTGCATTTCAGAGGTCTGCAATGGCGGATTCCACCAGTTTTTCTATAACTCGACGGGTGTACTGTCGCCCGAGGCCCTGGCCGGGTTCAAAATCGTAGGCATGCCGGAAACCGCGGCGGTCGTCGCCGAGGCCATGGCGAAACTCCCCGATCCCTATCCCCGCGACCGCTTTCTTCGACAGCAAGCACTGGACGAGCTGGACCCGGAGGATCTGGACGAAGAGGATGATTGGGAAAGCCCGTTCGACGATCTCGATGATCGGTTTTACGATCTGTACGAAAAGGAAAACGGCGGCTGGGGCGCCATCGACAGGTATGCCGCGCAATTCCCGATTCCCCGGCGGAAAGGGTTGCTGGGCCGCCTTCTGGGTTTCTTTGGGAAAGAATGATCAGCACCCGATGATTATCGTCAGGGCCCCGAAATCTGCTATTATCCGGCGCATTCAACCGTGGAGCCCGATATGAAGGATACGACGGACACCCTGGTGCTCGACCTGGTGGAGTGGGTGGCGGCGCGGCCGCGGGCCTATAGCGAGGTCATGGATGCCTGGCGCACCTCGTGCCCCAGACTCACGATCTGGGAGGACACCGTGGACCGGGGGCTCGTCGTCCGCGAGCAGACGAAAAACGCCGGCACGATCGTCAAGGTGACCGCCCTGGGGCGCGACCTTCTGAAAGAACAGGGGCGGTTGCCGGCAACTACCTGAAGGGGTGGCTTAACGCCACACCGAAGGGGGGTTTCATTGGAGACCCTGTCGCGCTATTCATCCCCGCGACCAGCCAGTTGACCGTTTATTTCCATACATATGACCGGCGCAGGGAGACATAGCATGCAGAACATGAGAACCACCACCGGCCGCAATTTCCTTTTCGTTCCGGGGCCGACCAACATCCCCGATCGCGTGCAGCGCGCGATGATGATCGCGATGGAGGATCACCGCTCCTCGAAGTTTCCCGATCTGTCGTCCAGCGTTTTGCGCGACCTGAAAAAGGTCTACAGGACCGAAGAGGGCCAGGTCTTCATTTTCCCGTCGTCGGGCACCGGCGCCTGGGAAGCCGCCCTTACCAACACCCTGTCGCCGGGCGACAAAGTGTTGGCATTCAGTTTCGGCCAGTTCAGC
>CBFDDT010000121.1:0-11547 GCA_965603635.1 uncultured bacterium | reverse complement strand
AAACCCATACCCCGCGCATACCCATCCCATACCGTTTTCCAACTCGATTTATACCCGTGATCTCTATAAAATCTGTGTCGGACCTACACCGAATCTAACCCGGATCTGACCCGATTTTCCTCGCCGTTGCCGGTTTCCCGCCGATTTGCGCGATTCGGGGCCGCGCGGGCGGTCCCGACCTACCTATTTATCAACCTCTGTGCCCCGCCGCCGCGCCCTGCTATCCTCGCCGCCAGTCGAACAGGGAGACCGAAATGCCATTCGCCGATGCCGACGGGGTCAAGCTCTATTACGAGGAGGCGGGTTCCGGCACGCCGATCGTCTTCGTCCATGAATTCGCCACCGATCATCGCGGCTGGGAGCCGCAGATGCGCCATTTCGCGCGGCGCCACCGCTGTATCGCCTTCAATGCGCGGGGCTATCCGCCGTCGGACGTGCCGGGCGATGTCGAAGCCTATGGCCAGGAGATCGCGGCCAGCGATATCGCCCGTGTCATGCGTCATCTGGGGATCGGGAAGGCCCATATCGTCGGCCTGTCGATGGGCGGCAACGCGACCCTGCATTTCGGCCTGCTGCATGCCGATATGGCGCTGTCGCTGACCGTCGCCGGGGCGGGCTATGGCTCGGGCCCGGGCGAGACCGACCGGTTCCGGGCCGACGCCGTCGCCATGGCCGAACGCTACGAATCCCAGGGCGCGCAGGCCGTCGCCGAGACCTACTCGCAGGGCCCGGCGCGGGTGCAGTTCCGCGAAAGGGACCCGCGCGGCTGGGCCCAGTTCCGCGACATCCTGGCCCAGCATGACGCCACCGGCGCGGCCCTTACCATGCGCGGGGTTCAGGCCCGCCGCCCCACCTTCGGCGACCTCAAGGACGGCTTGAAGGCGCTGACCATCCCCACACTGATCGTCGCCGGAGACGAGGACGATCTCAGCCTCGACGCCAGCCTGTGGCTGAAGCGCACCGTGCCCTCGGCCGCGCTATGGGTGCTGCCCAAGACCGGGCATATGCTGAACCTGGAAGACCCGGCCGCCTTCAACCGCGGCCTCGAGGACTTCATCGCCACGGTCGAGGCCGGCCGCTGGGTCGCCCGCGACCTGGAAAACTTGCCCGACCCGGCGCTGTTTTCATGAGGGGGCTGGTTAACGCGCCTGCCAGCTCAGTTCCCCGCCGTAGAGGAAGAAGCGCACCGGGAATTCGGCGCGCGCCTCGTCGATCAGCGGCGACCAGCCCTGTTCAAGGTTGCGGCGTTCTCCTTGCGGCAGCGCCGCTTCCTCCGCCGCGCCCAGGATCGGGATCAGTCTGGCCTCCAGGGTGAAGGGTTCGTCGACCATGATGCTGGCGTTCCGGTGGGACAGGATCCCGCGGTAACCATCGACCAGCGCCTCGGCCGGAATGGCTATATCCGTGCTTGCCGGGCCCGGGACCAGATCAAGCCGCGCCTCGCCGGTCATCAGCGGTTGCTTGAAGGACTGGCCGCCGATTCGCCATTCGAGACGGTAGGCGCCAGCCCGGTTGCCATCGAGTCGGACTGTCGCCGACCCGTCCGCGCCGCCGCCCTGCCAGTCGATGCCGATACCGGTCAAACGGTGTGTGGCGGCCTGCATATCCGCCAGATTCATGCCGGCGGCGGCCTGTTCCTGGCGCTGGCGGCCGATGCCTTCCTGCTGGCTGATCTCGCTCCATACCCCGCCGGCGCCGGCCAGAACGGCGAGCAGGATCAGGCCGGCGGCGATCCATCCGCCGCGTGCCCGGCGGGCGGGTCCGGCATCCTCGTAGCCGCGCCCAACGGCCCAACCCAACGCGATGCAACCGGCCAGGATCGCCAACCCGACGAGCATGGCGACACCAAGGATCGCAGTCTCGCCCCAGCCGGGCCAGCGGTCGTCGCCGAACAGGAACAGCCAGGCGAAGCCGGCGGCGACGCCTCCGGCATACATCCCCCCGGCGATACCCAGCAGGATGCCCCAGGCCATGCCGGCCGCGATAAAGAGCCGTTTGGTATTCATGGGCGCCATCCGATCATCATTCTGGTGAAAAGGAAAGAGCCAAGGATTTCAATGCCCGAATGGAATTCCCGGGCCTGGCGGAAGATACCGCGCCAAACGCCTCGCAACATTACTGACGAGACCAAGCAGACAGACAACCGCTCACGGCACGCAATAAAATTTCACTTGCAAAGCAACAAGAGTCGCGGCATTTTTTTGCCATCGAATTCTATGGGGCAGCCTGAAACACCACCGCCCGCCAGGGCAATCGTTTCCTCCCATCGGTAATTTGATGTTTCCCCGCAAGAAGTTGCGGGACCATGAAAGACTAAGGAGAGAGCGAATGCCGACTGGCACAGTCAAATGGTTCAACGCCACAAAAGGTTTCGGTTTTATTGAGCCCGACGAGGGCGGCAACGACGTCTTCGTCCATATTTCCGCGGTTCAGAACGCGGGCATGGACGGGCTGAACGAAGGTCAGAAAGTATCTTTCGACCTGGAACCGGGCCGAAACGGCAAAACCGCCGCAACCGACCTGAAAGCGATGTAATAGCAAGGCTTGCCGATATAAGGCGGCCAAAAAGTTGATCGGATATGGGCGGGACCGAAAGGTTCCGCCTATTTCGTTTTCCGCCCGTGGAAGGCTTCAAGGCACTTCAAGCAAGAAATTCCTTGCATTTTACCGCCGTTCGCACAATGTTCGGCCCGTCGAGTTTCTTTGGGTCCACCAAGCTCCGCCCCTTTGGGGTCCCGATCACGGTTTTCTCCCAATGCTAATTTCGACGTAACGGGCAATACGGCCCGAAACGATACCAGCAATTGAGGAGATTTCCATGCCAACCGGCACAGTAAAATGGTTTAACAGCACCAAGGGCTTCGGTTTCATCCAGCCCGACGATGGTGGCAACGATGTCTTCGTGCATATCAGCGCGGTCGAGCAGGCCGGGATGCACAGCCTGAATGAAGGCCAGAAACTGTCCTACGAGCTTGAGACAGGGCGCAACGGCAAGACCGCCGCCGCCAGCCTCCAGGCCGTCTGAGGACGATTTTGCCAAGGGGCCGGGCAGAATTCATCTGCCCGGCCCCCTGCTTTTGTAAATGGTTATTAGAATAAGGAGAATGTATGACCAAGGAAGATCTGATTGAAGCGGAGGGCGTCGTTACCGAGGTCCTGCCGAATGCCCGGTTCCGGGTGACCCTGGAGAACGGGCACGATGTGCTGGCCTATACCGCCGGCCGCATGAAGAAGTTCCGTATCCGTATTTTGACGGGCGACCGCGTCACCGTGGAGCTAACGCCCTATGATTTGACCAAGGCCCGGATCAATTTCCGCCACAAGACTGACACGCCCGGCCCCGGCCCCGCAGGCGGCAAACGCCCGCCGCCGAAGCGCCGCCGCTAAGCGCCCTGGATGTCCCGCCGGAACAAAGGCGTGACTCAAATCTACGTCGATGCCGATGCCTGTCCCGTGAAGGACGAAGCACTGCGGGTCGCGGCGCGCCATGGGCTGACGACGCATTACGTCGCCAATCAATGGATGCGTCTGCCGGAAAGCCCACTGGTTAACCGCGTGGTGGTCGATGATGGATTCGACGCCGCCGACGACTGGATCGCAGAGCATGTGAGCGTCGGCGACATCGCCATTACCGCCGACATCCCGCTCGCCGCCCGCTGCCTGGAGGCCGGCGCGCGGACGATGGATCACAAGGGAAAGCCCTTCACCGCCGACAACATCGGCATGGCCCTGTCGATGCGCGATTTGAAGTCCCACCTGCGCGACACCGGCGAAATCAGCGGCGCCGGCCCGAGCTTCACGAAACAGGACCGCTCGAATTTCCTGCAGGCGCTGGAGACCGCGGTGCAAAAGGCGAAACGAAGCTAAAGAGCCTCCGCCGCAATTCCCCAAAACAAAAACCCCTTGGTTTCCCAAGGGGTTCTGTTGGTCGGAGTGAGTGGATTCGAACCACCGGCCCCTGCCTCCCGAAGACAGTGCTCTACCAGGCTGAGCTACACTCCGGCTGGACGGCCCGGTATATAGCGCTTGCGGCGGGCGAGGGCAAGCGGTTCCAATGGTTTTTCTCAGGGCCTGGGGCGGCCGAAGGGTTTGCGCCGGCGGGGCGGCCGTATTATTTGTTTCATGCAATCATGCGGCTACTACAAAAAACCGGCCGTCGCCGACCGATTCTTCCGCAAGGGCACGCTGGCCAGTGACGAGACGCGCTAACGAAGGACCAGATAACCGCCATCGTCAGCCAGCATCGCAGCCAAATGGAACGCTTCGATCATGTGCCGGAAGGATTCTGAAAGCGGTTATGGTCTTTTCAAACTCGAATTCCATGCCATTCTTATTATGACGGATAATCGGTCAGGAATTATGACATGAGCGAAAACGAAACACTTCCGACCGAAGCGAGGGCGGTTCTCGATTTCTGGTTTGTCGAATCCGGACCGGAGCAATGGTTCGCGAAAGACGAGGGTTTCGACGGCGACATTCGTGACCGTTTCGGATCGGTTTACCGACGAGCCTATGACGGGGAACTCGGCGATTGGATCGAAACACCGGAAGGGTGTTTGGCATTGGTGATCGTGCTGGACCAGTTTCCGCGCAATATGTTCCGCGACGACCCACGCGCCTTCGCCACCGATCCTCACGCCCGCATCCTGCTTCAGCACATACTCGGCCTGGATTATGACAAGGGGCTGGACGCACGGCAAAAGCAATTCCTCTACATGCCGCTGCAACATAGCGAGAACTGGCAGGATCAGGAACTGTCGATCGAATTGAACGCCGCCCTGGGCAATGACGATGTTCTGAAATTCACCCATGCCCACAAGGATATCATCGACCGCTTCGGTCGTTTCCCCCACCGCAACGACGTGCTGGGCCGCGAGTCGACAGCTGATGAATTGGCGTTCCTGACCCAGCCGGGTTCGTCGTTTTAGACCGGCGGCGGACCGAAATTGGCGCGGGTGTAGGCGGCGCGGAAGCCGGCTCTTTCAATGTTGGAATAGGAATGCTGCGGATCGCCCTCGACCGCCTCCCCGGTCGTGGTGGCCATCAGGCGGCAGCCCAGTTCGGCGGCCTTGGCGATGCGGGCGGCCAGCACCGCGCCCTGGCCGCCACGGCGGCGGAAGTCGCGCTGGGTCGCGGCCCAGTCGCACCAACCCATGCCGTCGCGCACGAACAGCGCGCCCGTGCCGGCCGGGCGATCTCCATCGAAACTCATGAAAAGATGCCATCCGGGGCGGCCTGCCAAACCGGCAATCGTCGGTTCGGAATCCTCCGCCATATCGAAGCCAAACGCCGCGATTTTCGCAAAATCCCTTGCATGTTCCGGCCCGATCTCCCGGACTTCCAGGGAAGACCGGGCTTCGGGCGGGGGCGCATCCATATTGCGCAGGAACTTGACCCAGGCGCGGCGCCGGACGAGCCCCTCGGCCTCAAGTTCGCCTTCAAGGCCGGCGGGCATGGACGCCGGCGTCAGATGGATGAAAAACTTCGTCACGCCCGCCGCGCGGTATAGCGCCGCGATCCGCGCTACCTCTCCCGGTTCCGCCTCCGCCTCCACTCCCAGCCCGATGGCCCGGTTCAGCAGGATGTTTTCCGGGTCGCCCGACGCCAGCGAAACCAGTGCGGTGCCCGATGGCTCCTTGCGCAAACCCAGCCGCGCGCGCATCGCATCATCGGCCGATCCATGCAGCTCCTCCAGCGCAATGCGCTCGATACGCTCGGCGGCGATGTGATTGCTGTCCATGGCGGCCTCCTCTAACGGACGAAATGCATCCGGGGGAACTTGCCCTTAAAGGCGGTAACTTCCGGGGCCAGCGTTTCCGGCGCGTCCTGGGCCTTGAGCGCCCGCACGATCAGTTTCGCCAGTTCCGGCATATCGTCGGGCCCCATGCCCCAGCGAACGATCTCCGGCGTGCCCATGCGCAGACCGTTGAGGTCTCCCTCGACCGCCGCGATGGGCAAGCCGATGCCACAGGTCAGGATATTGGCGCGGCGCAACAGTTTGGCGGCCTTCTGACCGCCACCCAAGGGAGCCGCCTCCAGGGCAAGTTGATGCGATTGGGTACAACCGCGCCCGACGGCATGGACCGCCATGCCTTCGTCCACCAGCGCCATCGCAAGCGCCTTCGCGGTTTCCACCATGGTTCGGGCATAGGCCTCGCCATGCACTTTCCAGTCCAGCAGCGCCATCGCCAGCGAGGCCGATTTCGCGGCGTCGAAATTCGCCGTCATCCCGGGGAACGCAATGCGGTCCAACCTCTCGGCGAGTTCCTGCTCATTGGTCAGGATCAGGCCGGAAGGCGGGCCGCCGAGGCTCTTATAGGTGCTCATGGTCATCAGATGAGCGCCTTCTTCCAGCGGTTGTTGCCAGGCTTTTCCGGCGATCATGCCCGACATATGGGCCGCGTCGTACAGCAGCCAGGCTTCCACCTCGTCGGCAATCGAGCGAATTTCGCGAACCGGATGGGGAAACAGATTCAGGCTGCCGCCGATAGTGATCAGTTTGGGGCGTTGCGCCAGGGCCAGGTCGCGCAAACCGTCCAGGTCGACCGTATAGCCGGCGGCGTTCACCGGGGCGGCCAAAACCTTTAGCCCATAAAGCCCTGCCACGCCGGCGCCGTGATGGGTGACATGTCCGCCGATCTCCGGCGGCGGGACAATGATCTTGTCCCCCGGCTTCGCCGTGGCCATGAAAGCATAAAGGTTGGCCATTGCGCCCGAGGCAACCCGGATTTCGGCAAAGCCCGCGCCGAAAACCTCCGCGGCCAATTCCGCCGCGATCACCTCGATTTTCTCGATCGCCTCCAGGCCCATCTCGTATTTGTCGCCGGGATAGCCCAGCGACGGGCGCGAACCGAGGCCCGCCGCCAGTAACGCCTCGGCCTTCGGGTTCATGGCATTGGTGGCGGGATTCAGGTTGACGCAGTCATGTTCGTGGATGACACGATTTTCACCGGCCAGCCGGTCGATTTCCCGTTCGATCGAATCCACGTCCATGCCCGCGACCGATTTCGCCATGTCCTGCACGAAATCCTCGCAGCCTCCGGGCACCCAGTTCCGGTGTTTCAGCATCGTCATCGGAATATTTCCTTGGTGAATTACGCCGCGTTACGATCGCTGCGTGGGGACTGGCCGAACAGGTCGCGGTAACGTTTGGAGAAATGCGAGGCGGAGGCGAAGCCGCTGGCCACCGCCACGTCCAGCACCGACAGCGAAGTCTGGCGCAGCAACGCGCGAGCGCGTTTCAGGCGCAGCTCAAGATAATAGCGCGCCGGAGTGCATCCCATATATTTTCGGAACAGGCGCTCCAACTGGCGGCTGGACAAGCCAACCGAGCGCGCCAGTTGCGGCGGCGTCGACGGGTTTTCCAGATTGTCTTCCATGAAGGCGATGGCGGCGACCAGTTTGGGGTGACTGTGGCCGATGCGCATGCGTAGCGCCATGCGCTGGCGGTCGGTTGGTTCGCGGATGCGGTCATGGATAAACTGTTCCGAGACGGCCGCCGCCAGATCGTGGCCATGCTGCTGGGTGATCAGGTGCAGCATCAAGTCCATCGACGCGCTGCCGCCGGCGCAGGTGAATACCGGGCCGTCGATCTCGAACAGATCGTCGGTGACCTCGATATCCGGAAACTCCTCGACAAAGCCGGGAATATGCTCCCAATGCAGCGTGCAACGCCGCCCCGACAGCAGCCCCGCGCGGGCCAGCAACAGCGGCGCCCCGCTCAACCCGCCGACATGCGCCCCATTGCGCGACAGTCGCCGAAGTACGCCGAACAACCGGGTGTCGAAATTTTCTTCCGTGCCCGTGCCGCTGCACAGGATCAGGGTGGGTATCCGCTCGACCTCCGAAATCGGTATTTCCGGCACCACGGCAATGCCGTTGCTGGCCGGGACCGGATCCATATTTTCGGCAAAAATGCGCCACTCATAAAGGGTTTTCCCCGCCAGGCGGTTGGCCGAGCGAAGCGGCTCAATCGCCGAGGCGAAGGCCATCATCGAAAATAGCGGCACCAGATGGAACCCTATCTTCTGTGGCAAAGTATCCGGCGGCTCCCAGAGCATCGGCCGATATCTCCCCTTATTCCCTATAAGTTGGCAGCATATCAGGTTTGCAGCGTGGATTAAGTGAAAAACAGCCTGTTTTCACCGCATGATGTCGGAAATAGGCGGAAATATTCTTTCGGACCGTGGGTACCATCCGTCGGTCCACGCCACCAGGAGGTTCCGATGCGCGCACCCGCCGTCACCGATTTTATTTTAGGGCTCCGTTACGAAGATATTCCCGATTATGCCCTGCGCGAGGCGAGGCGTTGCCTGCTGGATCTGGCCGGGGTTGCGGCGGCGGGATCGCAAACGAAATCGGGCCGCATGCTGCGCAGCTTCGCCCATGGCAATCTCGGCGCACCGAATGGCGGCGTCCGCATCCTGATGGACGGACGGCGCGCCTCACCGGCCGGCGCCGCGATGGCCGGGGCGGCGATGATCGACAGTGTCGACGCCCATGACGGTTATCGCGAGACCAAGGGCCATGCCGGGGTGACGGTGCTGCCGGCGCTGGCGGCCTTCGCCGATGGCGAGACGGGGCTGGACGGGGCGGAATTCCTGACCCGCTTGGTGCTGGGTTACGAGATCGCCATCCGCGCCGGCCTGGCGCTGCATGCCAGCGTCGCCGATTACCATACGTCCGGCGCCTGGAATGCCCTGGGCGCGGCGGCGATTGGCGCGCGCATGCGCGGCCTGGACCATGAGGCAACCCGCCATGCGCTGGGCATCGCCGAATATTGGGGCCCGCGCAGCCAGATGATGCGGGTGATCGACCATCCCTCGATGCTGAAGGACGGCTCCGCCATGGGGGCCTTCGCCGGCGTGGTGGCGGTGGACCTTGCGGCCGAGGGTTTTACCGGCGCGCCGGCGGCAACGGTGGAGTTGGACGGCGGCGAATTCTGGGCCGATCTCGGCACAAACTGGTGTATCGCCGAGCAATATATGAAACCCTATCCGGTTTGCCGCTGGGCCCAGCCGGCGATCCATGCCGCAATGACCCTGCGCCCGCAATTTGGCGAGGCGTCCATAGAGACCGTGCGGGTGGAAACCTTTCATCAGGGATACCGGCTGGCCATGCGGGCGCCGGCCGATACCGACCAGGCGCAATATTCGCTGCCCTTCTCGGTGGCCGCCGCGCTGGTCCATGGCGAGGTCGGCATGGCGCAGGTCGATGGGGCGGGGCTGGCCGACGACGCGGTGCTGAAGCTGAGCCACGCCATCGAGCTGGTGGAAGACAGAGACATGAGCGCCCGCTTCCCCGGCGAACGGGCGGCCCGGGTGGTTATCGGACTGTCGGATGGGAGAGTGCTCGAATCCGGCACTCTTGCGGCCCCCGGCGATCCCGAGGACCCGCTGTCCGACGAGCAATTGGCGGCGAAGTTCGACGCCCTTGCCGGCCCGGTTATCGGACCGGAAAGGTCCGCCAGAATTCACGAACTGGTTGCGGCTATCGACCCCGGCGTCCCGGCCGCGCCCCTGCTCGATGCGCTGCTGGAGTAGGCTTCAACATTTGGAGAGAGGATGTTCGCCAGGGCATCCCGCGTGCTAACCTCTCGACCGGATCGGGAATGAGGGAGACAAGACAATGTCAAAACCGGTATGCGCTGTTCTGGGTGTCGGCCCAGGCAACGGAGAGGCCTTTGCGCGGCGATTTTCCGAAGGCGGCCATGCGGTCGCCCTGATGGCGCGGCGCGGGGATGTGATCGACCCGCTGGCCGCCGAATTGCCCGACGCGCGCGCTTATCGCTGCGACGCCGCCGATGCGGGCGATATCGAGCGGTGCTTCGCGAAAATCCGCGATGAGATGGGCGAGGTCGAGACGCTGATCTATAACGCCGGTTCCGGCATATGGGGTTCGGTAGAGGAGGTCTCGGCCGAGGATTTCGAGACCTGCTGGCGCATCAACGCCCACGGCGCCTTCGTCGCCTCGCAACAGGTGATTCCGGCGATGAAAGCGGCGGGCAACGGCAATATCGTGATGATCGGGGCCACCGCCTCGCGCCGGGGCGGGCCGAAATCGGCGGCGTTCGCGGCCGGCAAGGCGGCGCAACGCAGCCTGGCCGAATCCATGGCGCGCCACCTCTGGTCCGCCGGCATCCATGTCTCGCTGGTGATCATCGACGGGATTATCGACCTGGAGCGCACGCGGGCGCGCATGCCCGACAAGTCGGACGATTTTTTCATGCGACCCGCGGACATCGCCGAAACCGTATGGCAAACGACGCGCCAGAGCCGTTCCGCCTGGTCCTTCGAGGTCGAGGCACGCCCGTTCGGCGAGAACTGGTAGGCCGCGCGGCCCCGCCTCATTAACGGGATATCAAGGATAATCCATTAGACCCTGTCCTCTGTTCAATCGCCTGTTCCGGAGGATAGCCCGTGACTGAGAACCTGTTGAGAATTCTGTCCGCCGCCGCCGCGACCTTGCTGGGGCTTGGCCTGTGGTGGGGCATGCTGGCAGTCGTCAGGTCGGCGGGCATGGGCGGCGAATTGGCGTCGGAATGGAGCATCCCTGTCTGGGCCGGCTTCGGCATGGTGGTAATCTCGCTGAACCGCATCCTGGAAAACTTGCTGATCCAGCCGGAGTAATTCTTTACCCACCTGGCGTTAATGGGGCGGGGGCCGGTATTGATGTTTTGCGAAGCTGGTGTTCGCGCCAGGCGATGTAGGTGGTGGAGACGAAGATCATAAAGCCGCCGGCCCAGGTGAAGGCCGTCGGAATTTCGCCGAACCACAGAAAACCCAGCCCCGCCGCCCAGATAAGCTTGGTGAAGTCGATCGGCATGACCACATGGGTCTCCCCCTCCTTCAGCGCCTGAACCACGGTCAACTGGCCGATCGTTCCCATAACGCCGATGAACAGCAGCCAGCCGTATTGCTCCGTGGTCGGCCATTCCCACACGGCCAGCGCCGGCAACAGCGACATGGGCGTCATCAACAGCACCATATAGGCGGTGATCGTGATGGTGGATTCGGTCCGTCCCAGCATCTTGATCATGATCAGCGCCATGGCCCAGGTAAAGGAGGACAACAAGACCATCAGCGAGCCCAACTGGGGCGTCCCGCCGTCAAGGAAATCAGGGACAAAGGCCACGAACACCCCGGAGAACCCGAACAGGATCGCCGCCCAACGCCGCAACCTCGCGCGCTCGCCCAGGAAGGCCATCGCCAGCAGGGCCGTGAAGATCGGCACCGAGAACGCCAGCGCGGAGACCTGCGCCAGCGGCACGGTGCTGAGCGCATAATAGAAGGCGAACATGGCGATCACATTGATGAAGGCCCGCGCCGTATGCAGCCTGAGGCGGCTGGTGCGTAACGGCGTCAGCCCGTAGCGTATGAACCAGGGCGCCAGCGCGACGATCCCGAAGAACTGGCGAAAGAAAGCGACCTCGAAGGGATGCATGTCCTGCGACACGTCGCGCACGGCCGCATGCATCGTCACGAAGGCGACCGTGGACAGCGCCATCCATGCAATGCCGCGCAGGTTACCGGACATCCCGGCGGCGAA
>CBFDDT010000120.1:0-11619 GCA_965603635.1 uncultured bacterium | reverse complement strand
CTGGCGTTCCTGGCGGCGCGGGCTTCGTCAATCAGGGCGGCGATGGCGGTGTTGCTGGCCGGCATGGTCTATTATTTCGGGCTGACCAACATTCCCTGGCCGGCGCTGTTTGCGATAATCGGATGCCTGGCCTGGGGCACGGGCGGGCGCAGGCTGGCCACGGGCGTCCTGGCCGGGCTTGCCTATCTGTTGCTGACCGGTATCTGGGAACTGGCGGTGCTGTCGGTTTATCTCTGCGGCATCGCGGTGATCCTGTCCTTTATCGCCGGTTCGGCCATCGGAATCTGGGCGGCGCATGACAAGCGGGTTTCCGCCTTCATCCGGCCGATCAACGACACGCTGCAGACCATGCCGCAATTCGTGCCGCTGATTCCGATCCTGATGATCTTCAAGATCGGCGATTTCACGGCGCTGCTGGCGATCATGGCCTACGCCATCGTGCCGGCCGTGCGCTATAGCGAACATGCGCTGCGCAGCCTGCCGGCGGAAGTTGTCGAGGCCGCCACCGCCATGGGCTGCACCAGATCGCAATTGCTGTGGCAGGTGAAGCTGCCAATGGCGCTGCCCGAATTGATGCTGGGGCTGAACCAGACCATCATGTACGGTATCTCGATGCTGGTGATCGCGGCGCTTGTGGGCACCAAGGATCTGGGCCAGCAGGTTTATGTCGGGCTGGGCGACGGTGACTTCGGCGTTGGCATGGTGGCCGGCGTCGGCATGGCGGTGATCGCCATCACCGCCGACCGCATCACCCAGGCCTGGAGCAGGAAAAAACGCGCCCAACTGGGCATGATCTGAAAAGGAAACACTGAATGTCGTTCAAGACCAACGCCGTTGTCTGCAACGGGACCGGCGGGCCGGAAGTGCTGGAGAACATGGAAATATCGCTGCCCTGGCCAGGGCGCGCGGGCGACGTGCTGGTGCGCCTGAAGGCGGCGGCGCTGAACCCGGCGGACGGATTTTTCCGCGCGCTCGGCCCGTATATCGAAAGCGATGCGCCGCTGGTGCTTGGCCATGACGGCGCCGGGGTGGTCGAGGAAGTCGGTGCCGGGTCCACGCGGTTCAAGCCCGGCGACCGGGTCTGTTTCTGCAATGGCGGCATCGGCGGTCATCCTGGAACCTATGCCGAATTTGCAGTGGTCCCGGAAAGCCAGCTTGTGGCGATCCCCAAACGCGTCGATTTTCACAGCGCCGCGGCCCTGCCGCTGGTCACCATTACCGGATGGGAAGCCCTCTATGAACGGGCCGGTCTGCAGGCTGGCGAGCATGTGCTGATCCATGGCGGCGCCGGCGGCACCGGCCATATGGCAATCCAGTTGGCGGCCCTGTGCGGCGCGAAGGTCGCCACCACGGTCAGCAGCGACGAGAAGGCGGAATTCGTCACCGGGCTGGGCGCCGACAGGCCGATTTTCTACCGCGACCGGGACTTCGTCGCGGAAGCCATGGAATGGACCCGCGGGCGAGGCCTGGACGTGGCGCTGGACAATGTCGGGGCGGAGGGAATGCGGGACACCTTCCGCGCCATGGCCCCTTATGGCCAGATTGTCACGCTGATGGGCACGCCGGCTGACGACCAGGCCGAGACCGCTTATGTGGCAAACCTGACGATCCACAACGTCATGATGCTGACCCCGATGATCCTGGGGCTGCAGGATCGCCTCGACGCCCAGGCGCGGATCGTCGATCACGGCATGGCGCTGCTGGCCAAGGGAAACCTGAAAATCCACATCGCCGACCGCTTCGACCTCGCCGATATCCGCGCCGCCCATGCGAAGCTTGAGGCCGGGGGCACGATGGGCAAGATCGTTCTGCATATCGCCGACTGAATCGGAGAGCTGATAAATGACCGAAACAATGCGCGCCGCATTCGCCGTGGCTTATGGCAAGCCGCTGGAAATTCGAGAGGTTCCGGTGCCTGAGCCGGGGCCGGGCGAGTTGCTGATCAAGCTGGAGACTTGCGGTGTTTGCCACAGCGATCTGGATGTGCGCAAGGGTTCCACCGCGCCGCCGGAATCCAGCTTCCCGCTGATCCTGGGCCATGAAGGGGTCGGCATCGTTGTCGGGCGTGGGCCGGGGTGCGATACGATCGGCGACGGCGCGCGGGTCGGATTGCCCTGGATGCACGATACCTGCGGCCATTGCCGGCAATGCCTGACCGGTCATGAATCCTTCTGCGGGGAACATCGCGGCCACAGCGTCGATGTGAATGGCGGGTTCGCGGAATATGCGATCGTGAAGGAAGCCTATACGGCGGTCATCCCCGACGCGATTTCGTCGGCCGACGCGGCGCCCTTGCTCTGCGCCGGGGTCACCGCTTATGGCGGTCTGTTGAAGGCCGGTCTCGCGCCCGGCAAGACCTGCGCGATATTCGGCATCGGTGGGCTGGGCCAGTATGGAATCCAGTTGGCCAAGGCGTTCGGCGCCACCGTGGTCGCCATCGACGCCAACCCGGACAAACTGGCGATCGCGCGCCGCATGGGGGCCGATCACGTCTTTCTGGCCGCCGAGGATCCCGGCGGGCAGATCCGCGATATGGGCGGCGCCGACGCCTGCATCAATTTCGCGCCCACCAATCGGATTTGGGACGCCATCGTCACCGCTACCAACCCGTTGGGCCGGGTGATTTCGGTCGCCCAGGTGCCCGAACCGGTGAGCCTCAATCTTGAATGGCTGATCGGGACCGGCGTCCAGGTCACCGGGAGTTCCGTCGGTACGCGCCAGGAATTGCGCGACCTGCTTGATCTGAGCGCGTCTCTCAAGCTCGCCATCGATATCGAGACCATCCCGCTGTCGAAGGCCGACGAGGCATTGGACCGGCTGGAACGCGGCGAGGTCGATGGCCGTCAGGTCATCGATTTCTCGCTGGAATAGAGGCCCCCCGGAATGACTTCCCCTGGTAACGGCAAGCCGGTCCATCTGATGTGGGGATGGCTGCGGCCCGATCTGGCTGTGCTGTTCTCGGCCGCCATGTGGGGCACCATGTGGATCCCGGCCCGCGCGATGAGCAGCGGCGGGCTGGATTCAGGTTTGGCGGCGGCGCTCAGCAGCATGGTGGCGTTGGCTGCCTTGCTTCCCTATGTCCTGCGCAACCGCGGTGCGCTGGTATTCACGCGCCAGGTCTGGTGGGTTAGTTTCCTGCTCGGTATCGGCGTCGCCCTCTATTGGGAGGCCATGGTGCGCGGCACCGTCGCGCGGGTGGTGCTGCTGTTCTATCTGATGCCGGTCTGGACCGTCATTCTGTCGCGCCTGATCAATGGCGAGGCCGCGACGGCCCGGCGAATTCTCGGCGTGGCCATGGGGCTGGGGGGCATGATGGTGGTGTTTTCCGCCAACGGCGGCATCCCGCTGCCCCGGACGCTGGCGGACTATATGGGGCTGGCGTCGGGTTTTACCTGGGCGCTGGCCTTCGTGTTCTGCGCCCGGCCCGGCATGGAGAAGACGACCTTGGCGCAACTGTTCGGCAGCCTGCTGATATTGGCCCCGTCGGTCTGGTTGTTGACGCTGCTGCCGGGCACGCGCGAAGCGGTGGGCGCCGTCGAGGGGCAGGCCGGTCTGGCGGCGACGCTGGTCTGGCTGATCGCATTCGGGCTCGTCTGGGTGTTGTTCGGCATGTTCATGACCCTGTATGGCGCCGACCACCTGCAACCTGGCCAGGTTGCCATTTTCCTGATGGTCGAGGTGGTGATCGCGCTGGTTTCCTCGGCCCTGCTGCTCGACGAACCGTTCGGAATGCGCGAGATCGCCGGCGCGACCTTGATCCTCAGCGCCAGCCTGGTGGAGTTCGCGGGGACGCGCGCAAAATAGTTCAGTCCACCCGGTATTTCGCGACCAGGCCCTCGTCGATTTCCAGCCCCCAGCCGGGGCGGTCGGGCAGGCGGTATTTGCCGTCCCGGAAGTCATCGGTAGAGGCCACCGCCGAATAGAACATCGGGTCGCGGTCGGGGTGGTAGACCTCCAGGCAAGTCCCGTGCGGGACGCTGGCGATCAAATGCGGGGCGAACTGGGAATCCCCGGTATGGGCCATCTCGACGCCGTAACAGGCGGCCATCTCGGCGACCCTGCGCCAGGCGGTGGGGCCGCCGCACCAGGTCACCTGGATATTGCAGACATCGATGGCGCCGGCGTTCATCAGATCGCGGCAGCCGGCCGCGGTAAGTTCGCTCTGGCCGGCGCAGATCGGGACGTCGATCCGCTTGCGCAGTTCCGCCATGTCCATCCGGTCGTTCTGCCAGTGGCAGGGTTCCTCGAACCAGCGCAGATCGCAATCCGCCGTCAATTGCGCGAATTCCAGCGCTTGGGCGCGGCTCCAGGCCAGGTTGGCGTCCACCGCAAGGGTGAAGCCCGGCCCGCCGGCGGCGCGCGCCGCGCGGGCTCGCTCAGCGTCTTGCCCCGGAGAGAGGCCGCCGACCTTCAGCTTGCAGCCGCCGATGCCCAACGCCGTATATTCCGCCATCTCGCGGCCGTAATCCGCGATTGTCTTGCCCTCTTCGTAGTAGCCGCCGATGGCGATGACCGGCAGCTCGTCGCGATAACCGCCCCACAGGCGGTATAGTGGGTTGTTCAGCGATTTCCCCACCAGGTCCCAAATCGCGCAATCGACGCAGCCCATGGCGAAAAGCCCCAGCCGCCGGTCGCGCAGCGCCGGCTTGGTGACCGGCAGCATGGCCTGCCAGCAGGCCTCGACATTGCGCGCGTCCCGGCTTTGCAGCAACGGCGCGATCTCGTCGGCGACGATGCCCACCACATCCCCCTGGCAGCCGAAATCGTCGTTGTTGTAGCTCTCGCCCACCAGTCCGCCGGCGGCATAAACCCGCGTGACGATCGTTGCCTGTTCGGTATAGGCGTATGAACTGCCGGGAAAGGGCCGCGCCAACGGAATTTTCAGGGGGATGGATTCGATTTTCTCGATAATCATGCCGCCGGGCGCCTTTCGCGCAGAATGAAACGGCGGGTATTAAAGCATCTTGGTGGCGGCATTGGAAACAGCGCCGCCGACCACGTTGATCCGCGGGTTGCGTTCGCGAATCGCGCCCAGATTGACGGCGCGCGTCAGGCAGGCCGGAGCGGAGTTACGGTGACCAATCCGTCGCCGGTCCTGCCGATTTCGGTTTCAACCCGGTAGGTGTCGCGTAGCTGGCCTGGCGTCAGGACCGCTTCCGGTTCGCCGGAATCAGTTAACTTGCCGTCATTCAGGCAGAGTATCCAGTCCGCGAACCGGGCGGCCAGAGTCAGGTCGTGCAAGGCCACCATCGTGATTATCTTGCGGTCGCGGGTGTGACGGCGGATCGCTTCGAGGACCGAAAGCTGGTGGTTCAGATCTAGGGACGCCGTCGGCTCGTCAAGCAGTAGAACGGGTGGGCCGCGGAATAGCGCCTGAGCGAGATAGACGAGTTGACGCTGGCCGCCACTTACCGCATCCAGTGTGCGCGTCTGCAACGGCGCAAGCCCGAACAGGGCCAACGCTTCCACGGCCGCCCGGTGCATCTCCGTGGATACGCGCAGGCCGAGCGAGGAAAGCCGCCCCAGCAGAACGACCTCGATGATTGTCAGCGAAGATGCCGGTCCGGTATCCTGTGGCATATAGGCGATTGTTTGCGTGGCGTCGCCGAGTCTCGACGTTGCGCGCCCGTGCAGCGCCATGGTGCAGCGGGCCGGAATCAGTCCGGCGACAGCCTTGAGCAGGCTGGATTTGCCGGCGCCGTTGGGGCCGATCAAGGCTGTTACGGTTCCGGGCGCGAGTTCAAAGCCGACGCCGTCGAGAATTTCTGCCGCGCCAAACCGGACCGATAGATTCCGAACGCTCAACATTACCATATTCTCCTTTTGCCGCTCAGAATCAGAGCAAACAGAAACGGTACGCCAATGACTGCCGTGACGATGCCAATCGGTATCATGGCGCCCTGCGATAGCAGTTTCGATACGATCGAGGCACCGGTCATGACGATGGCGCCGACGATCCCCGACAGCGGCAACAGGATCCGCTGGTCCTCGCCCACCAGCATGCGGGCGATATGGGGGGCGACGAGCCCTACGAAACCGATTGTCCCCACGAAGGCAACGGCCCCGGCGGTAAGCAGGGAGACCAGCAGGAAGACCTTGAGGCGCAGTCGGCTTACATCCACGCCGAGGCTTTGCGCGCGCGCGTCGCCCAGGCGCAGCGCGGTAAGTTTCCAGGCGTCTGGCGCCTGCAGCACCAGAACGAACAACAGAATCACACCGGAAACGGTGACGCTGAGCCAGGTGGCCTTCAGCATGCTGCCGAACAGCCAGAATACGATTTCCTGCAATACCTCCGGCGCCGCCAGATACTGCAGCAACGACTGCAGTGACTGGAACAGAAACAGCGTCGCGATGCCCGATAACACCATGATTTCGGCCGTTATGCCGCGCAGTCGCGCCAGGCCGTATACCAGGGCGCAGGCCCCGCAGGCAGCAACGAAGGCAGCGACGGGAACGGTCAGAATTGGAATCAGCGGTAGTTCCAGCCCGAACAATATCGCCGCGGCGGCGCCGAATCCCGCGGCGGCTGAAAAGCCCAGCGTATAGGGACTGGCCAGGGGGTTTCCCAGGATCGTCTGCATCAGGGTCCCCGCCACGCCCAGCGAGGCGCCGACTATGATTGCCATCAGCGACATCGGCAGACGGATATCGAGAACGATGACCCGCGTCATGGGGTCGAGTTCGGCCGCCGGCCGCGTCAGGGCGCGCAGCACGTCCGCCACGGCCAGAAGGGACGGGCCGGTCAGGATGTCGACCAGAAACGAAGCGGCAAGCGCCATGGCCGAAAGCGCCAGCCATGTCAGCCGGCGGGCCGCCAGCGCCGCGTATCCATCTTCAGTTTTTTCCGTCATGGCCATGGGAAACCGGGTAGCGGCGGGGCGAACCATTGGACTCGCCCCGCGCGCCGCGCCAGTCAGTCCAGTTTCACCATGAACGATCCCTCTGCCTTTATCGGCAGCCAGGTTTCGTAATAGCGCTGCAGGGTCGCCGCGGGATCGACATCCGCGAAAGCTTCAGGATGCAGAATCTTCGCAATGTATTGCAGATAGGCATAGTCATACAGCGTGCGCGCGCCGCCATGATAGATCGCATGGACCTGCGATACCTTGACGGCGGTAAGCTCCGACCAGCCGGGCCGTCCGGTATAGGGGCGCAGACGCTCGCGCGTCTTGCCGGGCTCGATACCAAATCCCATCAGCACGGCTTTTTTCTTGGTCGTCCAGTCGGAACCGGGGATGAAGATCACTTCCGGGTTGCTTGCCAGCACGTATTCCGGATTGAGCGGACCCCAGTTCTCGACCTGTCCAGCGGCGATGTTTTCACCACCCGCCAGGCCAATCACGCCGGCCCACATTCCCTTGCCGTAGCTGTTGCCGTATTCGCCGGGGCCCTTGTTGCCAAGTTCCACATAAACGCGTTTCGGCGTGCCGCCGGCCTGCTTGACGCGCGCCTGCACGTCCGCGACTGCTGCCGCATATTCGTCGGCGAGTCGCTGGGCGCGCTCCTCGGCCCCCATTATCTTGCCGATCAACAGGGTACTGGCCACATGTTTTTCAACGGTTTGGGCGTTATAGTCGGCAACGACCACGGGGATGCCGGCGGCCTCCAGCTTGCCGACGGTTTCGCCCAGGCTGCGATACTGCCAGGCGGCAATGATGGCGACATCGGGCTTCGCTGCAATCGCGGCTTCGATGTTGAAGGTGCTCGATTCGGTGTCGCCAACATCGATCAGTTGCTCGATCCGGGGCTCATGGGCGACATAGGCGGCCCATTGCAGATTGCGCCATCCCTGCCAGACGGGCCGGGAAATGGCGACCACCCGGTCGAACGCCTTGGGCCCGACGATGGCCTGGAAATCCTCGAAATAGAAACCGAGCAGTACCCGCTCGACAGGGGTGTGGATCATGACCTCCCGGCCTTCGGTGTCGGTAACGGTAAACATGTCGGCCTTCGCGGGTGAAAGACTGATCGCGAACGCGACGGCGAAGCCGGCCAGACCGGCAAGATATTTATGAAACATAATTGGCTCCTTTGAGCATGCATGTCGCTGGCCCCCCCCAGGAAGGGGGGAGGCGGGAATTCAGATTTGGACTTGCGTGAAGCTCAAAGCGGCGGAGCGCGGCTCTGGATATGGGAAGTTCTTATGCTGCCGGCCGGACGCTGCTCTTCCGGTTCATGCCGGACAAGGTCGCATACCGGCGAAGGCGTCGGCGGCAACAGGTTCGGGGGTGACGCCATCGGCGCTTTCCCGAAGGCCTGGCACCAGGGACACTCGCCAAGGGGTTTGCCGTCGCCACCGTCGGCGGGTGTCTGGCCAGCTATTCCTGAAGTACTGCAAATGGCGCTTGCCGCCAATGGCAGCCCGACGGCGCCGTATGCCGTTGGCGCGGCATTCACCGTCGCGGGGGCCAGCAGACCAAACATGATTGCTTGCGACAGCAGCCATGCGGCCGCCGGTAGCAATCCAAAAATTTTCAGTTTCCGCAGTCCGCGCATTGGTGCTCCATTATCTGCCACCAGCCTAGCAGAGCACCTGCATCGCCAATACGGGGATATGGGCGACTGATTGTCGCAAGCTGTTTCTCGACAACTGGCAGAGCAAATTTCTTGCATTGGAAACAGCGCCGGGGCCCCCGTCAAATTCGGCGGAAGGCCCCGGGAAGAACAGGCTGTCAGGCAGGCGCCATGCTGGCGTGGCAGATATGCTCGATATGGCGGTGGTCGGTGCCGCAGCAGCCGCCGACTACGTTGATCTGCGGGTTGATGCGGCGGATGTCGGCATATTGCTTGCCCAACTCGGCCGGATTTCCATCGTCCAGTTCCTCGGCATTGTCGAGTTCCGCGTGGCTCATGCGCGAGGCGTTGGAGCGGAGCCCGCGAATCCGCTGCAACCAGGGCTCGCCGCTCTCCAGCACGGAATTGAAATGATCGGGATGGGCGCAGTTGATCATGTAGTAGGCGGGGTAATCGCCGGTCGCCCCGTCCACCGCCTGCACGGCATTGCCGAGATGCTGACCGGTCGGCAGTTTGCCGTCGGTCTCCACGGTAAAGCCGATGGCGACGGGCATGCCGGCGGTCCTGGCCGCGCGGGTCAGGCCGACGGCCTCGTTGACGTTGGTCATGGTCAGGGCGGTGATCATGTCGGCCTTTGAGTCCGCGAAGGCGCCGATCTGTTTGGCGTGATAGGCCTCGGCTTCCTCCGGCGTCATGATATTGCCCGGGTCGTAGCCGTCGCCACGCGGACCGATACAGCCGCTCAACACCATCGGCGAGAACTCGGTTTCGTATTCGTCGCGAATCTCGGCCAGCATCTCAATGGATTCCTGGTTGACGACCGCCAGGGCCTCTTCCGAATAGCCCATCTTCTCGCCCCAGTCGGTGCTGGCGCGCCATGTCGGGCTGTCCATCAGGAAGCCGACCTTGTTGTCGCGGGCAAGCGCCGCGTAGCGCTTGAAGTAATCGCGTAGCGTCTCGGTCCCCTCCCGGTCGCGCAACAGATCGAACGAGGCGAAATGGGGCAGGTCGATCCCGTTATGGAAAATAAGCGTGGTTTCTATTCCCCCGTCGGTCATGAACAAGCCGCCATCCAACTGCGGCAGGTGGTTTCGTTTGCTCGTGGTCATGGTCTCTATCCCCTATCCAAGGAGCGGCACCGATGGCCGCCGTTGTTCAGGGAGAGTGCTGGAAAGGGGCGATAAAATCCAGAGTACCCGTGGTCCGGTTTCTGGAGAAATAAAATTAAATTATTAAAAACAAAGCATTAAGATCGCGCCATGGAAATATTGAATGTCGCTTTAATCGTGAGTATTGGCCCTTACTGTACCTGTGGTAGAGTAAACCCATGTCTGGACTGCAAAAACGAAAGGGCGCCGAGACGCGGGAGCGAATCCTGGCGCTGGCCGAGGCCGGCGTTCTGGAAAAGGGGTTCGCGGCGACCTCCATCGAGGAACTGATTTCGGCGGCCGGCATCACCAAGAGCGGTTTTTTTTATCACTTCCCGGACAAGGGCGAATTGGCCAAGGCGCTGTTGCAGCGCTATCTGGACCAGGATGAAGAGTTACTGGACGACCTGTTCGCCCGCGCCGACGAGTTGAATGAAGATCCGTTGCACGGATATCTGGTGGCCTTGAAGCTGCTGGCTGAAATGATGGCCAGTCTTCCTGAAACTCATCCGGGCTGCATCGTCGCCGCGTTCTGTTACCAGGAACAGCTCTTCAACAGGGAGGTTCGAGAGTTGAACCGGCAGGGCATGCTTGGTTGGCGCCGGCGTATGCGTGAACGGCTGGACCTGATTGCCGAACGCTACCCGCCCCGCATCGAAGTCGATCTGGATGCCATGGCCGACATGGTGTCCGCCTTGGTCGATGGCGGGATTGTCGTTTCCAAGGTGGTCCGGGACAAGGACATCCTGCCAAAACAGATCATGCTCTACCGTGACTTCGTGCGCGCCGTGTTCCTGGGGACTTGAGCCTCCGTCGGAAGACTTGCTTTTTCGCTTTTATTGTATACAAACGCGCCGGGGCAACATCAGGAATTTCCACAAATGAAGACGTATAAGATCGCCGCCGTGCCGGGCGATGGCATCGGGACCGAGGTTATCGAGGCGGGCGTGGAGGTTCTCCATGCGCTGGCCGAGCGCGAGGGCGGCTTTGCCTTCGAGGTCGAGACCTTTCCTTGGGGCGCCGATTATTACATGGAACATGGGCAGATGATGCCCGACGACGGGCGCGACCTGTTGAAGCCGTTCGATGCGATCTATTTCGGTTCGGCCGGCGACCCGCGCATTCCCGACCATATCACCCTGTGGCAGTTTCGCCTGAATATCTGTCAGGGTTTCGACCAGTATGCCAATGTGCGGCCCACCCGCGTGTTGCCCGGCGTTAAATGTCCGCTGGCGGGTGTCGGGCCCGGGGATTTCGACTGGGTCATCGTGCGCGAGAATTCCGAGGGCGAATATGCAGGCGTCGGCGGCCGCGCCCATCAGGGCCACGCGCAGGAGGTCGGCATCGACGTGTCGGTCTTCACCCGCGACGGGGTGGAACGCATTCAGCGTTTCGCGCTGGAACTGGCGCGTTCGCGCCCGCGTAAGCAACTGACTCTGGTCACCAAATCCAACGCCCAGCGCCACGGCATGGTGATGTGGGACACCGTGTTCGAGGAGATCAAGGGCGACTACCCGGACGTCACCACCGACAAGATGCTGGTCGATGCGATGACCGCGCGCATGGTACTGAACCCCAAAAGCCTGGACACCATCGTCGCCACCAACCTGCATGCCGATGTGCTGTCCGACCTGGCGGCCGCGCTGTCCGGCAGCCTCGGCATCGCGCCGACCGCAAACCTGCGACCCGAGGGCGATTTTCCCTCGATGTTCGAGCCGATCCACGGGTCGGCCTTCGACATCATGGGCAAGGGCATCGCCAACCCCATCGGGTCGTTCTGGAGCGCCCGTATGATGCTCGACCATCTGGGCGAGACGGCGGCGGCCGCGCGCCTGATGGCCGCCATTGAGCGCGTAACGGCCGCTGGTGAGGTCATGCCACGCGACCTTGGCGGCGAAGCCACCACGCGCCAGGTCACCGATGCGGTGATAGAGGCGATCCGGGCGGCGAACGACTA
>CBFDDT010000119.1:0-11804 GCA_965603635.1 uncultured bacterium | reverse complement strand
ATATTGGCGGTAATGTGCGGACCCTGGATAGGGTCATTCGCCGTGAATTCCGATTGGTTGAAGGCGATGCGTATAATGCCGCCAAGCTTAATCGGTCACGACAGAGGATCAATAACCTCGGCTTTTTTTCGCGCGTTGACGTAACAAAAGAACCCAGTACATCACCGGACCAGACAATCGTGAAGGTTGACGTGGCGGAACAGTCCACCGGCGAACTCGGGCTTGGCGCCGGCTACTCGACCAGCGAGGGAGTGTTGGCTAACCTGGTGATGCGCGAGCGCAACCTGCTGGGCAAGGGTCAGGATCTGCGTGCCACCATTTCGGTTTCGAAGATCCGCCAGCAGTTCGATCTCGGCTTTACGGAACCCTATTTTCTGGGCCGCAATCTGAGCGCGGGCGTGGATCTGTTCCATTCGACAAACGATAATTCGCAGTACAGTTCGTTTCGAAGCACCAAAACCGGCGGTGGTTTAAGGTTGGGGTACGAGATAAACGAACGTTGGTCGCAGCGCCTGCGCTATACGCTGAAACAGGATGTAATCGAGAATGTTCCCGCAACGGCGTCGCTGGCAATCCGGCAACAGGAGGGCACTACGTTGACCTCGCTGATTGGGCAGGATTTGATGTATGATCTGCGCGATAGTTCCATCGAAACAACGAGTGGGTTTTTTGCGCGCCTTTCGACGGACTATGCGGGGTTGGGCGGTGATTTGCACTATGTGCGGGGGAAGCTCAGTACCGGCGTCTATTACCCCGTGACGGAAGAAATCGTCGCCAGCCTCACGATTACCGGCGGAATTATCCAGGATATGGAGGGTGATGGCGTAAGGATTACAGACCGCTATACACTTGGCGGAAGCACTTTACGCGGTTTCCAACCTTCCGGCGTTGGCCCGCGCGATCTGCTGACGGGCGATGCGCTTGGGGGCAAACAGACTTATTATGGTTCTCTGCAGTTTCGTTTTCCAATTGGATTGCCGGATGAGTTCGGAATCACGGGGGTTCTGTTCAGTGAGGCAGGGTCGCTGTATGGTATCGATGAGGAAACCGGTGAAGTTTACGACGGCCCCGACCTGATTTCGAATATAGTGGATGAACCTTCCGTGCGCGCTTCCTGGGGTGTAGGGATTGCCTGGAAATCACCGGTCGGTCCGCTTAGCATTGATTTCGCATGGCCGCTGAAACAGGAAGAGTTTGACAAAACAGAAGTGTTCCGTCTGAGTTTTGGCACGCGTTTTTAGACAGGATATGTAAAATTATGACTAAATTTGGAAAATTGGTTGCGATAGTCGCAGTTGCCGGTGGGTTGCTGATGTCGGTTGCACCGTCATCCTTCGCCCAAAATACAGGCAAGGCGCCGATAATCGCGCTTATCAACTATCCCAGTATTCTGGAAAAATCCAAGGCAGGAAAGAGCGTAAACGATCAGATCGTAAAACAGCGCAAAATCTATCTTGAAGCGATGAAAAAAATACAGGCTGAACTGGAAAAGCAATCCAAGGAACTTGAACAACAACAAAGCATCCTCGCCCAGGATGTATTCGAAGGCAAGGTCAAGGAGTTCCGCCAAAAACAATTGCAGGGCAAGCAGACGGAGAACAGCTATCGGCGCGCGCTGGACCAGATGCAGGGCAAGGGATTGAAAATTATCGAGGAAGAACTCTACAAAATCCTGCAGGCGATCGCCGAGGAACGCGGTATCGATATTGTCATGAAGGCCGGCACGCCGAGCAGTATAATATTAAAGGCCCGCAAGGAGTTGTTTATTACCGACGACGTTATCAAGGCGCTGGATGAGAAGCTGCCCAAGGTAACGATTCCACCGTCCGTGCAATAAAATTCGGTATAGAGGGCCTTGATATGGGCTCTAGTGGAGTAAATCAAACGGATGGCAGATACGCGATTTTTTAGAGTGGCGGGGAAGATGGCACTGGGGGAATTGGCTCGCCGGTGCGGCGCCGAACTGGGTGCGGAGGCCAATCCGGACCAGGTCTTCTCCGACGTGGCGCCGCTTGATGTGGCGGGACCTGACCATGTTAGTTTCCTCGATAACCCAAAATATATCGACTCGTTCAAATCTTCTTCGGCGGGTGCCTGTGTAGTCCACCCGGACATGGCGGATCAGGCCCCACCGGGAATGCAGCTGCTGATTTCCGGCTATCCCTACAAGGCTTATGCACTTGTGGCCCAGGCCTTTTATCCGCGCCCGCCGGTGGAGGCGGGTATCGCACCCACGGCCACGGTGGACGATACCGCGATAATTGGCGAGGGGGTCCGGATAGAAGCCGGCGCTGTAATCGGGCCGCGCGCTGAAATAGGCAGAGGATGCCTGATTGCACCCAATTCGGTTATCGGCGAGGCGGTGGTGGTCGGCGAGGACAGTATTATCGACGCCAACGCTACATTGTCGCATTGCCTGATTGGCGCGCGGGTCCATATCTATCCTGGCGCATGTATCGGCCAACGAGGTTTCGGTTTCGCCATCGACCCGGCGGGGCACGTAAAGGTGCCGCAACTCGGACGGGTTATCATTGAGGACGACGTCGAGGTGGGCGCCAATACGACGATTGATCGGGGTACTGGCCCGGATACGGTGATTGGCGCGGGCAGCATGATTGATAATCTGGTCCAGATTGGGCACAACGTGCGCCTTGGCAAGGTTTGTGTCATCGCCGCGCAGGTCGGCATGTCGGGCAGCACGGTGCTGGGCGATCTGGTGATCATGGGTGGGCAGGGCGGCATTGCCGGCCATCTGAAGATCGGCTCGGGTGTGCAGATTGCCGCGCAGAGCGGTATTTTGAAGAGTATAGAACCGGGCGAGAAGGTTATGGGAACACCGGCGAAACCGCTGAAACAATTCTTTCGAGAGGTGGCAATTCTCGGACGTTTAGCAAAAAAAGGCAAGGATACTCAGTAATATGACGGATAAAAATGATAAAGTGGGTGATCTTGATGTAAATGAGATCATGAAAATGATCCCACACCGTTATCCGTTCCTGATGATCGACCGGGTCGTGGATATTGTGAAGGGCGAGAGCGCTGTCGGCGTGAAGGCGGTTACCGTGGCCGAACCTCATTTTCAGGGCCATTTTCCGCAACGCCCGATTATGCCCGGCGTGCTGGTCGTCGAGGCGATGGCGCAGACGGCGGCCGTCCTGGTTGTTCACGAACTCGGCGAAGAGGCGATGAACAAGCTGGTCTATTTCATGTCTATCAGCACTGCCCGTTTCCGCAAACCGGTGGTGCCGGGTGACATGCTGCGTATACATGTGGCCATAAAACAGAACCGGGGCGCGGTCTGTAAGTTCGAGGGCAAGGCGATGGTGGATGACGTCCTGGTTGCCGAGGCGACCTTTTCCGCGATGCTGGTGGACAGTTGAATGGTGTCCATTCACGAAACAGCGGTTATCGACACGGGTGCGAAAATTGGCGCCGATGTTTCCATCGGCCCCTATTGTGTGATCGGATCCGATGTCACCCTGGGTGACGGTGTCGTATTGAAATCCCACGTGGTCATCGACGGTTTGACGGATATCGGTGACGGAACACAGATTTTCCCGTTTTCGTCGATCGGCATGGCGCCACAGGATATGAAATATGCCGGCGAGAAATCGCAGCTGATTATTGGCAGAAACAACGTTATCCGCGAACATGTCACCATGAACCCCGGCACCGCGGGCGGCGGCATGGTAACCCGGGTCGGCGACAATTGCCTGTTCATGGTCGGCATACATGTCGCCCATGACTGCCAGGTCGGCAACAATGTCATTATGGCCAACAGTTCGGGCATCGCCGGCCACGTGTCGGTCGGCGATTTTGCCGTTATCGGCGGTTTGGCGGCGATCCACCAGTTCGTTCGGATCGGCGAGCATGCGATGGTTGGCGGCCTGTCGGGCGTCGAACATGACGTCATTCCCTTTGGCTCCGTTACGGGCGAGCGGGCCAGCCTTTCGGGACTGAACCTTGTCGGGCTGAAGCGCCGCGGTTTCGACCGCGACACCATTCACGGTATCCGCGCCGCCTATCGCGGCCTGTTCGAGGGCAAGGGCACGCTGGACGAACGGGTAAATCAGGTGGCGGACCAACACCCAGAAAACGCTGTTGTGCAACAGGTGGCGGCCTTCATTCGCGCCGAATCCAAGCGCGGGCTGGTAATTCCGAAGTCGGAGCATGACGGGTAAGCTGTGCATCGTCGCGGGTGGCGGCCGACTGCCCAGATTGCTGATCGAGGCCTGCCAGGATTCCGGTCGCGATTTTTTTGTTCTGGCTCTTAAAGGGCAGGCGGATCCGGAAATCGTCGAACAGGTTCCCCATGAATGGATCCGCATGGGCGCCGCGGGGCGGGGCTTCGCGATTCTGAAGGAGCAAGGCATTGAGGAACTGGTAATGGCCGGCCGGGTCCGTCGCCCTTCGCTCCTCGATTTGCGCCCGGATCTTCGAGTCCTGAAGTTCTTCGCCAAACTTGGACCCAAGGGATTTGGTGACGACCGCTTGCTGCGCGCGGTCATTGACGAGGTAGAGAGCGCGGGGTGTCGGGTTATCGGCGCACATGAAGTGCTGCCTAAACTGGTCGCCGGGGAAGGCCCCTTGGGGATTGTTGTTCCCGACGATCAGGCCGAGGATGACATCGCCCGCGGCATGGCGGTGCTGATGGCGCTAAGCGATGTGGATATAGGCCAGGCTGTCGTCGTGCAGCAGGGAATCGTGCTGGGTGTCGAGGCCGTGGAGGGCACCGACGCGCTGATCGAGCGTTGCAACGCGTTAAAGCGTGACGGGAAGGGCGGGGTACTCGTCAAGTTCGCCAAACAAGGCCAGGAAACCCGGGTCGATATGCCGACCATCGGGCCCGAGACCATTCGTCAGATTGCCGAGGCGGGCTTGCGTGGCATCGCGGTTGGCGCCGGGACGACGATCATACTGGATGTCGACGAACTGGTGCGCGCCGCCGACGATGCCGGCGTCTTCGTTGTCGGCGTGGCGCGGGAGTAATGGCAGGCCAAATTTCGATCTTCATGATTGCCGGAGAACCGTCGGGCGATGTTCTTGGTGCGCGGATGATCGCGGCCCTGCGCGATCTGACCGACGGGAATATCGCGGTCAGTGGCATCGGCGGCGAGATGATGCGCGAGCAGGGGCTGGAAAGCCTGTTCCCGATGGAAGAGCTATCGGTGATGGGCATAGCGGAAATCCTGCCGCACTTGCCCCGGCTATTGCGCCGGGTCCGGGAAACGGCCGAGGCAGTCAACCAGGCGGCGCCGGATGCGTTGGTGACCATCGATTCTCCGGATTTTACACGGCGCGTGGTGCGGCGCGTTACCGACAGGACAATTCCGCGCATTCATTATGTGGCGCCTACCGTCTGGGCCTGGCGGCCGTGGCGCGCAAAGGGGTTCGCGCGGGATTTCTCGCATCTGTTGGCGCTTCTGCCTTTTGAGCCACCCTGGTTCGAACGGGCTGGATTGCCGTGCGACTTCGTGGGTCATCCGGTGATCGAAACTGGCGCGGGCAGGGGTGATGGGGCGGCGTTCAGGGCGCGCCATGGTATCGCGGCGGATGCGCCGGTGATCTGTGTGCTGCCCGGCAGCCGGCGTGGAGAGATCGGGCAGTTATCCGGTGATTTCGGATCGGCCCTGGCGTTACTGGCCGAACAACATCCCGGCCTCCGTCCCGTGATCCCCACAATAGAGGCGATGGCGCCCCTGGTCCGCGAGTTGGCGGCGGATTGGCCGGGATCGCCGGTCGTGATACAGGGCGCCGCCGAGAGATATGACGCCATGGCCGCCTCGACCGTGGCGCTGGCGGCGTCCGGCACCGTGGCGCTGGAACTGGCGCTGGCCCGCGTCCCCACCGTGATAGCCTATCGTGTGGCCCCGTTGACCTATTTCATAGCGCGCCAGTTACTCAATGTCGGTTACGGCAATCTGGTTAACATCATTGAAAATCGCGAAATCGTGCCGGAACTGTTACAAGACGATGTTCGTCCCGACCGGCTTGCAGCGGCGCTGGAGCGCATGCTGGGCCCGGAAGGTGCGACTCAGGTCGAAGCGGTCCAGCCGGCATTGTTACAACTGGGGCTGGGTGGAGAGGCCCCCAGCAGGCGCGCGGCGCAGGCCGTGCTTGACATCATCGCCCGGTCCGGAACATGAACGGGGTTAGTGGTCTGTATCAGGTATATTGCGCCCATGGGTGCAATATACCTGATATAGACCACTAGGCATTTCAAACCCTGAATTGAAAATGAGAGAGTAAAAATGAGCGAGAACATCGATACCGGAAATTTCCAATTCCTGCATACCATGATTCGGGTTAAGGACCTGGACAAGTCCATTGATTTTTATACCCGTTTGCTTGGCATGAAGCTGATGCGCAATGACGATTATCCTTCCGGCGAATTCACGTTGGCCTTCGTCGGCTATGGCGATGAGAAAAACAGCACAGTGATCGAGTTGACCCATAACTGGGGCCAGGAAAAACCCTACGATCTTGGCGACGGCTTCGGTCATCTGGCCATCGGCGTGCCGGATATTTACGGGACCTGCGAGCAGATGGAAAAGGAAGGCGTGAAAATCCCGCGCCCGGCGGGCCCGATGAAACATGGCGGTTCGGTAATCGCCTTCATCGAGGATCCCGACGGCTACAAGATCGAGTTGATCGAACGGAAGTGATCCGCGAGAGGCGGGACGGTAAAAAGGCGGCCTCCAACAGGATGGCCGCCTTTTTCATTGCCTGGCCCTAACGTTTATCCAGGGGAACGTAGGGGCGTTTGGCGTGGCCGGTATAGAGTTGACGGGGCCGCCCGATCTTCTGCTGGGGGTCCTCGATCATCTCCTTCCACTGGGCGATCCAGCCGACGGTTCGGGCTACCGCGAATAGCACGGTGAACATCGAAGTCGGGAAGCCCATGGCCCGCAGGATGATCCCCGAATAGAAATCCACGTTCGGGAACAGCTTGCGTTTGACGAAATACTCGTCTTCCAGCGCGATGCGCTCCAGTTCCATGGCCAGGTCCAGCAGCGGTTCATGCTGCACGCCCAGTTCCTCCAGCACCTCGTGGCAGGACTGCCGCAGCACCGCGGCGCGCGGGTCGTAATTTTTGTAGACCCGGTGCCCGAAGCCCATCAGCCGGAAAGGATCGTCCTTGTCCTTGGCTCGTTTGATGAATTCGGGAACACGATCCTTGGTTCCGATTTCGCCCAGCATGGTGAGCACGGCTTCGTTGGCGCCGCCATGGGCGGGGCCCCAGAGAGAAGCAATGCCCGCCGCGATGCAGGCAAAGGGGTTGGCGCCCGACGAACCGGCGAGGCGTACCGTCGAGGTGGAGGCGTTCTGCTCATGGTCGGCATGGAGGATGAAAATGCGGTCCATGGCGCGTGCCACGGAACGCGGGATCTTATATTCCTCGCACGGCGTCGAGAAAGTCATATGCAGGAAATTAGCGGCATAGGACAGGTCGTTGCGCGGATAGACGAAGGGCTGCCCGGTTGAATATTTGTAGGCCCAGGCGGCGATCGTCGGCATCTTGGCGATCAACCTGTGCGAGGCGACCATACGCTGCTTCTCGTCGTAAATGTCGGTAGAGTCGTGATAGAAGGCCGACAGCGCGCCGGCGACCCCGACCATGACCGCCATTGGGTGCGCATCGCGCCTGAATCCGCGGTAAAAATACTGCAGTTGTTCGTGCAGCATCGTATGATAGGTGATGTGTTTGCTGAAGGCTTCCTTGCGTTCCGCCGACGGCAAATCACCTTCAAGCAAAAGCTGACAAACTTCCAGGAATGTACTGTTTTCAGCCAGTTCCTCGATTGAATATCCACGATAAAGAAGTATGCCTTCCTCGCCATCGATATAAGTGATTTTGGATTCGCAGGAACCGGTGGAGGTGTAGCCTGGATCGTAGGTGAAATAGCCGGTGTCGCCATAAAACTTGCGGACATCAACGACCGACGGGCCGACCGAACCGTCCATTATCGGAAATTCGAAGCTCTTGCCGCTGCGGTGGTCTTTCATTGTAACGACATCGCCAGTGACGGCGGGTTTCAACTCGCTCATATTGCGCCTCGCATTCGGTTGTCAGGTGGCGGTTAACCGGCGTGGTGGCGGCCGGCATTGTTGCATCGCAACAAAGAAGTTTCCGCGTTGCACTAATTATAGCCCGCCGACGCCTCCGGGGCAAATCGGATAGAGAAAATGTTATACGTTTGGGACCGCTTTCAACCGCGCCAGACTTTCCTCGCGGCCCAGCACTTTCATGATTTCGAAGATACCGGGGGAGATGTTGGAGCCGGTGAGGGCGGCGCGGAGGGGCTGGGCAACCTTGCCGAGGCCAAGTTCCTTCGATTCCGCATAGGCGCGCACGATATCCTCCAGCGTTTCGGCGGTCCAATCATCGAGTTCACCGAATTTCTCCGCGACCTCATGCACCAGTGTGGCGCCGTCGCCAGCCAACAGTTTGGCGGCCTTTTCGATCGTCAGTGGGTAGACTGGCGCTTGAAAATAAAACAACGCATTATCAGCTAATTCAAGCAATGTCTTAGCGCGTTGCTTTAATCCATCCATGCCGGCGAGCAACAGGTCGCGGCTATCTTCGTCGATATCAAGACCTAGTTTTTCGGCGATCCTCGGCAGGACCAAGTCGACAAGGCGCGCATCGTCGGCCTCGCGGATATAATTGCCGTTGAGGTTTTCCAGCTTGGCGAAATCGAAACGGGCGGGGGAGCGGCCGATCGCTTCCAGTCCGAACCACTCGATGGCCTGTTCGGTGCTGATAGTTTCCTCGTCGCCATGGGCCCAGCCGAGGCGCAGCAGGTAATTGCGCATGGCCTCGGGCAGATAGCCCATGTCGCGATAGGCCTCGACACCCAGCGCGCCATGCCGTTTGGAAAGCTTCGCGCCGTCGGGGCCATGGATCAGCGGCACATGGGCGAATTCGGGCACGTCCCAGCCCATCGCCTGGTACAGCACGGTCTGGCGCGCCGCGTTGGTCAGATGGTCGACGCCGCGCACGACATGGGTGATGCCCATGTCATGGTCGTCTACCACGACGGAATGCATGTAGGTCGGCGTGCCGTCGCCGCGCATCAGCACCATGTCGTCCAGTTGCTCGTTGCCGATCCGCACCTCGCCCTGCACCAGGTCGCTGATTACCGTCTCGCCCTCCTGGGGCGCCTTCAGGCGGATCGCGGGTTTGATGCCCTCGGGTGCCTCGGACGGGTCGCGATCGCGCCAGCGCCCGTCATAGCGCGGCGGGCGGCCCTCGGCGCGCGCGGTTTCGCGCATCGTCGCCAGTTCCTCCGGTGTCGTGTAACAGCGGTAGGCGAGGCCTTTTTCCAGCAATTCCACGACCACGGCCGCATGGCGCGCCTGGTTGGCCGACTGGAATACTTCCTTGCCATCCCAGTCCAGTTCCAGCCACCGCAGCCCGTCGAGAATCGCCTGGATCGCCTCGGGCGTGGAGCGCTCGCGGTCTGTATCCTCGATGCGCAGCAGGTAACGGCCGCCGTGATGGCGGGCGAACAGCCAGTTGAACAGCGCCGTGCGGGCGCCGCCTATATGCAGATACCCCGTGGGTGACGGCGCGAACCGGGTTACAACGGACATTGTGACTCCTTGAATGATCCTTGCGGGTGGCGCGATGCCGGGCCGGGATGTAGCACAATCAGGGTCGTTGCAGCAAAATCGTTTTGTCGCAGCATATTGGATTGGGAACGGCACATGGCATGACGGGCTGGGCGCAAATACGGGACAGGTTGACGGAAACCGTGGCCGGCGAACGTGAGCGCTGGTTGCTGTGGGCGCCGGTTGCCTTCGGCATCGGCGTCGGCGTCTATTTTTCCTTGCCGAAGGAACCGCCGGCCATGGCGGGCATTTTCGTTTTCGGCGCCGCCGGGCTGGTTTCCTGGCGCTTGCGGGCGAACCTGGTGCTGGCGTTGGTCTTGTCGGGGGTTGCGTTCGGCGCGGCCGGGTTCGCGGCGGCGCAGCTTCGCACCAATCTGGTGGCCGTGCCGGTTCTTGAGAAAAGTTACGGACCCTCGGGCGTTACCGGGCGCGTGGTGCGTGTCGAATTGCGGCCCGACGGCCCGCGGGTGACGCTGGAGCATGTCTCCTTGAGCCGGATAGACGCGGCGGCGACGCCGGCGTTGGTCCGCATCAAGCTGCGCCGTGGCGATGTTGTCGATATCGGCGACCACATTGATGTCTACGCCAAGCTCTCTCCGCCCTCGGCGCCCTCGGCGCCCGGCGCCTATGATTTCCAGCGCCGGTCCTGGTTTCAGGGGCTCGGCGCGGTGGGTTTCGCGATGGGCCGGGTGCGCCCGGCGGAGCAGGGCGGCGCGGAGGAGGGGTGGTCGGCGGCATTGTTCATGGCGGCGTTGCGGCTGCATATGACCGAACGCATTCGCGCCGCGCTGCCCGGCGAAACGGGCGCCATCGCGGCGGCCCTGATGACCGGCGACCGCAGCGCCATATCGCAAGAGTCGCTCGATTCCATGCGCGATTCAGGGCTGGCGCATCTGCTGGCGATATCCGGCCTGCATCTGGGGCTGGTGGCGGCGACGCTGTTCTTCGGGTTGCGCGCGCTGCTGGCGCTGTCGGAACGGCTGACGCTGCGCCAGCCGATCAAGAAATGGGCGGCCGGGGCGGCAATGATAGGCAGTTTCACCTATCTGCTGCTGGCCGGCGCGACGGTGCCGACCCAGCGCGCCTTTGTGATGACAGGGCTGGTATTGCTGGCGGTATTGCTGGACCGGCAGGCGATTTCGATGCGCCTCGTCGCCTGGGCTGCCATGATCATCCTGGTAATCGCGCCGGAAGCCATGCTGGGCGCCAGTTTTCAGATGTCGTTCGCGGCCGTCGTGGCCCTGGTTGCCTTTTATGAGGCCTCACGCGACAGGTTCCGGGCAGTGCGGACGGCAGCCGGCCACGGGATCGCGGCGCGCATCGGGCTCTATGCCGGCGGGGTCGCCGCGACGTCGATCGTCGCCAGTTTTGCCACCGGCCTGATCGCCCTGCATCATTTTGGGCGAATCGCGGTCTTTGGCCTGCCGGCCAATATGCTGGCCGTGCCGCTGACCGCGCTGTGGATAATGCCCTGGGCGGTGATGGCGGCGGTGTTGATGCCGCTGGGCCTGGAAGGCGTGCCGCTGACCCTGATGGGTTGGGGAATCGAGGGGCTGCTGTGGGTCGCCGGCGGAATTTCCGTCTGGCCGGGGGCGGTGCGCCCGGTCGCGGCAATGCCGGTCGCGGGGCTGGTCCTGGTGGCGCTGGGCGGGTTATGGCTGTGCTTGTGGCGGCGGCGCTGGCGCTATGCCGGGTTGCTGGGGATTGCAGCCGGGCTGGCGAGCCTCTGGACCCTCCAGGGCCCCGATATACTGGTCTCCGACGACGGGCGCCTGATGGCCGTGCGCATGGCCGATGGAGGATTGAGCGTTTCCGAGCGGCGGCGGGAAAAGCGCACCGCCGAGGACTGGCTGGAACAGGAAGGGCAGGCGGCTGGCCTGTATTGGCCCAAAAACGGGATCAGCCTGGACGGGCGGCTGCGCTGCGACGGGTTGGGCTGTATCTATCGGGCCGGGGGCCGGACGGTCGCACTGCTGCGCGACGGCATGGCCCATGACGAGGATTGCCGGATTGTCGAGATCCTGATCAGCCAGCGCCCGGTGCGTGGTCACTGTCCCGCGCCTTCGCTGGTCATCGACCGCTTCGATCTGTGGCGCCATGGCGCCACGGCCATATGGTTCGATGGCGACGATATCAGTGTTCGCACGGTGGCGGATTATCAGGGAGCACGACCCTGGTCGTCGCGGCGG
>CBFDDT010000118.1:0-11875 GCA_965603635.1 uncultured bacterium | reverse complement strand
TCGTCGCAGATATCCACATGGCTGCGGATCGCCAGCGTGCCCCGGGCGATCGACCAGTGGCACAGCGCCAGCGCACGCTGCTTGATCGCCTCGACGGTCAAATGCGGTTTCAGCTCGCCCCACAGGGCGATGCCCTCCAGCAGGGTGCCGCTCTCGTTCAGGCGCGGCTGGCCCAGCGACAGGGTGGAATCCATATGGAAATGGCTATCGACGAAGGGCGGCGTGACCAGGCGGCCGGCGGCGTCGACCTCGCGCGCCGCCTCGGCTTTTATGGCGGGGGCGACCTCGGCGATCCGGGCGTCCTTGACCGCGATGTCCAGCCCCTTGCTTCCATCGGGCAGGTTTGCGTTACGGACGATCAGGTCCAGCATTACCGTTCCTCCTTTCGGAAAGGCGTCAACAGCGCCGCCGGGGCGCGCGCGTTGCGCGACACCAGGGCCATGCCGACTATGGTAAGCACGAAAGGCATCATCAGGAAGACCTGATAGGGCACATCGATGGCGCTGCTGGCCTGCAGGCGCAGTTGCAGCGCATCGATCAGGGCGAACAGCAGGGCCCCGCCGGCCGCCCGCCAGGGGCTCCATTGCCCGAACACCACCAGCGCGATGCAGACCCAGCCGCGGCCCGAGATCACCCCGAAGGTAAAGGCGTTGAACTGGGCCATGGAGAGGAAGGCGCCGGCGATGCCCATCAGGGCGCCCGACAGCATCAATGCCTGATAGCGCGTCGCCGCGACGCTGACCCCGGCGCCGTCGGCCGCATGGGGATTTTCGCCGACGGTGCGCAGATTCAGGCCCCAGGGAGTGCGGAACAGGATGAAGGCGGCCAGCGGCACCAGAATGAAGGCCATGTAGACCAGCGCATGATGATTGAACAGAATCTGGCCGATCACCGGAATGTCCGACAAGAATGGGATGGCGACCGGCTTGAAGGCCACGATATTGGGCGGCATCGACGGCTGGCCGAAGATCAGCCGGTACAGGAAGAAGGCCAGCCCCGAATTCAGCAGCGTGACGCCGATGCCCGAGACATGCTGGCTGAGCCCCAGCGTGACCGTCAGCAGCCCCATCAGCATGCCCGACAGAACCCCGGTCAGCATGGCCACGGCAACGCCGAGCCACAGGCTGCCGCTGAAATAGGCGGCGGAGAAACCGGCCATCGCCGACAGCAGCATTATGCCCTCGATCCCCAGATTGAGGACCCCGGCGCGTTCGGCGAACAGCTCGCCGATGGTGGCGAAGATCAGCGGCGTCGCAATACGGATCATCGCCGCGAAGAAGCCGATCTGGAAAATCTGTCCGAGGATTTCATCCATGGCGGGCGATCCGCAGGCGATAGGTGGTGAACAGCAGGGCGATCAGCATGGTCAGCAAGGCCGCGCCCTGGATGACCTCGGCCAGGAAGACCGGCACGCCGGTGGCTCGCGACATTGATTCCGCGCCGGTGACGACCACCGCGAAGAACAGCGCCGCCGGCACGACGCCGAGCGGATTGAGCCGCGCCAGCATGGCGATGACGATGCCGGTATAGCCATAGCCCGGCGATATGCCCGCCATGACCTGGAAATGCAGCCCGGCGACCTCGCCGACGCCCGCAAGCCCCGCCAGCGCGCCCGACAGCAGGGCGGTCATCAGGATCACCATGCCGGTGCTGATCCCCGCATAGCGCGAGGCCACCGGGTTCTCGCCGACCGCGCGGATGGAAAAGCCCAGGCTGGTCCGCCGCATGATCCACCAGACGCCCGGCGCCGCCAGCAACGCCAGCACCACGCCGAGATGCAGCCTGGTGCGTTCCAGCAGGATCGGGAATTCCGCGTCCATGCGGATGTCGGGCGAATCCGGATAGCCGCTCAGCGGGTCCTTCCACGGCCCGTCGAGCAATGCCGTCATCGCGAAAAAGATCACGAAGTTCAGCAGCAGGCTGGTGACCACGTCGTCGACCTTGTAGCGGGTCTTCAGCACCGCCGGCACGCAGGCCCACAGGCCGCCGGCCAGGGCGCCGGCCATGATCATCAGCGGCGCCATGCTCCAGGCCGGCAAGCCCTCGCGCCCGCCGATGAAGGCGGCGGCCATGGCGCCGGCCAGAAGCTGGCCTTCCGCGCCGATGTTCCAGAACTTGGCCCGGAAGGCGACGGCGACGGCCAGCCCGGTAAAGATCAGCGGCGCCGCCTTGACGAAGGTCTCGACGATATGGGACCGCGAATCCAGGGCGCTGAGGAACAGTTTCGAATAGGCGGTCCAGACATTGGCGCCGGCCATCGCGACCAGCCCGCTGCACAGCACCAGTGTCGCCAGCACGGCGAGCACCGGCAGCGCCAGATTGAGCCAGGCCGGCGTATGATCGCGGCGCTCCAGCCGCATGCGGATCATGCCGCGTCCTCCATGCCGGCCATCATCAGCCCGACCTTGCGCACGTCGGCCTCGGCGATCGGCAGGATGCCGATGATCCGGCCCTCATACATGACGGCGATGCGGTCGGAGAGGGTGAAAATTTCCTCCAGATCCTCGCTGATCAACAGCACCGCGCGATCGCGGGCGCGCATATCCAGGAACAGTTCATGGACGAAACGCGCCGCGCCCACATCCAGCCCCCGGGTCGGCTGGGCCGCCAGCAGCACCAGCGGGTCCCAGGCCAGCTCACGGGCCAGCAGCGCCTTTTGCAGATTGCCGCCCGACAGCGTCCCCGCCCTGATATCCGGGCCGTCCGCCTTGATGCCGAAGCGTTCGATCTGTTCCTCGACGAAGGCGCGGATGGCGCGGTGATCGAGGATGCCATGGCGGCTGAACGGCGCCTCCCCGATGCGCGGCAGAACCATGCTGTCGCTCAGTGGCAGGCTGGTGATCAGGCCGGTGCC
The DNA here is from genome assembly GCA_965603635.1 of uncultured bacterium. Taxonomy (GTDB): domain Bacteria; phylum Pseudomonadota; class Alphaproteobacteria; order UBA8366; family JADFVY01; genus JADFVY01. The sequence goes on along the minus strand of CBFDDT010000118.1, from coordinate 9,021 downwards.
CATGCGATCCTCGGGTATACGGCCGACGCCCAGCGCCTGCATGACATTGGCCGAGGGACGCGGCACGGCGGCGCCGTCGATTTCCAGGCTACCCGCGGACAACGGCAGCATCCCGGCGATGACCTCCGCCAATTCGCGCTGGCCGTTGCCCGAAACCCCGGCGATGCCGAGGATCTCGCCGGCCCTGACATCCAGCGATATATTGGCCAGATTGGTGCGGCCGGCGGTGTCGGTGGCGGCGTCGCGCAGTTGCAGCAGGGACCGGCCCGGTTGTTTCTCGGGCTTGACCGGCGGCGTCAGCTCATGCCCGCACATCAGCTCGGCGAGCTGCCCCTGGCTGACCTCCGGGGCGTTTTCCAGATTGGCGACGACCTCGCCAAGGCGCATCACCATGACGTGGCTGGTGATGGCGCGAACCTCGTGCAGTTTGTGGCTGATAAAGATCACCCCCATGCCCTCGGCGGCCATGGCGCGCAGCGCGTCGAACAGCCCGTCGGCCTCCTGCGGGGTCAGGGCGGCGGTGGGTTCGTCGAGGATCAGGATGCGGGCGCCGGAAAACAGCGCCTTGATGATTTCCAGCCGCTGCTGTTCGCCGATGGTTAAATCGCCGACCAGCCGGTCCGGGTCCAGAACAAGCTGAAAATGCCGGCCGATCTCCTCCAGCCGCGCGATTGCCGCGGCCTTGTCGAGCAGCCCGCGCCGGCCGGGCCTGCCGACCAGCAGGTTTTCCAGAACCGTATGGCGCGGCACCAGATGGAAATGCTGATGCACCATGCCGATGCCATGGGCGATTGCCGCGGCGGAATTATGGATTTCCACCGGTTTCCCGTCGATCTCGATGGTTCCCTCGTCCGGGCTGTAGGTCCCGAACAGGATGTTCATCAATGTGGTTTTACCGGCGCCGTTCTCGCCCAGAAGCCCCAGGATATCGCCCGGCAGCAGGGTCAGTTCGACATCGCGGTTGGCCTGCACCGCGCCGAATCGCTTGCCGATTCCGCGCATGGCGAGCAGGGGCGTTGGCCCATTCATGGTGTTATGCCCTGAGAAATGCCGGCCCGGAGCGCCTACCGCGCCCCGGGTCGGAAACAGGTTTCTATTCGGACTGCGGAATGCTCTCGTCGACGTTCACCCGATAGGTGCCGTCGAGGATTTCCTGGGTGCGGTCCGCGACCATCTTCTTGACGTCGGCCGGCAGTTTGGCTTCCCACGCATGGTAAGGCGCCAGATACGAGCCACCCTTGCCCATGAACGAGAAACCGCCCAGATCCTGCGCCGTGAAGACGCCGGACTGCACCATGGCGACCGCGTATTTGACGGTCGGCCACATATCCCAGACCGGTCCGGTGATGACCGTGTTCGGGCCCAGTTCAGCCTGGTCCGACATGTTGGAGATCGCCAGAACGCCCTTTTCCGCCGCGGCCTCGACCACGCCGAAGCGTTCGGCATAGACCACGTCGACACCGGCCTCGATCTGGGCCAGGGCCGCTTCCTTGGCCTTCGGCGGATCGAAGAAGGAACCGATGAACGAGAACTTGCATTTCACCTTGTCGTTGGCTTCCTTCGCGCCTTCGCAGAACGCGTTGCTCAGCCGGTTGACCTCGGGAATCGGCATCGCCGCGACCACGCCGACAATGTTGGTCTTGGTCATCTTGCCGGCGATCATGCCCGACAGATAGGCGGGTTCGTGAATCCAGTTGTCGAAGACGCCGAAATTGGGTTCCGCCGGGCCGATGCCCGAGCCGAACACGAAGGCGACCTTCGGATAATCCTTGGCGACGCGGCGCGCAATGCGCTCGGCCCCGAAGGAATCGCCCATGACCAGGCCGTAGCCACCTTCCGCATAGTCGCGCATGACCCGCGCGAAATCAGCGGATTTAACACTTTCCGACCAGACATATTCAACGCCCAGCTCGTCGCGCGCCTTCAACAGGGCAACGTGGATCTGGTTGACCCAGGGTTCCTCGATCGGGGTTTCGAATACGGCCGCTATCTTCAGTTTTTCGGCGGCCGTGGCCTGCCCGAAAGGCGCGCCGAACATGACGGCGGCCGCCAGCGCGAACAACAGCGCGGAACGCCGGTTTATGGATGCGAACACCGCCGGAATGCGGGGTACATCTGTTTTGATTTTGAACATTGTTTTGAAGCCTCCTTTAAAGCCTTTTCCATTTAACGGTTTTTTGACCATTTGGTCAACTTTTCACTACTTGCGTTTCACCGCCGTCGGTTCCTTGCGCCGGCGCGCCTCCTGCATGGCGCCGTAGAATGGCGCATAGGGCGGGCGGTTCACATAGTTTCCGGCGCCCTTTTCGACATTCAACTCGCCATCTTTCCAGACCAGCTTGCCGGCCGAAACCGTGTGGCTGGGTATTCCCTTCACTGTCATTCCCTCGAAGATGTTGAAGTCGATGTTCTGGTGATGGGTTTTGGCCGAAATCGTTCGGCTGCCTTCCGGGTCCCAGACCACCAGGTCGGCATCCGCGCCGACACTGACCGAGCCCTTGCGCGGATAGATGTTGAAAATCTGCGCGGCGGCGGTGGAGGTGACACGGACGAATTCGCTGGGCGTCAACCGTCCCATGCCGACCCCGTGATGCCACAGCACGGCCATGCGATCCTCGACCCCGCCGGTGCCGTTGGGGATCAGACGGAAATCGTCCTTGCCGGCGGCCTTCTGCGGCGCGCAGAAACAGCAATGATCGGTCGCCGTGGTTTGAAGGTTGCCCGATTGCAGCCCACGCCACAGCGCCCGCTGATGTTCCCTGGCCCGGAAAGGCGGGCTCATCACATGGGCGGCGGCGAATTCGAAATCGGTGTTCCGGTAGACACCGTCATCGACCAGAAGATGCCCGGCCAGAACCTCGCCGAACACGCGCTGTCCCTCGCTGCGGGCGCGGGTGATGGCCTCCAGCGACTGGCGGCAGGAATTGTGGACCACATAAAGCGGCACATCGAGAACCTCGGCGATGCGGATCGCGCGATTGGCGGCCTCGCCCTCGACCTCGGGCGGTCGCGATAGCGGGTGGCCTTCCGGCCCGGTGATGCCCTTGTCGATCATTTCCTGCTGCAGGGTGAAGACAAGCTCGCCGTTTTCCGCGTGCACGGTGCAGACCGCGCCCAGTTCGCGCGCCCGCTTGAAGCTGTTCACCAGAATCTCGTCGTCCGCCATGATGGCGCCCTTGTAGGCCATGAAATGCTTGAAACTGTTGACGCCATGGTCTTTCACAAGGGTTTCCATATCGCGATGGACGGTCTCGTCCCACCAGGTAACCGCCACATGGAAGGAATAATCGGCGCAGGCTTTCTCGGACCATTCGCGCCACTGCTTGTAGGCCTCCATCAGGGGCTGTTGCGGAGCGGGGATCACGAAATCGATGATCATCGTCGTCCCGCCGGCCAGTCCCGCCGCCGTGCCGGTGAAGAAATCCTCGCTGGCCACGGTGCCCATGAAGGGCAACTGCATATGGGTGTGCGGGTCGATCCCGCCCGGCATGACATACTGCCCGCCGGCATCGACGGTTTCCGCCCCGGCCGGCACATCCAAATTTTCGCCCACGGCGACAATTTTGCCGTCCTCGCAATAAACATCGGCGCGGAATGCCTGTTCGGCCGTAACCACCGTGCCGCCTTTAATATGCAACGCCATATCGTCCTCCTCGGATTAACGCATCAGTCGACAACTCTTAACCGGCCGAGCTACCAAAGCCAGCCTCCCGAAAGAGTGGAACCCTTCCGGGAGGCCTCGTCCTTACATCGCCTTGGCTTTGTCCGTTACCGCATGGGTCCAGGCGCCCGTGGGGGCCTTGGTGATAACCGGATCGGAACCGCCCGAGAGCAGCGTCTGCACCGTGCGTTCGTAATCCTTCTCGTTCAACGAGCCGTCGGACCCTTCGGTCAGCTTGTTGATTTCGCCCATCATGCGAACCTGATGCTTTTCGGTCTGGGCGCCGGTCGAGTCGTTTTCCAGCACAATCAGGGCCGCGTCCTTCTGATTTTCGCGCGCCCAGGCCCAGCCCTTCATGCTGGCCTTGACGAAGCGGGCCATCCTGTCGACGAAGGCCCCGTCTTTCAGGCGGTCTTCCAGAACGTAAAGCCCGTCTTCCAGGGTCGCCACGCCTTCGTCCTCATATTTGAAGACAACCAGGTCGGCCGGTTTCAGCCCGGCGTCGATGACCTGCCAATATTCGTTGTAGGTCATGGTCGATACGCAGTCAGCCTGCTTCTGCAACAGCGGGTCCACGTTAAAGCCCTGCTTGAGAACCTTCACGCCCTTATCGCCGCCCTTGGTGGAAATGCCCAGCTTCGACATCCAGCTAAGGAACGGGTATTCGTTGCCGAAGAACCAGACGCCAAGGGTCTTGCCCCGGAAGTCTTCCGGCTTGGCGATGCCGGTCTCCTTGCGGCAGGTCAGCATCATGCCCGAACGCTTGAACGGCTGTGCGATATTGACCAGGGCGACGCCCTTTTCGCGCGATGCCAGGGCCGACGGCATCCAGTCGATGACCACATCGGCGCCACCACCGGCGATGATCTGCGGCGGCGAGATATCGGGGCCGCCCGGATTGATCGTCACATCGAGTCCGACTTCGTCATAGAAGCCCTTTTCCTTGGCCACGTAATAGCCGGCGAACTGCGCCTGCGTGACCCATTTCAATTGCAGCGTTACCTGATCCGCCGCCTGGGCCGCGGTCGCGCCCAACGCGAGCGCCGCCGCCGTAAGTATCAAACCTGCTTTTTTCATTTATCGTCTCCTGTAGTTGAAAGCCCCCGGAAATAAAAAAATGTCATCGCCTCTCCCGGAAGGAGGGATGCCAGAAGGTGAAGGCGCGTTCGCTCAGCGCCACCACGCCATAGAAGGCGGAACCGGCCAGGGCGGCGACAACGATCTCCGCCCAGACCATATCCACGTTCATTCGCCCGACCTCGGTCGAAATGCGAAACCCCATGCCGACAATCGGCGTGCCGAAAAATTCGGCGACGATCGCGCCGATCAGGGCGAGGGTCGAATTGATTTTCAATGCGTTGAAGATGAACGGCAGCGCCGCCGGCAGCCGCAGTTTGAAAAGGGTCTGCCAGTAGCTGGCCGCGTAGGACCGCAGCAACTCGCGCTCCAGCGATCCGGACGCCGCCAGCCCGGTAACGGTGTTCACCAGCATCGGAAAGAAGGTCATGATGACCACCACCGCGGCCTTCGACTGCCAGTCGAACCCGAACCACATCACCATGATCGGGGCGACGCCGACTATGGGCAGCGCGCTGACCAGATTGCCCAGCGGCAACAGGCCGCGCTGCAGGAACGGCACGCGGTCGACCAGAATCGAGACCAGAAAGCCGCTGCCGCAGCCAAGGATATAGCCGGCCAGCACGGCCTTCAGGAAAGTCTGCTGGAAATCGTCCCACAGGATATCGAGCGAGCCCACGAAGCGCTCGCCGATCATGCCCGGCGCCGGCAGCAGAACTTGCGGCACGCCGAACCCGACAACCGCGATTTCCCACAGATAGATCATCCACAGCCCGAAGGCGGCCGGCACGAACAGATTGGCCAGCCTTTGCCATTTGGGGTCGATTCCGTGAATTGCCGCGATGCCGTCGATGCCCCGCCAGGCCAAGGCCCAGAGCGCCAGATTGAACTGCCAGAACCCCGAGCCGACCTTGCCCCCGTCGCCGATGGCGTGGACAAGGTCCAGCGACATGGCCGCGCCGAGTATGACCAGCAGAACCAGAACGCAGCTATGCCAGATCGCCGTCACGCCGTTCCAGGCGAAAAATCCGGAACCCGCAATGACCAGAACAACCGCGCCCAGCAAACCCGGATTATCCGTCCAGCCGGCCCCGGCGACAGGCGGGAAAATCAAAGCCACCAGCCCCAGGACGGCCGCCGCCACGCACCATTTATCCAGCCTGGCGATCATGGCCGCGCCCCCATGCGGCGCAGCAATTGCCGCTCGACCACGCCGACCAGCGCGACCAGCGTCGCCGCCAGAATGGCCGCGGTCACCAGCGCCGACCAGATCTGGATGGTCTGGCCGTAGTAGGAACCCGCCAGCAGCCGCGCGCCCAGGCCGGCCTGCGCGCCGGTCGGCAGCTCGCCGACGATGGCGCCGACCAGGCTGATGGCGATCGCCACCTTCAGGCTGGCGAACAGGAACGGCAGGGACGAGGGCCAGCGCAGCAGCCAGAAGGTCTGCCAGCGGTTGGCGTTATAGGTCCGCATCAAATCCATCTGCAGCGGGTCGGGCGAGCGCAGCCCCTTGACCATGCCGATGGTGACCGGAAAGAAACACAGATAGGTCGAGATAATGGCCTTGGGCACCAGGCCCTTCAAGCCAATGGCGCCCAGCACCACGACGACCATCGGCGCGATGGCGAGGATCGGGATGGTCTGCGACGAGATCACCCAGGGCATGAGGCTTTTCTCGAGGCTCTTCACATGGACGATCCCGACCGCCAGCAGTATGCCCAGCGCCGCGCCGATGGCGAAGCCCAGCAGGGTCGAGGACAGGGTGACCCAGGAATGAAAAACCAGGCTGCGTTTCGAGGTAACCTTCTTGTCGATGATGGTCTTCTTCATCTCGATCAAAATCTGGTGTGGCGCCGGCAGCAGCGGCCGCTCCTGCGACAGGGTCGCGCTTACCAGATCGCCCGCGCTCCACGCCGTCGCCTCCCGCTCGAACCGGTCGATCTGCATCCCGGCGTTCATGTAGATCGCGCCGAGATACCAAAGCCCAAGGATAATCAGGGATATGATCGCGACCGGCCCAACCTTGCCCGAGGCCACCCGCGAGACCATGGTCATCCTCGTTCCCGCGATGGCCGCCGCTTCAGTCATCGTAACTGTGCCCCGCCCGCAGCCCCTCGCGCACTCGATGCGCCACTTCGAGGAAGCCAGGGGTTTCCCTGATGTCGAGTGAGCGGTCGCGCGGGAAGTCGGTCTCGATAATGTCGATGATCCGCCCGGGACGCGGCGACATGACGACGATCCTGGTGGACAGGAATACCGCCTCGGGAATCGAGTGGGTGACGAACACCACGGTCTTGCGGGTCTTGTCCCACAGTTTCAGAAGCTGTTCGTTGAGATGGTCGCGGACGATCTCGTCGAGCGCGCCGAACGGTTCGTCCATCAGCAAAAGCTCCGGCTCGAAACACAGCGCGCGTGCAATCGAGGCCCGCTGCTGCATGCCGCCCGACAACTGCCACGGAAATTTCTTCTCGAAACCGGCCAGATCGACCAGTTCCAGATATTTACGGGCGCATTCCGCGCGCTCCTGGCGCGACATGCCCATGATCTCCAGCGGCAGGGTCACGTTGCGTTCGATGTTGCGCCAGGGATAGAGGGCGGGCGCCTGGAAGACATAGCCATAGCTTCGATCGAGCCGCGCCTGATGGGACGAGACGCCGTTGACCTCGATACGCCCACCGGTCGGCTGCTCAAGGTCGGCGATGACCCGCAGCAACGTCGTCTTGCCGCAACCCGATGGCCCGATAAGCGATACGAATTCGCCATGCTCGACCCGCAAATCGATATCGGACAGGGCATGGACGGGACTGTCGCCGGTCTCGAATGTCAGCGAGAGCTTTTCGGTTTCGACGACCGTCCGCCGCGCCTCGCCTTCGGTGGCGGGCCGACCTTCGCTTTGTGCGGGCGAGGTGGTCATTATCAACGATCCTTGGTATCAGCCGGCGCTGCCCGCCTTTTCGACGATCGCCCGCAGCAGCACGTTGCCGCCACCGGTGATCCATTCCGGCTTGGCGTCCTCGACTTCGTTGTGGCTGATGCCGTCGACGCAGGGCACGAACACCATGGCCGTCGGCGCCACCTTGGCCATGTAGCAGGCGTCGTGGCCGGCGCCCGAGACAATCTCCCGCGCCTCGTAGCCGAACGCCTCGGCCCCTTCGCGCACCGCCGCGACGCAGCTCTCGTCGAAATGCACCGGCTTGTAATAGAAAATCTGTTCAATTTCGTATTCGAGCCCGATCTCGTTGGCGATTTTTTCGACGCCGGCCCGCATGGACGCATCCATTTTCGCCAGCACGTCGTCGTCGGGGTGACGGAAATCGATGGCCACGAACACCTTGCCGGGAATGACGTTGCGCGAATTGGGATACACTTCCAGCATGCCAACCGTGGCGCAGGCGACCGGCGCGTTGTCGAGGCCCGTACGGTTGACCAGTTCCACGACCCGCGCCGCGCCAAGAAGCGCGTCCTTGCGAATGGCCATCGGCGTCGGCCCGGCATGGGATTCGACGCCGGTCAATGTCAGTTCATACCAGCGTTGGCCCTGGGCGTCGGTGACGATGCCGATGGTTTTTTCCTCGGCTTCCAGAATCGGGCCCTGTTCGATATGGGTCTCGAAGAAGGCGTGGATATCGCGGCCGCCGACTTCCTCGGCTCCGGCATAGCCGATGCGCTGCAATTCCTCGCCCATGGTCTTGCCGTCGCCATCCGCGCGGGTGAGACCGTATTCCAGATCGTAGACCCCGGCGAACACGCCCGACGCCACCATCGCCGGCGCAAAGCGCGAGCCTTCCTCGTTGGTCCAGACGGCGACCTCCACCGGCCGCTCGGTCTCGACGCCCAGATCGTTCAGGCTACGCACGACCTCAAGCCCCGCAAGCACGCCGAAGACGCCGTCGAACCGCCCGCCGGTCGGCTGGGTATCCAGATGGCTGCCGCACATCACCGGCGCCAGATCGTTGTTCTTGCCGGGGCGGCGCGCGAAGATGTTGCCCATCTTGTCGATCTTGATGGAACAGCCCGCTTCCTCGCACCATTGCACGAAGAGGTCGCGGCTTTGCCGGTCCAGGTCGGTCAGCGCCAGGCGGCAGCAGCCGCCCTTTTCGGTCGCGCCGATCTTGGCCATTTCCATGAGGCTGTCCCACAGCCGTGTGCCGTCGATCTGAAGATTTTTTTCGCTCGCCATCGATCTTCTCCCGTTAAGAGGTCAGCGGCCGATAGCAGTCGGGCGATGGGGTTTGCGATCATGTTGCCGCGCATTCGTTCGCGCGATATCCATATATCGCATG
>CBFDDT010000117.1:0-12393 GCA_965603635.1 uncultured bacterium | reverse complement strand
TCTCCATGGCGCCGACCGCGGCCTCGCGCCCCTTGGCCAGCGGCGTCGCGTTGTAATCCCGGCGCGCCCACAGGACCAGCCTGTTGACCCAGCGGTTCTGGGCCGGGCGGTAGATGACGGTCAGCGGCTTGCCGAGCCGATTCAGCGTATGGCCGGCGGCTTCCCAACTGCCGTAATGCCCGGCGATCAGAATTGCCGGTCCGCCCTTGTCGCGCAACTCGCCCAAAATTTCGCCGCCGACCACCTCGATCCGGCCGGCGGGGTCCATCTCGGCCAGATGCGGCCATTCGCCCAGCATACAGCCGAGATTATGCCAGACCCCACCCATGATGCGGTCATGCTCATCGGGCGTTTTATCAGGGAATACGTATTCCAGATTGCGCCTTGCGATGCGGTCGGCCTTCATGCGCGGGCCGACGAGGCGCACCAGCCAACTGCCCAGGGCCGATGCCCGGTCGATCGGTATCGCCGCCAGCAAGCCATACAGCAACCAGGCGCCGACCGCTTGCGGCGGATGGGCGAACCAGCGGATCAGCTTGCGCTGCAGCGGCGTGCGGTCAGCCATGGCGCAGCGCCTCCAGCAATATCTTGTCGAGCAATTCCGGCTCCCGCCACACGACTTCCACCTCCACCACCATGACCGGCGCGCGCAGGTCCGGCGGCAGGCGCACCGCGTCCTTGGCCGTGGTCACCGGCAGGGCGCCCTTCGCCAATGCGTCGTCGATGATCTCTTTCGCTTGTTTGTCGCTGTAGGGATGGTGATCGGGATAGGCGCGGCTCTCGACCAGCTTGCAGCCGAGCGCGCGGATCGTGTCGAAGAACTTCTCCGGGCGGCCTATCCCGGCGAAGGCCAGCACCGATTCGCCATCCAGCGCGTGGGCCTCTTCCGTTGGCGCCAGATGCCCCTGCAGCAGCTTCATGCCCGGCGGCAGCATCCGCGCCACGCCCGCCTTGTCCTCGCCCAAAATCACCACCGCGTCGGCGCGCGCCAGACCCTCGGCGACCGGTTCGCGCAAGGGGCCCGCCGGGATGACGCGCCCGTTTCCAAAGCCGGTTTCGCCATCGACGACGACGATGGAGGCCGACTTGGCGAGGCTGGGATTCTGGTGGCCGTCATCCATGATAATGACCTGCGCGCCTTCCGCCGCGGCCGCTTGCGCGCCGGCGACCCTGTCGGCGGCCACCCAGCAAGCGGCCGTCCCGGCCAGCAGCAATGGCTCGTCGCCGACATCGGCCGCGTCATGGATGCCGGGCTGGACTCGTACCGGCCCCTTCAGCTTGCCGCCATAACCGCGACTGAGGAAATGAACCTCCACGCCCTGGGCGATCATATGGCGGGCGATTGCCTGGGCGACCGGCGTCTTGCCCGCCCCGCCAGCCACCAGATTGCCGACGCAGATCACCGGCACGGGCGGCTGTTTCGGGCTTACCGCCATGCGCCGCAGTTTTCCCGCCGCCGCATAGACCGCGCCAAGCGGCATCAGCAGGGCGGACAGGGCCGATGGTCCGGTCCAGAATGCGGGGGCGCGCATTATCCGCCCCCCGGCAGCGCATCGACGAAGGGCGCCAGCGCGACGGCGATCCGGTCCAGCGCATCCGCGTTCTCGGTCGAGACCTTGCGCGCGGCCCTGGCCAGTCGCCTGCATTCGTCACGGTCATTCAGCAGTCGCGCCACGGCCTGGATCAGCCCGGCCTCGTCCTTGAATGAAAGGGCGGATTCGGCGGCGGCAAGATCGGCGGCGACGATCCGGAAATTGGTCATGTCCGGGCCATGAATGACCGCGCAGTCCAGTTGCGCCGCCTCCAGCGGGTTATGGCCGCCCAGGCTGCCGGTGCTGCCACCGATGAAGGCGATCTCGGCCAGCCGGTAGAACAGCCCCAGCTCGCCCAGCGTGTCGGCCAGGAAGATTTCGCATTCCCGGTCCGGCAATTCTCCCTTGCTCCGGCGGCGCACGGAAAAGTCTCCGTTCAGGATCGTTTCGATTTCGTCGCCCCGATCCGGATGGCGCGGCACGACGATTGTCAGCAGGCCGGGATGTGTCTCCCTCAGCGCCGCATGCACGGCGGCGGCAAGTTCCTCCTCGCCCGGATGGGTGCTGGCGGCCAGCCAGAAGGGCCGGTCGCCGACAGCCTCGCGGACCACCGCCAGCGCCCCCTCGTCGGCGGGCAGCGGTTCGGCGGAATATTTCAGATTGCCCGGATATTCGCATCGCGGCGCGCCGAGGGCGGCGAAATGTTCGCGGTCGCGGTCGGTCTGGCCGAGGCAGAGCGCGAAGCTTTGCATCAGGGGCCGCGACAGGCCGGGAGATTTGCGCCAGCGCTCGAACGACCGCGCCGACAGGCGGCCATTGACCAGGATCAGCGGGCAGTTTCGGTTCGCTGTCTCCATCACCAGGTTTGGCCAGAGCTCCGATTCCACGAACAGCGCCAGGTCGGGTCGCCAGTGATCGAGGAACCGGCTTACCCAGCGGCGCACATCGGCGGGCACATATTGATGGATGGCGCGTTCGGGAAGCCTTTTTTCCAGCATGCCGGCCGAGGTTACGGTGCCGCTGGTCACCAGTATTTTGGCGTCGGGGCGCATCGCCAGCAGCCGGCCGATCAGGGCCAGCGCCGACTGCGCCTCGCCGACACTGGCCGCGTGCAGCCAGATCAGCGGGCCCACGGGCCGCGGCGCCGAGGCGATGCCGCGTCGTTCGGCCATGCGGAGCGGGTCTTCCTTGCCGCGCCGCGCGCGCAGGCCCAGATAGAACCGCACCAGCGGTTCGGCGAGCGTGGTCAGGCCGCGATAAAGGGCTATGCCGCTCATAGCGGGTCGGGCTCAACCCTGGGCTGGCCCATCATCGCATCGGCGCGGTCGGCCAGAGCGTTCATGGCCTCCTCGACCTCGATGCGCTTGGCTTCCAGCATCGCGGCATCGGCGTCCCGGGGAACCTCGATCGGGTCGCCCCACAGGAACACGCCCCGCGAAAAAGGCAGGGCGAGGAGGAAACGATCCCAGCTCCCCATGATACGCCGCCGCGATGTCGAATAGGTCGTGGGCAGGATCGGCGCACCCGACAGGCGCGCCAGCGCGATGGTGCCCTCGCTGACCCGCATGCGTGGTCCGCGCGGGCCGTCGGGCGTTATGCCGACGACGCCGCCCGCGCGCATCAGCTTGATCAGGCGGCGGGTCGCCTGGGCGCCGCCCTTGCTGGCCGATCCCTCCACCGAATCGATATCGAAATGTTTTACCGTCTGCGAGATCAGCCTGCCGTCCCGATGGCCCGAAATCAGCATGTTGGTCAAATCGGTTCGCCGCCAGCAGTAGGGCATCATCAGGATGCGCCCATGCCAGAAGGAAAGGATGAAGGGCTTGCCGGCCTTGCGGAAGGATTCCGGAATGTCTTCGCCCTCGATCCGCCAGCGGCCGGTCCAGCGCACAAGCCTGATGTACAGGGCGCCGATGAAGCAAACCACCGCCATGGTCAGGCTGCTTTGCAGGATTTTTTTCAACATCCAGGTTACTCGGCGGAGTCGGCTGCGATTTTTTCGGAGGGCTCGTCGTTGAATTGCATCTGGCTCAGGCGGGCATAGAGCCCGCCGCCCGCGGACAGAACCTCATGCGAGCCTATCTCGACGACCCGGCCCCGGTCGAACACATAGATGACATCGGCATCCACGATGGTCGACAGGCGATGCGCGATAACGATGGTGGTGCGGCCTTTCATCAGGCGTTTCAGCGCGGTCTGGACCTTGCGTTCCGATTCCGTATCCAGCGCCGATGTCGCCTCGTCCAGCAGAAGGATAGGCGCGTTCTTCAGCATGGCGCGCGCGATCGACAGGCGCTGGCGCTGGCCGCCCGACAGGATCACCCCGCGTTCGCCGACCACGGTATCGTACCCCTTGGGCAACTGGCGGATGAATCCGTCTGCCGCCGCCGCCTTTGCCGCTGCGACGATCTCGTCTTCGGACGCGTCCGGCCGGCCATAAGCCAGGTTGGTTCGCACCGTGTCGTCGAACAGCATGGTATCCTGGGAGACCAACCCGATTGCCGCGCGGACCGAGTCCAGCGTCGCACCCCTGATGTCCTGGCCGTCGATGGTCACCGCGCCCTTGTCGACGTCGTAGAACCGGGGGATCATGTTCAGCACCGTCGACTTGCCGGCGCCGGACGGCCCGACCAGCGCCACCACCTTGCCCGGCGGCGCTTCCAGCGTAACATCGGCCAATGTCGGGATATCGTTGCCATAGGAAAAATCGACGCCCTCCAGCCGCACATGGCCGGCGGTTACGGCAAGCGGCCCGGCGTCCGGCGTTTCGCTGATCGCGCGGCGGTAATCGACGATGTGGAATACCCGCTCGGCCGCCGCCAGCCCCTGCTGCAGCCCGATATTCAGGTTCGCGATCCGCCGCATCGGTTGATAGGCCATCAGCATGGCGGCGAAGAAGGCCATGAAGGCGCCCACGGTAATCTGGCCCCGGGTCGCCTGGTAGCCGCCATAGGCCAGGATCGCGGCGAAGACCAGCCCGCCCAGCGCTTCCAGCATGGGCACGGCCCGCGCGCGCGTCTTCGTGGCCTTGAAATAGAGGCCTTTCATCGATTGGAACAGGTCCTCGGCACGGGCCGATTCGTGGCGTTCCATCCCATAGGCTTTTACCTGCCGGATGCCTTTCAGCGTGCCGTCCAAAAAGCTTGTCAACTGACCGTATTCCGCTTGGGTTGCTCGCACGATGCGGCGCATCCGCCGCCCGAGCTGGGTTACCAATATGGCGGCTGCCGGGAAGACGATGAAGGTGGCAAGCGACATGCGCCAGTTCGTGTAAAACATGACTCCGATCAGCGCCACGGTGGTGAGCACGTCACGAATAATGCCGGTGAAGGAGTTCGACAAGGCGTCGCGCATTACGAAGACGTCGGAGATAAACCTGGAAATCAATGTGCCCGTGGGGTTCTTGTCGATATAGGCGAGGTCCGCCCCGATTACCCGATCGAACATCTGGTTCTGGATTCTCCGGATGATCTCGAGCGCCAGCCCCTGCATCAGTAAAACCTGACCATAAGTGGCGAGCCCCTTGACGAGCACGATGCCGACAAAGGCCGCGGGCAATATCCAGAGCATTTTCTCGTTGCCTTCGACCAGCAATTCGTCGAGCGCCGGTTGCACCATATACGCCTGGGTGGCGGTCGCCGCGGTCGCCAGAATCATGCACAATGTCGCCGCGCCGATCTTGCCCAGGTGATAGCGCAGGTAATCCCGCCAAAGGCGCTTTACGAGCAGCCAGGGCGATTGCTCGGGTGTTTGGGGCTTTTTGGACTTTTCGGTCAATCTCTCACACCACAATGTTCGCCGCTGATATACCATGCCGCGGTACGGGCGGCCAATGCCGCTGGCGCCTCAATTTTCTTGCCGCGCCGGGCCTTGCCGTCGAAGGCATTCCTCATGGACCGCCACCCGGTAAGCTTCCGCGTCCATTGCGATTAATTTGCGTTGCACGTCGCTCTTTTCGGCACGGCCGCTTTCCTGCTGCTCCAGCAAGGCGGATTCGCGCTCGAACTGTTCGGCGGCGCGGGTCTGGGCCAGGTCGGCGCAGGATTTTTCATCGCCCGGCGCCGCCGCGCAGGCCGCCAGCAGGGTTCCCGCCGTTATCGGCATTATCAATCTACGCATGGCCGCACATATGGGATTGGAGTGGACGCATCGCACCCAAAAAAAAGCCGCGCGTTTTATCGCGCGGCTAAAGTCAGTATTAAGGGAGGAAACGCCCAAAAAGGGCTGCAACACGAACCTGAATTCATATTGCACCGCAGCATATATATTGCGCCTGTGAATGATGCAAGGGAAAAATCGCCGGAAATCTGGTGAAAAAACCATTAATTAAATGGTCGAGGAAAGAGCTTGTTGATGTGCAGCGCACAAAAATCGCGGAATACCGGGGTTTATGAACGCCTACAAACAATATCGGCGATTCGATTGCGTCACAACGCCGCAATCAGGCATGCGTGGCGTTTGGCGCCGATAATTCCCATGCATTCCAGATCGCCAGCGCAAACAACACCACCGCGCCGCCCTGATGCAGCACGGCCAGCGAGATCGGCACCACCAGCAGCAGCGTGGATATTCCCAGCAGGATCTGCAGCACGACCGTGGCGCCCAGCAGATGGCCAGCCATCCTGGCCCGCGCATGCAATTCGGTGGCGTGCATGCGATACCACTGGAACCCGGCGATTATTGCCGTCAGATAGGCCAGCATGCGGTGGTCGAACTGAACCGTCGAATGGTTCTCGAATGCATTCAGCCAGAACGGCGACAGCGCGGCGAAATCGTCCGGCAACAGCCCGCCATCCATCAGGGGCCAGGTATTGTGAATGAAACCCGCATTGATGCCCGCCACCATGCCGCCCGACAGGATGGTAATGAAGGCGATTGCCGCGGTGGTCAACGAAAGCCGGCGCAACGCCACCGGCGCCGCGGCGCGGTCATCGCCACGCGAAAGCAGGCCAAAGGCAAGCCATAGCAGATAACCCAGGATTACAATGGCGACGCCAAGATGGGCTGTCAGACGATACTGGCTGACATCCTCGCGGTCGACGAAGCCGCTCTTGACCATCCACCAGCCGATCAGTCCCTGGAAGGCGCCAAGGAAGAGTAAGGCCCAGAGGTGCGGAACCAGCGGCCGCTCGACACGCCGGCGAACAAGGAACCAGAACATAGGCAGGGCGTAGACCAGACCGATCGAACGGCCCCACACCCGGTGGATATATTCCCACCAGAAGATCGTCTTGAAACCTTCCAGGTCCATGTCGGGAAACTGGATCCGGTATTCCGAGGTAAGGCGGTAACGGTCGAAGACGCGCTGCCATTCGACTTCGCTCAAGGGCGGGATCCAGCCGATCAACGGCCGCCACTCGGTCATCGACAGGCCCGATTCGGTTAACCGCGTGATGCCGCCGATCACCACCATCAGCGCCACCATGGCGGCGCTGGTCAAAAGCCAGATGGCCATGTTGCGGCGGTTGGCGTAATTGCTGGCGGAATTTACACTGTTCATGGTCCCGAGCCTCTCGTCCGGATTCGGCGCGACTATAGCGGCGGAGCGTTTAGCCCGCCATAACAAGAATCAAGGGTGTGGCGCGTCGGATTGACGCGTTTCGATCAGGCCTCGATTCGCGCGATGCTTCCGCCGGACAGCCGAAAAATCAAATCCTGCGGTTCTTCCTGGGCCAGGGTTTGTTCGGGGCCGAGGCCGGTATAGACGCCGCGCAGCACTCTGCCGAAGGCGCCGTGAGAGACGACGATCAGGTTGGATCGCGCGATGGCGGTAGCGGATAGCCAGCGCCGGGCGCGATCGGCCATCATCGCGTAACTCTCGCCATCAGGCGGTACGAAATTCCAGTGATCGTTCCGGTACAGCCGCCAGGTTTCGGCATCCGCGGCGGCTATTTCCCCGCTTGTCATGCCGTCCCATTTTCCCAAGGTAATCTCGATTAGCAACTCGTCGATCCGGCAGCCGGCCGGGTCCAGCCCGAGCCTCTCGCAAACAATCGCCGCTGTGCTTCGGGTTCGGCCGAGCGGGCTGACCGTCACGACGCGATGCGTGGGTTCTGGTATGAGTTCCGCCAGCAAGCCGCCAACGCGGCGCGCCTGGTCTTCGCCACGCTTGGTCAGCGGTGAATCGAGATGTCCCTGCATCCGGCCTTCGCGATTCCACTCGGTTTCGCCATGGCGCACCAGATAAATTGTCCCGTCCGTTTCCATCCGCCGTCCCGTCGAAGTTGCGGGCTGAGTATATGGCGGTTGACGGCGAAATCAAATGGCCGGATGACGAGGCGTCAGTGCAGCACCAGTTGGGCGTCCGCGATGCGGAATTCCGCCGGAGCGATGACGTCGCGCTGGCCGATGCTTACCGAGTGCAGACGGCCCTCGATATTGTTTTGCCAGTAATCGAGAAATTTGCGCAGCACCGGATAGCGCGGGGCGATGTCCAGCGTCTGCCATATGAATGTCTGAAGCAAATCGGGATGGTCCGGCAAGTGATAAAGAATTTCGGCAGTCGTCAGCCGGTAATTTCTCATTTGACGTTCAAGGTCGCTCATAATCGGGGTCGCTCCCGGCAGTTGAACCAGTCCTCGCTGTCCGCGCCGGCTTTTCCGCCGGTACCGTCGCCATTTTCGTTCGTGACGAACATAAATCATACGGGAAAAATATGTATAATACATTAAAAACAATACATTAGCAGCCATACATGGAGATTGCTGCCAATCGTGCGCGATTGGCCACCGGTGCTGACGGCCACCAAAAAATCAAGGCCGTTCTTGACATTGTCCTTGGCAGTCCTTACGTCGTTGGCACTCACCGGACCTGAGTGCTAACAACGGGGCGCGCAAATGTTCCCCAAGCATAATGGCCGGACATTTTTGACCATCTCTATCAGGGATCGCAGGAGGATATCAAATGAGCTTCAGGCCTTTGCACGACCGTGTTCTGGTTCGCCGATTGGAAGGGGAAACCAAAACCGCGGGTGGTGTCATCATTCCCGACACCGCGCAGGAAAAGCCCCAGGAGGGCGAGATCGTCGCCATCGGTTCGGGCACGCGCTCGGAAGACGGCAAGGTGACCCCGCTGGACGTCAAAAAGGGCGACAAGGTCCTTTTCGGCAAGTGGTCCGGCACCGAGGTCAAGATTGACGGTGAAGAACTCATCATCATGAAAGAGTCCGACATCATGGGGATCATCAGCGGCAAGAAGTAAGCCGCCGGCCCTGCGACATTGTCGCGACCGGATAAATCGAGCGGCCGGCGCGTACCGGCCGGCATATGATACCAGCGCCCAGGCTCCATTGGCCGGGCGCGGATGAAAGAGGCAAAATATTATGGCTGCTAAAGACGTAAAATTTTCAACCGACGCACGCGATCGCATGCTCAAGGGCGTCAATATCCTGGCCGACGCGGTCAAGGTCACGCTGGGCCCCAAGGGCCGTCACGTGGTTCTTGACAAATCGTTCGGCGCGCCGCGCATCACCAAGGATGGCGTTACCGTCGCCAAGGAAATCGAACTGGCTGACAAGTTCGAGAACATGGGCGCCCAGATGGTCCGTGAAGTCGCCAGCAAGACCAACGACATCGCCGGTGACGGCACCACCACGGCCACCGTTCTGGCCCAGAGCATCGTGCGCGAGGGCTTTAAGGCGGTTGCCGCCGGCATGAACCCGATGGATCTGAAGCGCGGCATCGACACGGCCGTTGAGGCGATTGTTGGCGATCTCGCCAAGCGCGCCCGCAAGGTCAAGTCGAGCGAAGAAGTTTCCCAGGTCGGCACGATCTCGGCCAATGGCGACGCCGAAGTCGGCGGCTACATCGCCGAGGCGATGGAGAAAGTCGGCAACGAGGGTGTCATCACGGTCGAGGAAGCCAAGTCGCTCTACACCGAACTCGACGTCGTCGAGGGCATGCAGTTCGACCGCGGTTATCTCTCTCCCTATTTCGTGACCAACCCCGAGAAGATGACCTGCGACCTGGAAAACGCTTATATCCTGCTGCATGAGAAGAAGCTGTCGAACCTGCAGGCGATGCTTCCCGTTCTTGAAGCCATCGTCCAGTCCAGCCGTCCGCTGCTGATTATTGCCGAGGACATCGAGGGCGAGGCGCTGGCCACCCTGGTGGTCAACAAACTGCGTGGCGGCCTGAAGGTCGCGGCCGTCAAGGCCCCGGGCTTCGGCGATCGCCGCAAGGCCATGCTGGAAGATATCGCGATCCTGACCGGTGGCCAGGTGGTCTCGGAAGACCTCGGCATCAAGCTCGAAAACGTGACTCTCGATATGCTGGGTTCGTCCAAGAAAATCTCGATCGACAAGGACAACACCACCATTGTTGAAGGCGCCGGCACCAAGGGTGACATCAAGGCTCGCTGTGGCCAGATCCGTGGTCAGATCGACGAGACCTCGTCGGACTACGACAAGGAGAAGCTGCAGGAACGTCTGGCCAAGCTGGCCGGCGGCGTTGCGGTTATTCGCGTCGGCGGCGCCACCGAGATTGAGGTGAAGGAGCGTAAGGATCGTGTCGACGATGCGATGAACGCCACCCGCGCCGCGGTCGAGGAAGGCATCGTTATTGGCGGTGGCGCGGCTCTGCTTCGCTCCGTTGCCGTGCTCGACAAGGTCAACCCGGACAATGACGACCAGAAGGTAGGCGTCTCCATTGTTCGCCGCGCCCTGCAGGCCCCGATCCGTCAGATTGCCGAAAATGCCGGCGAAGATGGCTCGATCGTTGCTGGCAAGGTAGCCGAAAGTAAGGACGAGAAACAGGGCTTCAACGCCCAGACCGGTGAATATGTCGACATGTTCAAAGCCGGTGTCATCGACCCGGTGAAGGTCGTTCGCGTGGCGCTGCAGGATGCGGCGTCGATCGCCGGCCTGCTGATCACCACCGAGGCGATGGTCGCCGAGCATCCCGAGCCGAAGTCGGCCGGCGGCGGTGGCGGCGGTGCCCCGGATATGGGTGGCATGGGCGGCATGGGCGGCATGGGCTTCTGATTTGAAGCACCAGCCGTACCGGCAACCGTTACCGAGAAGGCCGTGCCCCACAAGGGCGCGGCCTTTTCTTTTGCGTCCGTATTAACGAACGCGGCGGGATGGGGTATTGTTGCGGGTGTAAGCGATTCGTGGTGAAACAGGGACAGGCGGCGAGCCATGGCCGACCAGGCGGAAGCAACCGATCGACTTGAACAATTCCCCAGGGCGGGCGGGCCTGGCGCGGCCTTGTGGCGCGCGGCCAATCGCTGGCAGCGCGTGCAGCGCGACCTGCTGGAGCCCTTCCACCTGACGCCGGTGCAGTTCCTGCTGCTGTCGGGGCTGGATGAATTGTCGGAACGTCAGCAGGTAACCCAGGCCGAACTGGCGGTGCATACCGGTGTCGATGGCATGACGACCTCGCAGCAAATCCGCGAAATGGAACGGATGAAACTTGTCCGGCGCGATCCCCATGCCCGTGACGGCCGGGCCATGGCGATCGCGCCCACCCGCCAGGGCCGCCAGCTATTGAACCGCGCCTCCCCGGCGGTGGCCGAGGCCGAGAAGGCTTTCTTCGGCGCGCTGGGGCCGGACGCCGGGGCCTTCGCGGTCGCCCTGCGCCTGCTAACCGGCGAAAAACCCCGCCACCGCGTCGCCGCTCACGGCGCCGACGCCGACGCCGAGTGAGCCGACGCCGAGTGAGCCGACGCCGAGTGAGCCGTTATGGTCGCATTTTTCGCACCAAGCCTCTGGCAGAGGCATGCCCGTTGCCCTAGAGCAATATCCGGTCGGATTGAACCGAACCGGTTCGATCCGACCGGATAAAATTGCTCGCCATTTTAATAAGGTAGAGCATCTTTATCCGATCAATTGGATCGCATAAGCGATTCCAATTGATCGGATGATGCTCTAGTTTCCCTGTCGATTGAAACGACCCCCGTCTGATCGACAAAGGAGATCCCCCATGTTGAAAACCACCATCGCCGGCAGCCTGCCGAAACCGTCCTGGCTCGCCGAACCCGAAAAGCTGTGGGCGCCCTGGCGGCTGGAGGGGGCCGAGCTGGAGCGAGGCAAGCGCGACGCCGCCCTGGTCTGGATCAAGGAACAGGAAGATGCCGGCATCGACATCGTCACCGAGGGCGAGCAGTTCCGCATGCATTTCGTCCATGGTTTCCTAGAACAGGTTGGCGGAATCGACTGGGAACAGAAAACCGAGATGGGCATCCGCGACAACCGCTATGTCGCCGAAGTGCCGACGGTCACCGGCGCGCTCAGCCGCAAGGGTTCGGTCCACAAGCTTGAGGCTCGCTTCGCGCGCGCCCACACCAGGGGCGGCCTGAAATTCACCCTGCCGGGGCCGATGACCATCTGCGACACCATCGCCGACGCCCATTACGGCAAGCGCGCCGACATGGCGATGGCCTTCGCCGAACTGTTGAACCAGGAAGCGCGTGAGCTGGAGGCCGAGGGCGTCGATCTGATCCAGTTCGACGAACCGGCCTTCAATGTTTTCATGGACGACGTCAAGGAATGGGGCGTGGCCGCCCTGCACAAGGCCATCGAGGGGCTGAAATGCCAGACCGCGGTGCATATCTGCTACGGCTACGGCATCAAGGCCAATCTCGACTGGAAGGAAAGTCTCGGCGGCGAATGGCGGCAGTATGAGGAAATCTTCCCCGCCCTGAACGAAAGCCGCCTCGACCAGGTCTCGCTGGAATGCGCCAATTCCAAGGTGCCGCTGTCGCTGATCGGCCTGCTGTCGAAAAAGATCGTCATGGTCGGGTCCATCGACGTGGCGTCGGAGACGGTGGAGACCCCCGAACAGGTGGCGGCCACCATCCGCGCCGCCATGGAATTCGTCGATGCCGAACGCATCAGCCCCTGCACCAACTGCGGCATGGCCCC
>CBFDDT010000116.1:0-12403 GCA_965603635.1 uncultured bacterium | reverse complement strand
CGGCCAGCAACGCCGCGTAATCCTGCAGCACCTGGGCCAGGTCGGGGTCGTCGGGGCCCAGCGCCTTTTCGGCCCGCACCAGCGCTTGACCAAACAGGGTCTCCGACTCCGCAAGCCGGCCCTGGGCCCGGCGGGTTTTGGCCAGATTGTTGTAGCCCGACGCGATGCCGGGATGGCCAGGGCCGAACAACTCCGTGCGCATTGCCATCGCCTCGCGAAACAACGCCTCGGCCTCGTCCAGCTTGCCCTGCTCGCGCAGCACCCAGGCCAGCATATGCATGCTGTTCGCAACTTCCGCATCGGCGCCGGGCCTGGTGTGGCGGTGCAGCGCCAGGCTGTCGCGGTAATATGGCTCGGCTTCGGCCAGTTCGCCCAGCATCATCAGCGCACCGGCCACCCGATAATGCCCGGTCGCGACCTCCGGATTGTCCAGACCGAGCAATTCCCTGTTGATGACCAGCGCGTCGCTGAACGCCACGGCGGCCTCGGCGAACCGGCCCTGCTCGCGGACGGCCAGCCCCATCAGTGTCAGGGATTCGGCGACCGAGATGTGCAGCCCGCCATACAGTTTCAGGCGTTGGTTCAGCGCCTGGCCATGGAATCGTTCCGCCTCGGCGAAGGCGCCCAACTCATAGGCCAGCACGCCCATATTGCTGTTGCCGACGGCTTTTCTGGAGTCGTCTTCCGCGAAGGCATCCGACAGTTCCAGCGCCTTTCGGAAATGTCGTTCGGCCTCTGCAAGTTCACCCTTCCCGAACGCCTCCACGCCGGCCTGAGTGGCCGTCTCCCACGGGTCCATCTGGGCCTGGGTGGGTGACCAGACGATGCATAGCAACAAGATACCGGCCAGCCGGGCAGGTATCATTTTTCCTGAAGCCGCGGCATCAGTTCCACGAAGTTACAGGGCGTGGTGCGCGCGTCGAGCTGGTGGACCAGGATGTCGTCCCAGGCGTCCTTGCAGGCGCCGGTGGAGCCGGGCAAGGCGAAAATGTAGGTGCCCTTGGCGACGGCGCCCATGGCGCGGCTCTGGATGGTGGAAGTTTTGATTTTTTGATAGCTGATCCAGCGGAAAAGCTCGCCGAACCCGGGGATTTCTTTTTCCGAGACCCGGTTGAGCGCCTCGGGCGTGACGTCGCGACCTGTCACCCCGGTGCCGCCGGTCGATATGATCACGTCGATTTCCGGATCGTCGATCCAGCCCTGCATATGTGCGGCGATAAGGTCGGCCTCGTCGCGGATGATAGCGCGGGCGGCCAGCTTGTGACCGGCCGCTTCCAGCCGTTCGACCAGAGTGCCGCCGGAACGGTCGTCGGCTTCGGTCCTGGTGTCCGAAACCGTCATGACCGCGATGTTTACAGGTAGAAAAACGCGGTTGCCTTCGATTTGCACTTTTAGTTCTCGCTGGTAGATCCAATGAACGCCACGACCTGCTGGTTCAGCGGGTCATGCGCACTGTAGACCGGCCAGTCGCCGGCGACAACATCGCGCAGCGACGGGCGCGGCTGGCCCAAGCGGTCGCGATAAATCCAGTAATTGGCAAGCACCTTTTCGACATAACCGCGGGTTTCGCGGTTTGGGATACTTTCGATGAACAGCAGGGGATCGTTTCGGAAATCCACCTTACGCATCCATTTCCGCAGGTTCCCCGGCCCGCCATTATAGGCCGCCACGGCCATGAACAGGTTCTGGTTGATCTCGGGCGTGTCCAGCAGATGGCGGATATATTTTTGCCCCAGCGTGACGTTCAATTCCGGATCGTACAGTTTGTCGCGCCGCCAGCCCCGATAGCGCTGGCCCGATATGAAGCCGGCGGTGCCCGGCATCAGCTGCATCAGCCCGCGCGCGCCTGCGTGGCTCTTGGCCTCGGTCTTGAAGTTCGATTCCTGGCGCATCAGCGCGAAGATCAGCGCGCGGTCCACCTGGAAACCGCCGTTCGGCTGCCACCCCGGCAGGGGGAACAGCGCCGCGTTGTGCCAATGCCCGTCGCGCTTGTTGATCGCATAGCCGATCTGGAAGGATAGCGCCGCGATCTGTTCGTTGTCGGCATAGGCCATCAGGGTTTGCAGCATGGCCGGCGGCATGCGCGAGAAAACCCGCTTCAGCTCGGCGAGACCCTGCCGTTCCTCGCCGATCTGCATCAGCGCCAGTCCGCGCCGCGCCGCCGGGACGTTCAGGACCTGGCGGGCCGCGTCGGGGCTGGCGCTGGGCACTTGCCAGTCCATTGCATGTTCCAGCGCCAGGGCTTCCTGGCCCAGCACGCCATAGAAAGTCATCGGTTGTGCGGCGGCCAGCCGCAACATGGGCACCACCTTGTCGGGCTGGCGGTTGACCAGATAGGCTCGGGCCGCCCAGTAGGCGCCCCCCGAAACCAGCCATTTGCCGCCGGTCCGTGAAATTGCCAGCGCCGAGAATTGCTCGGCCGCCACGTCGTACCGGTGCAGCCGCCAGGCCACAAGCCCGGCCCACCAGTGGGCGTCCGCCACCCACTCGCCCGACCTGTTGGCGGCGCTCAGCGCCAGCTTCAATGCTTTTTCGTTCTTGTCGGCATGGTAATAGGCGCGGGCGATATCGGCCAACGCTTCGTCATAGCTGATCGAATCGAAATGCCGGGAAACGCTTTTGGTTTCCAGATATTTCAGCGCCTTGGTCGGCGCCCCCATGCGCAGCCAGCGGGTAATTCGCCTTTCCGCATAGCGCAGGTCGCGGCTGCTACGGCGGCGCACCGGCCGGTTCGGCACGGCTTCCGCGGGGTCGGCCTGTTGCGGCGCGGGGCTGGTCCAGGAAATCTTCACCGAGGGAACAACTGGTTTGCGCGGCCATTTCCAGTTGGCGGGGCGGCGCTTCGCCGCAAGTTTGTAAATACGCCCGGCCTCCGGATGGTCGGCGTAATTCTGCATCCAGTCCTTCAGTTCCTCGTAGCTGGAACGGTACGCGCGTGGATGCATGTAGCGCTGGTACAACAGATGGCCCATCAGCAGGCGGTCGGTGAGTTTTTTGATTCGTATGTCCGCGGCCTTCCATTCGCCGCTTTCCTGAAGGCGGAAAATCTCGCGGTAAAGCCGCGCGTCGTTATCGCTGAGGACGGTAAGGGTTTTCGCGATTTCGCGGCTCGCATCGGGCAGCGGGGAATATTCGCCGGCAAACGGCGGCACATCGCCGGTCTCCGCCGCGAGCGTACTTTGCGAAATACAGACCGCTATCCCCAAAAAGGCGGCAAACGCCACGGGGACGGTCCGGGATCCAAGGATAAACAGTTTGCCCTCCCACCCGAGCAGCCTCGATACGAGGCCAAGCGAATCAATAAACATAATAGAATCATAATAGAGTCTTGTCGTAAAGAAATGGTGTAGAAAGAAATCTGGCTTTTTATATGATCGCCATGGGGCAAATTACATACCACCGGACTTTTCCCTGTCCTTTTTGTAGCGTCAGCCCAATTCGTCCAGTTTTTCTCTCAATGACAGAAAATCCATCCAGGCTTCGCGCTTTTGCGCCGGGTTGCTCAGCAGATAATCGGGATGGAAGCAGGGCATCGCCGGGATTGGCGCTTCCAGCCCTTCGCCATACTCTATCCAGCGCCCTCTGGTTTTGTTGAGGTTACTGTTCAGCCCCAGCATTGTATTCGTCGCCGATCGGCCCAGCGTGACCAGCAATCGTGGCCGCGCAAGCGCAATATGGCGGCGCACGAAGGGCAAGCATGCCGCGGTCTCGGCATCGGTAGGGCTGCGGTTTCCCGGCGGTCGCCAGAAGATCATGTTGCTGATATAGACCGACTGTTCGTCCAGCCCGATGAAGGATAAAATCCGGTCCAGCAATTTCCCGCCGGCGCCGACGAAGGGCACTCCCTCGCGGTCTTCCTCGGCCCCCGGCGCCTCGCCGATGAACATTACCGGCGCGTTCGGATTGCCCCGCGCGAAGACCAGGTTGGTGGCGGTCTGTTTCAGGGCGCAGCCCTCGAATTCAGCCAGCGCCGCGCGCAGCGACTCCAGATCCGTCGCGGCGGCCGCGGTCTCGCGCGCATCCGCCGCGCCCTGGGCCGGGGCCAGCGGGGCGTCCGGGCCGGGTTCGCGTGGTGGAGCGGGCGCCATAACTGGCGCGGGCGGTGGCGCGGGTTCCGGAGTCGGTATAGCGGACCGGGCGCTTTTGCGGCGGTCAATCGGCTCCTCGCCGATGGCCTCGTCCACGCCCATCGCCACCATCCAGTCCAGCGCGGCCAGCTTTCGCCGCCGGTCGGTCATTGCATTGTCTCCGTTCGTACTATTGCCTGCCGCTCCCTGCGAGGCCGCTGTCATACTAATATCAGCCGCATTGGTTCTGGAAATCATTTCGACGGTGTTATACACACCAACCAGTTGGACAGGAGGTTTTTGGGTATGGAACGCGAATCAATGGAATTCGATGTCGTGATCGTCGGCGCGGGCCCTTCGGGGCTGGCCGCGGCGATCCGTTTGAAGCAGCTTTGCGCCGAAAAGGGCCAGGATCTCAGCGTTTGCGTCCTGGAAAAGGGCGCGGAGGTCGGCGCGCATATCTTGTCGGGCGCGGTGATGGACCCCGGCGCGCTGACCGAATTGATCCCCGACTGGAAGGAAAAGGGCGCGCCTCTGAACGTACCCGCCGGCGAGGACCGTTTCCTGTATCTGACCGCCTCGAAGGCGTTTCGCCTGCCGACGCCGCCACAGATGCATAATCACGGCAATTACATCGTCAGCCTGGGCAATGTGGTGCGCTGGCTGGGCGAACAGGCCGAGGCGCTGGAGGTTGAGGTCTATCCCGGTTTCGCGGCGGCCGAGGTGCTGTATCACGAGGACGATTCGGTCAAGGGCGTGGCGACCGGCGACATGGGCATCACCAAGACCGGCGAACAGGGGCCCAATTATCAGCCCGGCATGGAACTGCATGCCCGCCAGACGATTTTCGCCGAGGGCTGCCGCGGTTCGCTGACCAAGACGCTGTTCGAGAAATTCGATCTGCGCCGCGATTGCGACCCGCAAACCTATGGCATCGGTATCAAGGAGCTGTGGGAGGTCGACCCGGCCAAACACAAACCCGGCGCCATCATGCACAGCATCGGCTGGCCGCTGGACAGCAAGACCTACGGCGGCTCGTTCCTCTATCACCTGGATAACAACCAGGTGGCGGTCGGTTTCGTGGTCGGGCTGGATTACGACAATCCGTATCTGAGCCCCTACCATGAATTCCAGCGCTTCAAGCATCATCCCGCCATCCAGCCCACCTTCGAGGGCGGGCGGCGCATCGAATATGGCGCGCGGGCGCTCAGCGAGGGCGGCTTTCAGTCGATCCCGAAACTGACCTTCCCCGGCGGGCTCCTGGTTGGCGATACCGCGGGCTTTATGGACGTGCCGAAAATCAAGGGCTCGCACGCGGCGATCAAGTCGGGCATGACGGCGGCCGAGGCGATCTTCGAAGCTCTTGCCGCGGAGGACGGCCCGCGCGAGGTCGCCGCCTATGCGGAGCAACTCAAGAAAACCTGGGTCTGGAGCGATCTCTACAAATCGCGCAATATCCGCCCGTCCTTTACCCGCGGGCGATGGATCGGGCTGGTCTGGTCGGCGCTGGACACCTACTTGTTCCGGGGCAAGGCGCCCTGGACCTTCCGCCAGCATTCCGATCATGACAAACTGCTGCCTAAGTCGGCCTGCCGGCCGATCGACTATCCCAAGCCGGACGGCGTTATCAGCTTCGACCGGTTGACCAACGTGGCCTTTTCCAACACCAGCCACGAGGAAGACCAGCCGGCCCATCTGACGCTGAAGGACGCATCCGTGCCGATCGCGGTGAACCTGGAACGCTACGACGCGCCCGAACAGCGTTACTGCCCGGCCGGCGTTTACGAAATTGTGGAAGAGGGCAGCGAGCCGAAGCTGCAGATCAACGCGCAGAACTGCGTTCACTGCAAAACCTGCGACATCAAGGACCCGACACAGAATATCAACTGGGTTGTGCCGGAAGGCGCGGGCGGTCCCGCCTATTCCGGGATGTAGGGCGGTTTCCGCTGACTCGGAAGCAGCGCGGCCTCGCTGGACGTGGCGTCGGTGGAAATGTACTGTTCGCCCGCCGATTCGCATACAGGGGTATCACGATGGGGCTTGCTTGCCGGTCCGCACATAAATTCTCAACCCGCCTGGGGGGCTGGAGCGCCGCGATTGTGGCGGCGCTGCTGATTGTCGGCTGTACGCCGGACAATCCGGGTAACGAGGATACCGCGAATGCGGAAGAGCCGCCGCGGCAATTCAATGTCGTCGAGCCGATCGGGCAACGTTCGCCATACGGAAACTATCTCGCCGGGCGATTCGCGGAGCGGCAGAAGGATTTTGCGCAGGCCGCGGCCGCGCTTGGTCGCGCGCTTGACGATTTCCCCGACAATGCCGGATTGTTGCGCCGAACTTTCTATCTGTCGCTGGAGGCCGGCCAGAACGATACGGCATTACGCATGGCCCGCAAACTGGAAGAATCGGGCGCGAGAATATCGACCGCGCAGCTTCTGTTGGCCGCTGAATTGGTCAAAAAGGGCGATTTTGCGGGCGCATTACAGCGGTTGGAACCCATGGAACGGGAAGACCTGGCCCGCTATTCGGTCCCGCTGGCCCTTGCTTGGGCACATGCGGGCGCGAATGAGATGGCCGGCGCGGTCGCGGCATTGGCTCCGCTCGATAAGGAAAGCGGGTTTGAAACGCTACGCTACCTGCACGAGGCCTTTATCAATGATTTTGCCGGTCAGGCAGGCCCGGCCGAGGCGGCCTACCGGGCCGCGCTGGGCGACGACCCGGCGTCGGGCGCGAACCGCGTTATCAGTGCTTACGGCGCCTTTCTGGAGCGCCAGGACCGCGCCAGCGTGGCCGCGGGGCTTTACGACGGCTTTACTGGCGCCGATATGGACGGCCTGTTGTTCGAGGCCGCGCGTGAGCGTATGGCGGCGGGGCGCAAGCCCGACCCAAGGATAGGTTCCGCGGCCGACGGCATGGCTGAGGGATTTTTCGATATCGCTTCGATCCTGCCCAAGGAACGGGCAGGCGAAATCATCCTGATTTATTGCCGGTTGGCGCTGTATCTGCGGCCCGATTTTCCACTGGCGCAGCTATTACTGGCTGATGTTTACGAAGGGTTCGGGCGCTACGAGGAAGCGGCCGAGATTCACCGCGGCATCGATCCGTCGGGCGCCTATGGATGGGTTGCCAGATTGCGGCTGGCCGATGAACTCTACGACCTGGGCGATGTAGAGGGCGCGATCGAACTTCTGAGCCAAATGGCCGATGAGAGGCCGGATCGCAGCGATGCGCTGGTGCGCCTCGGCAATATCCTGCGTTATCAGGAACGTTTCGCCGAATCGGTTGCCGCCTACGATCGGGCGGTAGAGCGGGTCGGCGAAATCATCGGCGATAACTGGACGATTCTTTACAGCCGCGGAATTTCACTGGAGCGCTCCGACCAGTGGGAGCGCGCGGAGGCGGATTTTCTGAAGGCTCTGGAGCTGGAGCCCGACCAGCCTTTCGTCCTCAATTATCTGGGTTATAGCTGGGTCGAAAAGGGCAAAAACCTCGCCAAGGCCCGCGAAATGCTGGAACGCGCCGTGGCGCAGCGCCAGGACGACGGCTATATTGTCGACAGCATGGGATGGGCGCTTTACAAGCTCGGCGAGTACAGCGATGCCGTGAATTATCTTGAACGCGCGGTGGCGCTGCGCCCGCAAGACCCGGTGATCAACGACCATCTGGGCGATGCCTACTGGCGCGTTGGCCGCAAGGGCGAAGCGCGGATCCAGTGGAGTCGCGTTTTGGGGTTGGGGCCGGATGACGATCTGCGCGCGCAAATTCAACAAAAGCTGAAACAAGGACTGCCGGCGGTAAAAACAGACGGTGAGAGCGGGTGACCGAAGAAGCCCCCGGCGTCCTGGTATTAACCGCGCCAGCGAAGGTCAATCTCTACCTCCATGTCACCGGGCGCCGCGCCGATGGTTATCACCTACTGGACAGCCTGATTGTTTTCACCGCGTTGTCGGACCAGCTCAAACTGGGGTTGGCGGACGGTATGTCATTCACCATTGAAGGCGCGTTCGCCGACAATGCCGGGCCCGTGGACGACAATCTCGTGCTGTGCGCCGCACGGGCATTGGCCGACGCGGCAAAGCTCGACAGGGGCATGGCCGCCAGACTGGTAAAGAATATCCCGACTGCCGCCGGTCTCGGTGGTGGCTCGGCCGATGCGGCCGCCGCGCTCGGGGGGCTGATGCGGTTGTGGGATATTCCCCGGGACGCCGTCGATCTGCCCGCGCTGGCCCTGGAGCTTGGCGCCGACATACCGGTTTGCCTGGTGGCGAAACCATCTTTTGTCGGCGGCGTCGGCGAACTGATTGAAGCCGCGCCGACGCTTCCTGATGTGGGGTTGTTGTTGGTCAATCCCGGCGTAGCCCTGGCCACACCTTCTGTATTTGCCGGGCGTCGCGGCGGGTTTTCTCCGCCGGACAGGTTTTCCGAATCACCGCCCAATGCCGAGGCGCTCGCTGGCTTGCTCAGCGAACGCGACAACGACCTCACCGAGGCCGCGATCAGGCTGGCGCCCGTGATTGCGGACGTGCTGGCCGAACTTGAATCGACCCCCGGCTGCCATTTGGCGCGGATGACCGGTAGCGGCGCCACCTGCTTTGGCCTGTTCGACGACGAGGCTGCGGCCACAAACGCGGCGGGAGGGCTCCAACGGGATGGCTGGTGGGTCCAGGCGACCCATATCCTTCAGTAGGGGCGGACTTCTAATCTTGCGGCAATATCCGCGATCGCGGGATTGTCACGGTCACTTTCGTCCCTTTTCCGATTTCGCTGGCGACCTGGACCCAACCCTGGTGCAGCTCCGTCAGCGCCTTTACCAGTGACAGGCCAAGGCCCGTCCCCTCATAGCGGCGCGTCAAAGCGCTTTCCAGCCGCACGAATGGCTCCAACGCCCGTTCGATTTCTTCCGTTTTCATGCCGATACCGTTGTCTTCAACACTTATTGAGAGGTTTCCTGCCTGATCGAGGGACACCGCGACCGTGACCTGCCCGCCGGTGTCCGTAAATTTCACGGCGTTAGAGAGCAGGTTGATCAGTACCTGTTTCATTTTGCGTTCATCGGCCCTGAACAAGGGCGCGGGAACCTCCACATCCTTGACTAGCTCCAGATCGGCCGTCCTCGCCCGATCCTCGACCAGCCGCAGGCAACTTTCCACCAGCCGCGAACAGTCGATTTCATCGTCGGATAGCTCCGCATGGCCGGCCTCGATCCTCGACAGGTCCAATATATCGCCGATCAAATCCAGAAGATGCAGGCCGCTGCCATGGATGTCCCCAGCATAGTCCGCATAACGGCTGTCCAGCGGACCGAACGACTCGCGCGAGATCATTTCCGAAAATCCCAGGATCGCATTCAGCGGTGTGCGCAACTCGTGACTCATATTGGCGAGGAATTCCGTCTTGGCCCGGTTGGCCAGTTCTGCTTGCTCCTTGGCGGCGATGAGTTCTTTTTCGCGTGCTATCTGTTCGGTTATCACCCGCCGAACAAGGATGACACCGCCCTCGCGCGTCGGATATTCATTCACCTGCACCCACTGCCCGCCACCGATTTCATGAACGCGGCTGGCAGGTGGATTGCGATGGTCCGCCAGACGATCCTGGACGAAATTCTCCTGCTCTTCTTCCGGAACGGTATACAGGCCTCGCGCGATACCTTTACGCACGAAATCCTCGAAACGGAGGCCCGCTTTCAATAGGCCCGGAACTGTCATTTCGACCCGCTGCCGGTAATTCTCGTTAAACAGGACCAGCCGGTCCTCGGCATCCCACAGCGCGATACCTTCTGTTATATTGTCCAGTGCATCCATGAACCGTTGCCGCAGGGTCTCCATGGCCTGCTGTCCACGAATTTCCTCTGTTACATCGGCCGCGATACCCCGATAGCCCGCGAAGGACTGATTTTCGGCGAAGATTGGCTTGCCGCTGATTCTTATATGGCGGTGCACGCCCTCTTTATTGACGAAAGAATACTCGAAGTTACGAAATGGCCGATGCGATTTAATGGTGGCGATATGGTTTTTCCACGCCGCTGTCTCCAGGTCCATGCCGGGCAATTCCCAACGTTTTCTGCCCAGCCATATATCCGTCTCGACCTTGGCATTCACCTCGAATCCCACCGAGAAATAGCTGAACCGCAAATCCGCATCCATTTCCCACAGCCAGTCGGAGGCGGCTTGCGCGAAATCGGAGAAGCGGGTCTCGCTGCGCCGAAGCGATTCCTCGGTGGCGCGCAAGTCGGTGATGTCCTGAATGGTCCCGAAATGGCTTGTGAAAACGCCCTGCCCGTCGAATTCCGCGGCGCCGATTTCGCGAATATATCTTACTTCCCCATCCGGTAGGACAGCGCGGTATTCCAAATCGAAATCTTTTCCCTCGGTGTCGGCGGCCTCCGTTTCCCGGATCGTCCGTTCGCGGTCGTCCGGGTGGACATTCTCGTACATTGCAGCATTTGTACTGGCGCTATGATCCATCCATTTTTCGGTGATCCGGCGGGCCTCGGCCGAAAGATAGGAAATTATCCTGTCGGTAACCGACCAGCGCCAGTATCCAAGTTGCGCCTGCCTCTGGGCCTGCTCCAGCATTGCTTCTCGCTCAAGAAGGGCTTGCTCGGCCAGTTTCAGGTCGGTGACATCCTGCATCGTACCGAACTGCGAGATCCAATTTCCGTGATCGTCGAATTCGGGTTCGCCGATTTCGCGAACGTAACGAATTTCGCCGTCGGGCCGCACGATTCGGTAGGACAGGTTAAATTCGCCGAACCGTGTATTCGCCTCTTTGTAGGCTTTGGTGACCCGTGCCCTGTCGTCGGGATGTACTATTTCAATGCTGGCTTCGTCCGAGGGGTCTATCTCGTCATGCGGCACGCCCAGGATGGCGGCATATTCTTCCGACCATTCCGTCATACCGCATGTTTTGATCGACCAGTGCCAATGGCCCAGCCGGGCGATTCTTTGTGCCTGCCTCAAATACGAATCGCTGGTTGCCCCCCTTGCGCCGCCGGCCACATGGCGGCCTTCCGCCGTTCCGCCAAGGAACAGTGGGTTTTCCGGCCTGTTCTCGCTGATATCGGTCCCGGCCGGATTTTTCCTTGTCTTTTTTGTCATCCCAGCCACCATAACCCACGGGTATGCCCGGAGTCAGGTGAAAGAGAAGCCGGGCGCCGCGGACAACAAAACGGCGCTACCCTCTTGCCCGCTTCCCACCTTCGCCCTATGTTGCGGCCCGCCAGTCGCGATTGGGGCGTAGCCAAGCGGTAAGGCAGCGGGTTTTGATCCCGTCATCGCAGGTTCGATCCCTGCCGCCCCAGCCATCTCTATATTAAAAATCCAGAAGCGATTCCAACCAACCCCGACCGGTTTTAGCCGGCTTTGTTTTTTGGCTTTTTCCGTTTTGGTTTCTTGGCGCCGGGCATGTCCGGATTGCGGACCTTTACGCCCGTCTTGGCGAATTTAGGTTTATAGGGTTTCTTGCCCTTGGCCTTTAATATGGGCCTGTCCTGGCTAACTTGCTCTCCCGACGGTTCGCCGGGCGTTTGCGCAAATGTGCGTTTCGGTTCCAATCTGGCTCGCGCGCCGGATTTCGGTATGTAGGGCTTTTTGTTCGCGCCCGGCTTGTCACGGGTGTCTTTGAGACCTTTCGGGGCACCGTCCAGACGGGTCACAACGATGTTTTTTTCCAAAGTGCGGTTGGGGCCCACGGCTTCGAGGAACTTCTCGACGCATCCTGGCGCAAGCTCCACCAGGGATTCGTCCTGATTGATCCTGATTGCGCCGATTTCGTGCTTGGTGATGTTGCCGGCCTTACACAGCATCGGCAGCAGCCAACGCGGTTCGGCGGATTGCTCGCGACCGACCGACAGGGAGAACCACACGCTGTTCTTGAAGTCGTCGCGCGGCCTCGCCTTATGTTCCTTGAGCGCGCCGGGTGCGGCGGGCGCGATATCCCGCAATTCCTCCGGCGCGGACTGGCCCGCGCGGTACAGACGCAAAAAAGCGGCGGCGACCTGTTCGGCGCCGTGCCGGGTCAGCAACTCCCGGGTGAAGGTTTTCTCGTCGTCCTTTAATGGTTCGCTCAGGGCCGGGTCCGCGAGGATGCGTTCGTCGTCGCGCCGCATGATTTCGTCGGCGGATGGTGGTTTGGCCCACGCAGCTTTGACATTGGCGCTTTGCAACAGCCGCTCGGTGCGCTTGCCCGCACTGTGGGGCACGATCAGGACGCTCACCCCCTTGCGCCCGGCGCGTCCGGTTCGCCCGCTCCTGTGCAGAAGGGATTCGCGGTTTTTCGGAAGGTCCGCGTGGATCACCAGTTCCAGATTAGGCAAGTCGAGGCCACGCGCCGCCACA
>CBFDDT010000115.1:0-12405 GCA_965603635.1 uncultured bacterium | reverse complement strand
CACGACTATGAAGATCCGTTCATGTGGGGGGTGTGGTTGTGCGTCACGTATGAAGATTTTATGGAATACTGGGAGCATTTCGAGGATAACGACCTCCCGGGCCGCTATGCCGGCTGGCTAGGCAATCGTTTTGCGGTATATCCCGACACAACAGGGCTAAAGGGCACAGCGGTTTTACAGCCTGACGGGAAACGTCCAGTGATCGAACTCGAACCGGCGGACCATCCCTTGTCGGTCGACTACCGCAACGGCATTTCCTGGAAAAGGGCGATCAATATCGCCCAGGTCGTCATGCACGGGCACGACGCCTGAAGAACGAAAGACCTAAACCCGGACCAGATGCACGTCGATCATGGGTTTCTTGCCGCAAAGCGCGCGGATCGAGCGGCGGACCGCCAGACGGGCGGCCTCGCGCGCCTGGGCGTCGTCCCTGGCCCGGGCCTTCGGCAGGTCCTCCACCGCGGCCAGGACGGCGTCCTCGACCTCGTGAGCGATCTCAGGCTCCACATCCTGATCGAACACGCCGTTAACCGCAACCATCGGCGTGCCCTTTACGCGGCCGTCCTGGTCCACCACCACGGTCACCACGGCCGAACCGTTCCAGGCCGCCCGGCGACGGTCGCGCAGCGCCGAGCTTTCCATGGGAATCAGTCGGTTGCCATCGACCGCGATGCGGCCATGAGAAACCTCGTCCACCACGGTGGCGCGGCCTGGCGCCAGGCGCACGACATAGCCGTTGCGCGCGCCCACCGGTTCCGGCACCTGGCATTCGCGGGCCAGTTCCGCATGGGCGATCAGGTGGCGCGCCTCGCCATGAACCGGCACGGCGATCTTGGGCCGGGTCCATTGGTACATCTGGATCAGTTCGTCCCTGGCCGGATGCCCGGACACATGAACATGTTTGTCACGCGCGGTAACGACATCGATGCCCAGGGAGGCCAGTTTGTTGAGCAACCGCCCGATCGAACGCTCATTGCCGGGAATCTCGCGGCTGGAGAAGATCACCGTATCGCCGGCGTCCAGCGTGACCTCCGGATGATCGTCGTCGGCAATGCGCGCCAGGGCCGAGCGCGGCTCGCCCTGACTACCGGTACAGAGCAGCAGCACCTCGTTGCGCGGCAGGTAATTGACTTCCGAATCCGCGATGAAGGCCGGCAGGCCCTTCAGGTACCCGTTTTCCTGCGCCGCCTCGACGATACGCTTCATGGAACGGCCGACCAGCGCCACCCGCCGGCCATTGGCCTGGGCGGCGCGGCAGACGGAGTCCAGGCGCGCGACGTTGGAGGCGAAGGAGGCCACCGCCACCCGGTTTTCGATGGTCCCTACCAGTTCTATCAGATTGTCGCGCACGTCGGCCTCGGAGCCGGATGTGCCGGGTACCAGCACGTTGGTCGAATCGCAGACCATCGCCAGCACGCCCTCGTCGCCGACCCGCATCAGCGCCGCCTCGTCGGTGCTGGGGCCAACCACGGGGTCCGGATCGAGCTTCCAGTCGCCGGTATGCAGCACTGTGCCGGCCCTGGTACGGATGACCACTGCGTTGGGCTCGGGAATTGAATGGGTCAGCGTTATGAGTTCGATCCCGAAGGGACCGACATCGAACTGCCCGGACATGGGAACCTCGGTGATCCTTGCGGCTTTCTCCAATCCCACCTCGGCGAGCTTGCGGCGCAGCACGGAGGCGGTGAAGGGGGTTGCGTATATCGGGCACTCAAGCTGAGGCCAAAGCCAGTGCACGGCGCCCAGATGGTCTTCATGGGCATGGGTAAGCACCAGGCCGGCAATATCCTTCTTGCGCTCCACGATGAAGGACGGATCGGGCATGATGACCTCGACACCGGGCGTCGAATCGTCGCCGAAGGTGATGCCCAGATCGACCATCAGCCATTTGCCGTCATGGCCATAGAGATTGAGATTCATGCCGATCTCGCCGGCCCCGCCCAACGGCAGAAAGACCAGGTCCTCGCGGCCCAGCCCGTCGATGTCAAATTTTTGGGTCATTAAATTTTGTTTCGCCTGTGTATCAGTATGAGACCGTGGATCGTAAGGTCCCGGTCGATATGGTCGAATAATGTGGTCGCCTCGTCAAACATGGGGGCGAGGCCGCCGGTTGCGACAACCGGCATGGCAAGATCGCCAAGCTCGGCCCGAATGCGCTGGATCAAGCCTTCGATCAGCCCGACATAACCCCAGAAAATACCGGATTGCATCCCCGGTATAGTGGCCTTGCCTATTACCTTTTCAGTCGGCCGAATGTCGACTCGCGGCAGCTTGGACGCCGCCTGATACAACGCCTCGAGAGACAGATTGATGCCAGGTGCGATAACGCCACCGGCATAATTGCCTTGCGCGTCCACGATGTCGAAAGTCGTCGCGGTGCCAAAATCGACCACGATCAGCGGCTTGTGATAACGGTCATGGGCGGCGATTGCATTGACCAGCCGGTCAGCGCCGACCTGTTCGGGCCGGTCCATCAATATTTCAATGCCAAGCTCCACACCCTCTTCGCCGACCACCAGGGGCTCGCAGTTAAAATAGCGGTGGCAGAGGCTGACCAGATGAAACAGCGCCTCGGGAACGACACTGGCGATAATTGCACCGGTAATCATGCCACGGTTGATGCCGTCCAGTTCCATAAGCTGCATCAGCCAGACCATATATTCGTCGGCGGTGCGGCGTGTGTCGTTGGAACAACGCCACAGCCCCTTGGGTTCGTCCCCGTCATAGACGGAAAAGACCACATTGGTATTGCCTGAATCGATGGCGAGCAGCATTGTTGCTCTCCTTTAAAAAAATACGTCGCCGGCGGTGATCGTCCGCCGCGAACCGTCAGGCAGGTCGAGCAGCAATGCCCCGCCCTCGTCCAGCCCCGTGAAGCGACCCTGCAACTGGTCGCCCGGCAGGCGGACCGTTATGTCCTCGCCCAATCGCGCGGCGCGTTCCAGCCAGGCCTCGCGTATCGCCGCCAGCCCCTCATTCTGCCATCGTGCGCGCCAATGCGCGAATCCGCCTATGTAGCGCGCCAATATATCGCCCAGCGCGACCGGCCGGACGCCCGCCTCGCGCAGGCTGGTCGCGGGGTAGCCGCCGGTGACGTCGGGGCATTCTTCCACATTCAGGCCGGCGCCGATAACCAGCCAGTCCAGCCTGCCGGCCGCGCCGCCGGATGATTCCAGCAGGATTCCGGCGGCCTTGCGCCCGTCGAGCAACAGGTCGTTGGGCCATTTATAGCGCATTTCGACACCATCGGGCAGCAACCCGGATACCGCCTGCCCCAGGGCCAACGCCGTAACGAAGCTCAACTGCGCGGCGTCCGCGGCGGGAACTTCGGGACGAACGACGATGGAACAATAAAGATTGCCTTCGGGAGACTGCCACTCACGCCCCTGCCGGCCACGGCCCGCGGTCTGGCTCTTGGCCCAGATGACGGTCCCGTCCAGGGCCCCATCCATCGCAAGCCCGCGGGCCTGTTCGTTGGTCGAATCGAGGGATTCAAAGGTAGCCAGCCTGTATCCGGCGGGTAGGTCCATAAATTCAGCCGGCAAACAGAGCCGCGGCGGCCGCGCCGGCGCTGTTTATCAGCGGCGCGGGATAGACGACGAAGAATGTCACAAGGGCCGCCGCCCCCCACATGATCACGCGCAATGACATGCCGGCGGGCCGGTCGAACGGCTCGGCGGTCTCGTCGAAATACATGATCTTGACGATGCGCAGATAGTAAAAAGCGCTGATAACGCTGGCCAGAACGCCGAGAATCGCGAGCGTATACAGCCCGGATTCTATCGCCGCCATGAAAACGTAAAGCTTTCCAAAGAACCCGGCAAGCGGCGGGATTCCAGCCAACGACAGCATGAAGGCCGCCATGGCGGCCGCCACTTTCGGATTGCTTTTCGACAGCCCGGCCAGATCGTCAATGGTCTCGACCATGTCGCCATGGCGGCGCATCGACAGGATAACGGCGAAAGTGCCGATATTCATCACAACATAGATGGCGAGATAGATCAGCACGCCACGCACGCCGATCTCGCTGCCCGCCGCCAGGCCAACCAGCGCGAAACCTACATGACCGATGGAGCTGTAGGCCATCAGGCGCTTGATATTCCGCTGGGCGATCGCGGCCAGCGAACCGAGCGCCATGGAAGCGATCGACATAAAGGCAATGATCGTCTGCCATTCCGCCACCAGCGCGCCGAACGGCTCCAGCATAACCCTGAGGAACAGCGCGAAACCCGCGACCTTGGGCGCGACTGAAAAGAAGGCGGTAACCGGCGTCGGCGCGCCTTCATAGACGTCGGGTGTCCACATATGGAAGGGCACCGCCGAGACCTTGAAAGCCATGCCGGCGATCATGAATACGAGGCCGATGATGACGCCGGCCGAAGCCCCCTCATCGAAGGCTGCCGCCAGCCCGTCAAACGACAGCGTGCCGGTAAAGCCGTAGACGATCGACATGCCGTAGAGCAGCATGGCCGAGGACAGGGCGCCGAGGACGAAATATTTCAGTCCGGCTTCCGACGAGCGCAGTGAATCACGGTGGAACGCGGCAATAACGTAAAGGCTGAGACTTTGCAGTTCCAGGCCAAGATAGAGCGCCATCAGGTTGTTGGCCGACACCATCATCATCATGCCGACGGTCGCAAAGACAATCAGGATGGGGAACTCGAAGCGAGCTATCCCCTCGTTCTTCATGTATTCGGCGCTCATAATCACGGCGAAGAACGAACCACCCAGGATCAGCACCTTCATGAAGACCGCAAAACCGTCGGTCGCGTACATGCCATTGAAGGCAGTCACGCTGTTGTTGCCGACCACGGCAACGATGAAGACCAGCGCCACGACAAGCGAGACCAACGTCAAACTGGAAATCAGTCTCATGGATTCCCGGCGCGGCTTGAAAACGCCGATCATCAGCAGAACCATGCCGGCCACGGCCAGGAAAATTTCCGGCCCCGCCGGCAGCATGACAATGTTGAACTCTTCCATGATCCGCGCCCTGCCCTATTGCGCCGCCAGCACGGACACATCGCCGGCGGCGGCCAGCGCGGTCTGGTACTGTTCGAGAAGGTTGATTACCGAGGCTTCGATCGGCCCCAGGAAATGCATCGGCCAGATTCCCATCCACAGCACGACTATAACCAGCGGTGCAAATACGATGATCTCGCGCCGGTTCAGGTCGAGGATGGTCTTGAGCTCCTCCTTTACCAATTCGCCGAAAATCACCCGACGATAGAGGTACAGCATGTAGGCCGCGCCCAGGATGACACCCAGCGCGATCAGCGCCGCCACCCATGTGTTCGCCTGGAAGGCGCCCACCATCACCAGAATTTCGCCAACGAAACCGCTGGTCCCCGGCAAGCCTATGGAGGCCAGGGTGAACAGCATGAAGACGAGGGCGTACCGGGGCATGCGATGGACCAGCCCGCCATAAGTGGCGATCTCGCGGCTGTGCATGCGGTCATAGACCACGCCGACGCACAGGAAGAGGGCACTGGCGACAATACCATGGCTGAGCATCTGGAAGATCGCGCCGGAAACCGCCTGTTCGTTCATGGCGAAGATGCCGACCGTCACGAATCCCATATGGGCGACCGAGGAATAGGCGATCAGCTTCTTCATGTCGGTCTGCGCCAGGGCGACCAACGAGGTATAGATCACCGCCACGACGCTAAGCGTATAGACCAGCGGCGTGAAATAGGCCGTGGCCTCGGGCATCATCGGAATCGAGAAGCGCAGGAACCCGTAGCCGCCCATCTTCAACAGCACGCCGGCCAGAATCACCGAGCCCGCGGTCGGCGCCTCGACATGGGCGTCGGGCAGCCAGGTGTGGACCGGCCACATCGGCACCTTGACCGCAAAGGAGGCGAAGAATGCCAACCACAGCCAAAGCTGCAAATCGCGGTCGAAGCCGAACGCCATCAGCTCGGGAATGTTGGTGGTGCCGGCCTGCCAGTACATGGCGATGATCGCCAGCAGCATCAGCACCGACCCCAGCAGCGTATAGAGGAAGAACTTGAAGGCCGCATAAACCCGCCGCGGCCCGCCCCATACGCCGATGATCAGGAACATCGGGATCAGCACGCCCTCGAAGAAGACATAGAACAGCATGATATCCAGCGCGCAGAACATGCCAATCATCAAGGTCTCGAGCACCAGGAAGGCGATCATGTATTCCTTGACGCGGGTCTGGATCGCGCCGCTGGCGAGAATGCAGAGCGGCGTCAGGAAGGCGGACAGCAGCACGAAGAACAGCGAAATTCCATCAACACCAATATGATAGCTGAAACCGCCCTCGCCAAACCATTCACGCTGCTCGACAAACTGGAAGTCGCTCAAAGAGTTATCGAAGGGATCGAAAAATCCGAATAATCCGGTCCACAATCCGACGGAAACGACAAACGTGGCCAGCGAGGCAAGTAGCGCCACATGCCGCGACTGTTTGGCGACTAAATTCTGGTCGTCATTCTTTACCAGAAAAACAATGAAGAAAACGCCCGCCAGCGGGAGAAAGATCGTGAAGCTCAGCAAATAGCTTTCCATCGTCCCCTACCCCGCCTGCACGAAAAGATAACCGCTGACAAACACCACGACGCCGATCAGCATGGCGAAGGCGTAGTGGTAGAGATAGCCGCTCTGCAATGCGCTGACCTTTCTTGACAATCGCTGAGTCAGTTCGGCGATGCCGTCGGGGCCGACTCCGTCGATCATCGCCCCGTCGCCGTTCTTCCAAAGGTTCCGGCCCAGATAGAAAGCCGGGCGCACGAAGATCAGATCGTAGAGCTCGTCGAAATACCATTTGTTGTAGGACAGTAGGTACAGCGGCCTCATCGCCTTGGCCCAGACGTCCGCCATGCCCGGCCGGCCAATATACATCAGCCATGCCAGCCCAATGCCACCGGCTGCCATGCCAATGGGCAGCCATTTGACCCAGAGCGGCACATGATGCGCGGCCTCGATCGAGTTGTGGCCTTCGAGAACCAGTATGGAATCGCCCCAGAACGCCTCCATGCCCCCGCCGACAAAGGCGTTGTAACCGACCATGCCGGCAACGATCGACCCGGCGGCCAGCACCGCTAGCGGGATCAGCATCACCTTGGGCGATTCATGCACATGGGCCAGGGTGCGCTCGTCGCAGCGCGGCTGGCCGTAGAAGGTCAGGAAGATCAGCCGCCAGGAATAGAACGCGGTCATGATGGCCGCCGCAATCCCCGCCCCGAAGGCGATATAGCCGACCCAGCTATGGGCGCCGTACGCGGCCTCGAGGATCATATCCTTGGAATTGAAGCCCGCGAAACCGATCATCGTGCCCGGAATACCGATGCCGGCCAGGGCCAGGCTGCCGATCCACATATAAGCGTGGGTGATCGGGATCAGCTTGCGGATACCGCCCATCTTGCGCATGTCCTGTTCGTCCGACATGGCGTGGATCACCGCGCCCGCGCCCAGGAACAACAGCGCCTTGAAGAAGGCATGGGTGGTC
Organism: uncultured bacterium; assembly: GCA_965603635.1. Taxonomy (GTDB): domain Bacteria; phylum Pseudomonadota; class Alphaproteobacteria; order UBA8366; family JADFVY01; genus JADFVY01. The sequence continues at coordinate 4,928 of CBFDDT010000115.1, read as the reverse complement.
AGGTGGAACATCGCCGCCGAATAGGCGGAAACACCGGCGGCAAAGAACATGTAGCCGAGTTGCGAGCAGGTCGAATAGGCGATGACCCGCTTGATGTCGGTCTGGGTCAGGCCGATGGTGGCGGCGACGAATGCGGTCGCGGCGCCGACGATGGTCACCACGGCAAGCGCGGTTTCGGAATATTCGAAGATCGGCGAAAACCGGCAGACCATGAAGACGCCCGCGGTCACCATCGTCGCCGCATGGATCAGGGCCGAGACCGGGGTCGGGCCCTCCATCGCGTCAGGCAGCCAGGTATGCAGGAAAAGCTGCGCCGACTTGCCCATGGCGCCGATGAACAGCAGCAGGCAGACCGTGGTGATCGCCGGAAGCTCCCAGCTCAGGAAGGTAATGGTCGCGTCGGCCTGCCCCGGCACGGCGGCGAAAATTTCGTCGAAGCGCACCGTATCAAACAGCACGAAGATGCCGAAGATGCCCAGCGCAAAGCCGAAATCGCCGACCCGGTTGACCACAAAGGCCTTGATCGCCGCGGCATTGGCCGAGGGCCGGTCATACCAGAAACCGATCAGCAGGTATGAGCAGAGACCCACGCCCTCCCAGCCGAGGAACATCTGGATCAGATTGTCCGACGTCACCAGCATCAACATGAAGAAGGTGAACAGGCTGAGATAGGCAAAAAAGCGCGGCGTGTGCGGGTCGTGATGCATGTAGCCGATGGAATAGACATGCACGACGGCGGAAATGGTGGTCACCACGATCAGCATCACGGCCGTCAACTGATCGACTCGCAGCATCCATTCGAAATCGAACCCGCCAACACGCATCCAGGTGCCCAGATCGATCTTGCCCGCCACATTGCCCATGACGGCCACGTCGAAGAAGACGATCCAGGAAAGCACCGCGGAAAAAATCAGCAGGGTACAGGTGAGGTACTGCGCCCCACGGTCGCCGATTTTGCGGCCAAAGAAACCGGCAACAAAGGCGCCCAGCAGCGGCAGGAATACGATCGCGCGTTCCATATCAGCCCTTCATCATGTTGATGTCCTCGACCTCTATCGAGCCGCGATTGCGGTGATAGATGACGAGGATGGCGAGGCCGATGGCAGCCTCGGCCGCGGCCACGGTCAGCACGAACATGGCAAACACCTGGCCCGCCAGGTCCTGCATATGCGTCGAGAAGGCCACCAGATTGATGTTCACCGCCAACAGCATCAACTCGATCGACATCAGGATAATGATGACGTTCTTGCGGTTCAGGAAAATCCCGAACAGCCCCAGGGTGAACAGGATGGCGGCGACAGTCAGGTAATGTCCGAGTCCGATTTGCAACATCACACGCCACTCCCTGTGGGAACCTTGACCAGTTCCACGGTGTCCTTCGCACGGCGCGCCACCTGGTCGCCGATATTCTGGCGCCGCACGTCACGATGGCGCAGGGTCAAAACGATCGCCCCGATCATCGCGACCAGCAGCACCAGCCCGGCCGCCTGGAAGATATAAACGTATTCGGTATACATAACCCGGCCCAGCGCCTCGGCATTGGTGATGTCACCTACCACGGGCCCGGGCGCCACGGGCGTCGCGCCATGCGCTGCATCCACCACGGGGGCCATGAAGCGCCCGCCGATCACGACCACCAGTTCGGCCAGCAGCACAAGCCCCAGCAACCCGCCGATCGGCATATATTCCAGGAAACCCTCACGTAGCCGGATGAAGTCGACTTCCAGCATCATCACCACGAACAGGAACAGCACGGCGACCGCGCCGACATAAACCACGACCAGCATCATCGCCAGGAACTCCGCCCCCATCAACACGAACAAGCCGGCCGCGTTAAAGAAGGTCAGGATCAGGAACAGCACCGAATGTACGGGATTGCGCGCGGCAATAACCATCACGGCCGCGCCGACGGCGACGAACGCGAAGAGATAGAATATGAGTGCCTGCAGTATCATCCAGCTTATCCTGTTCGCGGCCGATCTAGCGGTAAGGCGCGTCAAGCGCGATGTTGGTGGCGATTTCCACTTCCCAGCGTTCACCGTTCCCGAGCAGCTTTTCCTTGTTGTAGAACAGCTCCTCGCGGGTTTCGGTGGCGTATTCGAAATTCGGTCCCTCGACAATCGCATCCACCGGGCAGGCCTCCTGGCAATAGCCGCAATAAATGCATTTCGTCATGTCGATGTCGTAGCGCGTGGTACGGCGGCTGCCGTCGGCGCGCTCCTCAGCCTCGATGGTGATCGCCTGGGCCGGGCAGACCGCCTCGCACAGCTTGCAGGCGATGCAGCGTTCCTCGCCGTTGGGATAACGGCGCAACGCATGTTCGCCGCGGAAGCGCGGGCTCAGCGGTCCCTTCTCATAGGGATAGTTCAATGTCGCCTTGGGCCGGAACATGACCCGCAGGGTCAGGAACATCCCCTGGGCGATTTCCTTGAGCAAGAAGGCTCCGACGGCGCGTGTTACGCTGCTCATTGTTCTACTCCTCTCACGCGCCCGGACCGAAATATTCTACGATCCCGGCCACCAGCACGACCCAGAACAGCGACAGCGGCAGGAACACTTTCCAGCCTAAGCGCATCAACTGATCGTAGCGGTAGCGCGGCACGGTCGCGCGCACCCAGTAAAAGACGAACATGAAGAAGGATATCTTGGCCGCGAACCAGAATATGCCCGGAATGAAATCCAGGGCAGGAAGCGGCGCTTGCCATCCGCCGAAAAACAGGATCGACATGATCCCACCCATCAGCATCATGTTCAGATATTCGCCCAGGAAGAACATCGCGAAGGGGAAGGACGAATATTCGACGAAGAAACCCGCCACCAGTTCGGCCTCGGCCTCCGGCAGATCGAAAGGTGTGCGATTGGTTTCCGCCAGCATCGAGACCAGGAACACGATCATCATGGGAAACAGCATGAAATAGTTGGCCATCACATGCCAGTTCCAGAAACCGCCGGCCTGAGCGCGCACTATTTCGGACAGGTTCAGCGAACCGACCAGCAGCAGCACAGTGACGATCACGAAGCCCATCGAGACCTCGTAGGAAATCATTTGCGACGCCGACCGCAGCGCCCCCAGGAAGGCATATTTCGAGTTCGAAGCCCAGCCCGCCATGATAACGCCATAGACGCCCAGCGAAGAGATCGCGACGAGATACAGAATGCCGACATTGATATCGGCCACCACCCAGCCATCATCGAACGGGATCACCACCCAGGCAACCATGGCCAGCGAGAAGGTGATAACCGGGGCCAGCAGGAACACGATCGGGTTGGCGCCCGACGGAATAATGGTTTCCTTGAGGAACAGCTTCAGGCCGTCGGCGAAGGGCTGCAGCAGGCCCAGCGGGCCCACCACGGTGGGTCCCCGGCGCAATTGCATCCAGCCGATGATCTTGCGTTCCCAATAGGTGAAGTAGGCCATCGCAATCAGCAAAGGCACAATGATGATAACGAAATAAACGGGAATTTTAATGTAAGGCCACAGGAACAGAACCAGGGGCCAGACTTCATTCATGAAGAAATCAACCATCGGTCCCCGTCGCCTCCTTGCCGCCATTGACGAAGACCGTGGTGCATTCCGCCATCGTCGCGGACGCCCGGCTGATCGGGCAGGTCATGTAGAAATTTGCGATGGCCGGCGCGAAGCCGCCCTCGCCCAGCGCCGCCTTGCCGGTGTCGCCGAACGCGCCCCACGGCGCCGGGACCAGATCGTCCAGCGTCGCGAAAACCGGGTGGGCCTTCGCCATCTGATCGCGCAACGCGCCCAGGCTGTCGAAGGGCAGTGTTTTGTCCAGAACACCGGACAACGCACGCAGAATGGTCCAGTCCTCTTTCGCCTCGCCTGGCGGGAAGGTCGCGCGCTGGCCTCGCTGGACCCGGCCCTCGCCGTTGACCCAGGTACCGCTCTTTTCCGTATAGGCGGCACCCGGCAGGATGACGTCGGCGCGGTGCGCCCCCAGGTCGCCATGATGACCCTGATAGATCACGAAGGCCTTGCCCAGGCTGTTCATGTCGATCTCGTCGGCGGCCAGCAGGTAAACCGCCTCGATATCGCCCTTGCCCGCGCCCTCGATAATGCCGGCCACGTCTCGCCCGTCCTTGCCCGGCACAAAGCCGAGGTCGAGCCCGCCGACGCGCGCGGACGCTGTATGCAGAATATTGAAGCCGTTCCAGCCCTTGGCAACGACGCCGTTATCCTCGGCGATCTTGCGGGCCGCCGCCAGCACCGCCGCGCCGTCGCTGCGCGCAAGCGCGCCCATGCCGACGATGATCATCGGCCACTCGGCCTTCTTCAGGATTTTCGCGAAGGCATGCTTGCCGTCGGCGATTTCGCCAAGTGTCTGCGGGCCGGCGCCCAGATAATCGTAGCCATAGGTCAGATCCGCCTGTTGGCCGATCACGGCGACAGGGAAATCATCGCGCAGCCAACGCTTGCGAATGCGGGCATTGACCACCGGCGCCTCAAGGCGCGGGTTCGATCCCACGATCAGCAGCGCATCGGCATCCTCGATGCCGGCAAAGCCACTGTTGAAGATATAACCGGCACGCGCGCCATTGCCGTCCAACGCGGCGCCGTCCTGGCGGCAATCCAGATTCGGCGAGCCCAGCCCGTCCATCAGCGATTTAAGCGCGAACATGGATTCGGCATCGCACTGGTCGCCGGCGACCGCCGCGATTTTAGTGCCCTCCATGCCGCCCAGTTTCGACGCAACCGCCGCCAGCGCATCGTCCCAGCTTGCCGGCGCCAACTTGCCGTCGGCGCCCCTGATATAGGGCTTGTCCAGCCTTTGATGCCGCAACCCGTCACAGGCGAAGCGGGAGCGGTCGGAGAGCCATTCCTCGTTCACGTCATCGTTCAGGCGAGGCAAGATGCGCATGACCTCGTTGCCGCGCGTATCGATGCGAATCGATGCGCCAACCGCGTCCATGGC
>CBFDDT010000114.1:0-12493 GCA_965603635.1 uncultured bacterium | reverse complement strand
TCAGACGTCGGCGGCGACGCGCATGCTGACGATGCTGTCGGGGTCGCTGACCTCGCCGTTACCGCCGGCGCCCTTCTTGACCGAATCCACATGGTCCATGCCCGACACCACCTGGCCCCAGGCGGTATACTGGCCATCGAGATGCGAGGCCGGCTGGAAGACGATGAAAAACTGGCTGTCGGCGCTGTCCGGGCTCTGCGCGCGGGCCATGGAGCAGGTGCCCCGTACATGGCGCGTATTGTTGAATTCGGCGCCCAGATTCTGGCCCGAACCACCCATGCCGGTGCCGGTGGGGTCGCCGGTCTGCGCCATGAAGCCGTCGATCACGCGATGGAAGACGATGCCGTCATAGAAATTCTGGCGGCAGAGTTCCTTGATGCGCGCCACATGGTTGGGGGCCAGATCCGGGAACAGTTCGATCACCACCCGCCCGTCCTTGAGCTCCAGATAGAGGGTGTTTTCGAGATCCTGATCGCCACCGGCGCCGGTGTCGGCCGGGCTGCGCTTCATGCCCAGGTCGAGGCTTGTCCATTTATTCAAGATACCAGTCTCCTGTCGGTTGATTCGATAAAATTGCTGGCCGCACCATAGCGGTAAGGGCCGCGAAATGCACCCCTCACTCGGGGAAAAGCTTGCGTAAACCTTCCTGGCTGGCGGCGGCGACGCCGCGCTCGGTGATCAGCCCGGTAACGAGACGCGCCGGGGTGACGTCGAAGGCCGGGTTGGCAACGGGGCTGCCCGGCGGCGTGACGGTGACGCTGGTCAGCGCGTTATCGGCGCCGCGCCCCTGCACCGTCTCAACCTCATCGCGCCCGCGCTCCTCGATCGGGATATCGGCGCCGCCTGCCACCGTCCAGTCGATGGTCGGCGAGGGCAGGGCGACATAGAAGGGCACGCCGTTATCGCGGGCCGCCAGCGCCTTCAGGTAGGTGCCGATCTTGTTGGCGACATCGCCATTGGCCGCGACCCGGTCGGTCCCGGTGATCACCATGTCGACCTCGCCATGCCGCATCAGGTGGCCGCCGGCATTGTCTGCGATATAGGTATGCGGCACGCCATGATGGCCCAGTTCCCAGGCGGTCAGCGCGCCCTGGTTCCGCGGCCGGGTTTCATCGACCCAGACATGGATGTCGATGCCCTCTTCATGGGCCAGATACATGGGCGCGGTCGCCGTGCCCCAATCTACGGTGGCCAGCCAGCCGGCATTGCAATGGGTCAGCAGATTGACGCGCCCGCCCCCCTTGGCGGCCGCGATCTCGCGGATCAGCGCCAGGCCGTTTTGGCCAATGGCATGGTTGATCTCGACGTCCTGGTCGCTGACCTCCCCGGCGCGGGCCCAGGCGGCCCCGGCGCGCTCGCCCGGCGGCAATGCTTCCAGCAGCCCGCGCATCGCGTCCAGCGCCCAGCGCAGATTCACCGCCGTGGGCCGCGTCGCCCCCAGCACCGCCAGGGCTTCGTCCAGATTGGCGTCGGACGGATCCGCCCGCATCGCCAGCGCCATTCCCCAGGCCGCCGTCGCCCCGATCAGCGGCGCGCCGCGCACCTGCATGACGCGAATGGCATGGGCCGCGTCCTCCATGGTGGAAAGCGGCAGCACGCCGAACTCATGGGGCAGCCGGGTCTGGTCGATAATCTCCACCCAGCCGCCATCCTTGTGCGGCCAGATGCTGCGATAATGGGTTCCGTCGATCTTCATTCGATGGTTTTAGCGGGGGGCTCGCGTTACGGCAACGCCGTTGCCCCGCCGTCGACGATCATTTCCGTGCCGGTGATCCAGGACGCCTTGTCGGACAGCAGGAACATGATCGCGTTGGCGATGTCCTCGCCCGTGCCGACGCGGCCCAGCGGCACCGATGCGGCGGCGCGTTTGGCGGCCTCGGGGTCGCGGTCCCAGCGATCCTGTAGCGGCGTCCAGGCCCCGCCGGGCAGGACGGAATTGGCGCGGATACCGTCGCCCGCATATTGTATGGCGATGGATTTGGTCAGCGCAATGACGCCGGCCTTCGAGGCCTGATAGGCATCCTGTGGCGCGGAATCGCCACGCAGGCACTGGATCGTGGAAATATTGACGATCGACCCGCCGCCCCCCGATTGCATCATTGGCACGGCGCATTTCATGGTCATCACCATGGATTTCAGGTTGATGGCCATCACCCGGTCCCAGATATCGAATTCGATATCGACCGCGCCGACATCCTTGCCGAACCACAGCACGCCGGCGGCGTTGACCAGGTAATCCAGCTGCTTCAGCCCATCGAAAACGCCACTGACGAAACCCCAGTCCGTCAAATCGCCCTGGTGATAAATCGCCCGGCCCGGCCCCTCTGGCAAGGCCGGTGAATCCAGGAGATCGATGATATGCACATTGGCGCCGCCAGCCACCAGCATGGTGGCCGTCTCATAGCCCACGCCCCCGGCGCCGCCGGTGACCACGGCAGTTTTGCCTTCGAAATCGGCCATCCTGTCACCTCCCTGCGATCAATTGATAGCTATTGCAGCAGGATATTCTTTAACTGGCAAGCAAAGATTGAGATCAGCGGCAATGGCAAAAAGGAGCAACTTCGCACCACCGGAACAGCCCGGCGGGCCGGGCGATCAAGGCATCGCGCTGCCGCCGTTTGCGCCTACGATCTGGCCGGTCATGAAGCTGGCACCGGGCCCGGCCATGAACACCGCCAGCGCGGCAATTTCCGATGGCCGGCCGACGCGGCCCAGGGGAATATCTTCCTCTTTTTCGCGCCATTCGGGGCTCATATTGCTCAGGTCCAGCATGTCCGTATCGACCGGCCCGGGCGCGATTGCGTTGACCAGGATGGCCGGCGCGAACTCCTTCGCCCAGGCCCGGGTCATGGCGTTGACCGCGCCCTTCGACGCGCAATAGGTGGAATAGGTTTCGCGGCCCACGAAGCTGAGATCGGAGGAAACATTGAGGATTCGACCGCCGGTTCCTTGATGGACCATGCGGCGGATCGACTCGCGCCCGACGAGGAAGGCGCCGCGCAGATTGATGTTCATCAGCCAGTCGAAATCCGCGCCCGTCGTCTCCAACAGCGGTTTTTCCAGGACAACGCCGGCGTTATTGACCAGGATGTCGATCCCGCCCAGCCGCTCGACTGTTTCGGAAACAAGCATTTCCGCCTGTTTCTCGTCGCCCACATCGGCCTGCACGGCATAGGCCGGACCGCCATGTCCGGCGATGGCATGGACCGCCTCTTCGACAGCCTCCGCGCCGCGATTATAGTTCAGCACCACGCCCGCGCCCTCGGCCGCGAAGGCCTCGGCGATGGCGCGGCCGATGCCCCGTGACGCGCCTGTCACCAGCGCCCGTTTTCCCTCGAGTATGCCCATCAGCTCATCACCTCGCCCCGGTCGATATTGATCGCCTGGCCGGTAATATTCGCCGCCGCGCCCGAGGCCAGGAACAGGTAAGTCTCGGCAATATCATCCGGTTCCATAAGTCCCCCCAGCGACTGGGCGGCAACGATTTCCTGCTCCATCTCGGCCTCGCTGATGCCTGCTTTTTCCGCTTCCAGCCGCAGGGTCCGCATCGAGGCTTCGGTTCTTACCCAGCCGGGGCAGACCGTATTTACCGTTATGCCCTTCGGCCCCAGTTCCTTCGACAGCGAGCGCATGAAGCCGATATTGGCGTGTTTGCTGGCGCAATAGGCGCTGAATTCGGCCACCGCCGTGCGACCCCAGATCGATGAGGTTATGACGATTCGCCCGCCATCGCCCATCTTGCGAACCGCGGCGCGGGTCACATACCAGGTGCCGATGATGTTGATATCGACAATCCGGCGGAAAGTTTCGTCGGTCTCGGCCGTCGCCCCAACGACCGGCGTCGGACGCTCATAGCCCGCATTGTTCACCAGAATGTCGAGCGCATCGATATCGGCGAAAGCCCGGTCAACCGCGCCTGCATCGGCAATATCGCACCGGATGCCGCGCACCGGACGGCCGCATTCCGCGGCAAGCGCCTCGGCCGCCGCGGCAATCCCCTCGCCGCCCGACAGCACGACCACATCCGCGCCGGCCATGGCGAAGGCCCGCGCCACCCCATAACCAATGCCCCGGCTGGCCCCGGTGACCAGCACGCTCTTACCCGTGAAATCGAAACTTGCGCCCATCGCCACCTGCCCACAGATCGAACGCTGTGGTCATATCGCCCAAGGGGGGAGGTCGGCAAGGAGAAACTGCCCGGCATCAAGCTGATCCGCTTAACGCCCCACCACCGCTCGCACAACCGGCCAGGCAGCAACCGCGCCTCGGGGTAATCCTCGAGCGCGACAGCCTCTCACGCGCGGGCCATGTCTTGTGCTGGCACAAATAGATAGCCCCATGGCGCCGAAACTGGCCATTATCGCTCCAGCTCATAACAGCTACCACAGGGCCTCCAGTATATTTCCGTTTCCGCTTGTCATCTCCTCATCCTTTCCAATTCGGCGACGGGGCGGGCGGTTGCCGGGGGCTTCTCGGCTGCCCGCCCGCCCCGTGCCTGGCGCAACCCTTCGCTTTCGCCATGCCAGGCTTGCGGGCCGCGCCATCGGTTTGCCAACCTCACATTTTCGCGTTCAAAAGGTTGGCGATCTTGTAGACCACGTCGCCCTCGCCGGCGTTCATCGCGGCCGCCTCCACCAGCCTTGCCAGGCGGGTCAGTTCGCCGATATCGGCCTCGTAGCCGATGGTGTTGATCGGAATGCCGAGGCCGCGCGCCACCGCCGCGATATCGCCGTATCCAAGTCCCTCGTTGGTCTGGCCGTCGGTCAGCACGAACAGCATCGGCTTGATGTCGGGGTTGCGGCGCGCCTCGTCGACCAGCATCGCCAGGGCCACGGCGATGGCGTCATACATTGCCGTCGTGCCGCCGGTCCGCATGTCCTCGACCGCGGCGACGAAGCGGGCGCGCTGTTTCAGGTCGAACTCGCCGACCGGCAATATCACCCGCACACGATCGTTGAACTCCACCAGCCCGATCGCGTTTTCGCGGCCGATGAACTGGCTGCCGGCGATCAGCGCCTGCCTGACGCCGCTGATCCGCGCCCCGCTCATCGAGCCGCTGACGTCGCTTACGAACACCGCGGCGATCGGCTGTCCGGCGTCCTTGTGCTTCTTCCACAGCTTCTGGGCGCGCACCAGCGTCTCGCCGGCGGGTAGCGGCACGGGGGGCGTGAAACCGGTGGCGAGATCGCGGTTCCAGCCATACTCGCCGGCCAGCTTCCTGAATTCCGGCTTCTCGGCGAATTCCGCGAACAGCCACAACACTTCCAACTTCGCCGGGCTGGTTTTTCCCACCGCATAAAGCGGCTGGTCATGGGCCACGCCGAAGGGAATGAAGGCGAAATCGCTGGTCAGTTGTGGCGTCGAGATGAAACTCTGATAGCCCATCACGAAGGCGTCCAGCGAGCCGCCCGCCGCCAACACCGATTCCCGCAATTCCACCGTGGTCAGCGCGATGAAAGGCACATTGGCCTGGAACTGGCTGAAGGTATCGGCCACCGCCGGCGACAGCATCGCGGCCTCGTCGCCATCGGCGAAGGACGACAGGATGGTGACCAGGAAATTCAGCCCGGTGCTGCTGGCGAAGGGGTTGGTGTAGCCCATGGCCAGATCGCCGCGCACCACCTCGTCGATCAGCGCCTTTACGTTCAATCCGCCCGTCGCGTCGCGCAGCCAGTCGGCGATCTCCTTGCGCGCCACCACGCCGCCGGCGCTCATGGCCATGCTCTCGGCGATCCGCGTGACCGGCACGCCTTCGGCTTCCAGCATGCGGATCCACGGATGATGCACCGGCGAATAGGCGTCCGGCATATAGCGCCCGGAGGCGATAAACTGATAGGCCGTGCCCGAAGCGATATAGCGCACCCGCACCCGCGCCCGCCGGCCGTCGGCCAGGCGGATCTGGGCCGCGTTGAAGGCTTGCGCGATCTCGGTCGTCAACCCGTCCGCGGGCCGCGACCGGCCGCCGGCCGCCTCGCCCCAACCACGGATCGTGGTGACGAAGATCTCGACGCCGACATCGCCCTGGCCGATCGCCGGGTCGACGGTAAAGGGATACTGCGAGATATCGGGCAAGGTTTCCTCGAGCGCCGACGCCGGATTAAGCTCGATCTTCCCGGTCCGCGTCACCGGCGCGATTGTCGGACTTACATCCTCCCGCAAGTCTGCAAGCGTGGTGGCCGCTTCCTCGAAGGTCAGCGGTTCCAGCTCGCGATCGGCGTGCAGGACCGCCAGGCCCACCACCACAATCGCGGCCAGGATGAAGGCCCGCGGCGATTTGAATATTCTCTTGCTCATCTCGTCCTCCTTGAATGGGCGGCGCCTCGCCGCCCTCCCGGCCGGGGCCGGAAGAGCGGGTCAGCAGTTGTCCTGCCAGGGAATGCGGCCGGCCTCGTCAAGCAGGCGCATGGGCACGATCGTCTCGTCGCGCCGGCCACCGTCTTCCCGGCGGCCGGGATCGGTGATTTTGCTGTAAAGGGCTTCGCCGGTGACGGCGTTGCCATGCAAGCGGTAGAACTCGATAAACATCTGTCGTCTCCTCTTTGGCGTTGTGGTCCTGGGCACCCATGTCTCAAAACCCGTGCCACAAGAGAGGAAAACGATTCTTTTTACCTCGTTGAAAAATAATAGTTATTGCGGGTATTCAGGCGACCGGATCCGGCCCTTCGGCGGAAATCCGCCGATCGCGCAAAAATTGCCGGTAAAAACCCGCCCATGCGGGCGGTTTGGTTTCGGCCAGCGCCTAGTCGATCAGCGCGCGTTCGAATCTACCGACCTGTTCGGGCGGGCTCTGATCGCCACCCGCCTTGCCGCCGGGGCTTTCATCGCAGCTATGCCACGCCTGTAAAGGTCTTCGGCCAAGTCGTGCCGCCCCTGGAGCCTGGAGATAGTCTGCGATATCCTTGACTGTCTGGACAAGCCCGGGGTCATCCGGCCCCAGCAACATTTCGACGAGTTGCTGCGTGTTTCCCGAATCAGCGGGAACCGTGGACCGGGATTGAATTGCAGAATTGATATGCTGATCTTACGGGGCGGGTCCCTTGCAATAATAGAGCAGCAAAACAGGAATGATGATCATGGCCACAAAACCAAAATATGTTTTCAAAAACGTACCAGAATCCGAAAGTTCCATCTTAACTCGCCCGCGGACATGCGGGTGGGCATAGGACAGTAGTTTGCCTACTTCTTCTCCCCGTCCGGCCTTGACCAGCAATTTTGCGCAGAACCCAAGGACCTCACGGGAATCCCGCTCTTCAGGCTTCGCGATAGGTACGAATATAGCCATAGCGCGTCGGCACAGGGGCACTGCTTCAGCCTGGCGGTCTTGTTTACTAAAAAGACGGGCCTGCTTGAAGAGCTTCACGGCAAAGCTACGCTGATCGGCTTTCCCGGCCTTGACCAGCAGCTTTGCGCAGGACTCAAGGATCTCCGTGATTTCCGGGTTGTCGGGCTTCGCGATGTCTTCGAATATGGCCTTCGCGCGTTGGCAAAACAGTTGTGCTCCGGCATTGTGGCCTTGTTCGCTGTACAGGAGCGCCAGATTATAGAGGTTCCGCCCGACGTCGCGACGATCAGGTTCTGGAGCCTTGTCGCTGGTCGGCAGTATACGTTTGTGCGGAAACCTGGCTTCGTCAGGCATTGCCATAAGGTGGAAGTTCACCGCCAGATCGTTCTGAGTCCGCAGTGTTTCCTGGCTATCAGGCCCAAAAACCCCCTCACAGATCGCCCATGCCTGCATCTCCACGAGCTCCGACATTACAAATCGTCTCTCGGCGATGTAGGACGCCTCCAACAGTTTCATCGGTATCGTAATGTAAGGGTACGTTGGCCCATGCGATTTCTCGATTATCGAGATCACGCGCTTGAATAACGGCTCGACTTCTTTGTTACGCCCGATGCAGCGATTTATATCCGCAAGCAGGTTAAGCAGAACTCCCGTGGCCAGCTGATCGGGGCCGAGTTCCTGTTCGGCCAAATGATGCGCCTTTTCCGCAAATGGCAGCGCGTCCTCCAGCCGGCCATTTTCGCAGAGCTCCACACACCGGTTGTAGGCGTCATTGAGTTCCTGGGAATATTCGGGAATCATTGCACCGCTCCTTCGCTCCTTGGTGGTCTCAATCCGGTTTGAAATCGCCCTTGTCGATCCCATATTTTTTCATTTTCTCGTGCAGGGTGCGGCGGGGGACACCCAGCCCTTCGGCGGTCTCGGCGATGCCGCCGGCATTGTCGGCGAGCGCCTGGGCGATCACCGCGCATTCGAAAGCCGCGACCCGCTCGGGCAGGATCTGGACGGCGGCTTGGCCGCCAAGCATTCCGCCGATATCGCCGAGCCCGAGGACATGGCGCTCCGCCAGATTGCGCAGTTCGCGCACATTGCCCGGCCAGTCATGCGCAAACAGCGCCTGCATCTCGTCGCGGCCGACAACGGGCGTGTCGCGGCGGTGGCGGATGGCCAGCTCCTGGGTGAAATATTCGAACAGCAGCGGGATATCCTCGCGCCGGTCACGCAGGGGCGGGATGTGAAGCTCTGCGATATTCAGGCGGAAATAAAGATCCTCGCGAAATTCGCCCCGCTTTGCGGCTTCCCGCAGGTCGGCCTTGGTCGCGGCGACGACGCGAAAATCCACCGGGATCGACTCATTCGAGCCCAGCCGCTCGATCGTCTTTTCCTCCAGCGCGCGCAGAATTTTCACCTGATGTTGCATCGGCATGCTCTCGATCTCGTCGAGGAACACAGTGCCGCCACGGGCATGTTCGATGCGCCCGATGCGCCGCTTGACCGCCCCGGTGAAGGCCCCGGCCTCGTGCCCGAAGAGTTCGGCCTCCAGCATGTTTTCGGGAATCGCCCCGCAGTTGATAGCGACGAAATTGGCCGACTTGCGCCGGCTGAATTCATGCAGGCAGCGCGCCGCCACCTCCTTGCCGGTACCGGTTTCGCCATGGATCAGCACGCTGGCGTCGGTGGACGCGACGTTGGCGATATCGGCGCGCAGTTTCTCGACCGCCGGCGAATTCCCGACGATCCTCGCCGCCATGCCCGGCCGGTTGGCCAGTTCGGCCTTCAATTGGCGGAGTTCCAGAACCACCCGCCGGCTTTCCAGCGCGCGGGCGACACGAGCCGTCAGGAGTTCGGGATCGAACGGCCGTTCGATGAAATCGTAAGCGCCTTTCTTCATCGCCCGCACCGCCGAGGCGACGTCGCCATAGGCGGTGATCAGTATGACCGGCAAATCGCCATCGATCGCGTGCGCGCGCTCCAGCAGGTCGAGCCCGTCCATGACCGGCATTTTCATGTCGGTGACGACAATGCCGGAAAAACCATGGGGGCCGGAAAGGCGCGACAGCGCCGACAGCGCCAGTTCGCCGTTGGCGGCCGATGCCGTCTGGCAGTCGATTTTTTCCAGAACCTTTTCAAGACGGGAGATATTCTTCGGGTCGTCATCGACAATGAGGACAAGGGGAAATTCGCTCATGGGGTTGCCTGCCTGTACTCCAGTGGAATCGTTACCGCGAAGGTCGAACCCTCGCCAATCGCGCTCTCAACCGTTATTTCACCACCGAGTAGATGCGCGAATTCACGGCTGATGGCCAAGCCAAGTCCCAAACCCATGCCGGGTTTTACGATACCCGAGGTGGGCTCTACCTGCTGGAATTTATCGAATATGATTTCCAGTTGATTGGCGGGTATGCCGACCCCGGTGTCGGCAACGGTGATTTCAAGATTTCCCCCGCGGCGCCGCGCGCCGATGGAAATCGTTCCCTGTCCGGTGTACTGGGCCGCGTTTCCCGCCAGATTCATCAGGATGCGCGACAAAAGCCTGGGGTCGGTATCCGCTTCCAGCCCGTCCTCGACTTCCGCCTTTAACGACAGCCCCTTTGCTTTGGCGACGGGCTCGATAACGCGCAATCCATAATCCACCAGCGGTTCGACCGCCAACGGTTCGGAGTTCACCTCGATCTGGCCCGCCTCAATGCGCGACATTTCAAGGATCTCGTCGATCATCGAAAGCAGGTGAGTTGAACTTGCATGGGTGTTTTCCAGATATTCGCGATGCTCGCCTGCGAAACTGTTTTCAGTCTCTTCCAGCAACAGCCTTACATCATCGATGATTGCGGTAACGGGTTTGCGCAAATCATGGCCCATATTTCCAAGAAACTGCGACTTGAATTCGTTCGCGGCTTCGGCCTGACGCCGCCTGATTTCGTTCTCCACCGCCCGCTTTCGGTCGGTGATGTCGGTGTATGTAGTGACGTATCCGCCATCGGGCATGCGGGCGCGCCGAATCTCGATGCAGGCGCCGTCGGCGCGGTCGACCTCCCAGCGCGGCGGGTCCATGTTGCGGCCGCGCGTAACCAGTCGTTCGACTTCTGCTTCGGCGTCGACCTCGCCGTAATCGCCGCGTTCGACGTTGAAGCGCATGATATCCTTGAAATTTATTCCTTCGCGGATAAACTCGTCCGGATAGCGGTAGAGTTCGATGAACCGCGAATTCCAGGCGACCAGATTCATGTCCGCATCGAAAACGGTGATGGCATCGCTCATGCTTTCAAGCGCGGTTTCCAGTTGCAGGCTCTTCGCCCGCAGCGAGGTCATCATCCCGCCGATACTGTCCGACAGGAATTCCAGTTCGCGCACGCCCTTGTAATCCGGCGCGCTCCCATCGGCGAAATCCCCCGCGATTCGAAAGATCGGACGCACCAACACCTGCCGCAGCCAGAACACTAGAACCAACGTCACCACCAGAAGCAAAACCGCCGAGCCGGCATAGATCGCCCGCACCTCGCCGACCAGCGCTTCGAAGGCGGAAGCGTCCTTGACCAGGATGATGCGCCAATTCCACGGCGCGAAGGCAATGGGACGCGCATAGAGATCGCCGCCGCCGGGCAGGTCAAGCCGGGCTGCACCGACCGTGGGCGCCAGCCGTCGGATGGCCATTACACCGGCCGCATCCAGCCCGGTGGTGAAATCCACTTCGCCGCCGCTCTCGACAATCAGGCCGATTTCCTGTTCGCGGGCGAAATCCTCGAACCTGATTCGGGCGTTCAGCTTGAACAGCAACGTCCAGCGGGAATCGTCCAGCTTGCCCTCATAGGTCTGCTGGTCGAACTCGGAATCGGCAATGGCGAACGCGCCGCCGGCAAGCGAGTCTTGATTGGCGCGGATATTCTGATCTGCATAGTCGCCAACCGTTCGCAGCACCAACAGATAAAGCGCCGCGCCGGCGACAATCATCAACGCCAGCACCGGCGCCAGCACCACAAGCTGCAGGCTTCGGCCGCGCCCCTTCACGGGTCCGCCTTTCCGAAAGCCGGTTTGGCCGAGCGGATGTCATCCGGCCAAACGATTTCCTTGCGTCCGTTTTGCCACTGCACGATCATCTCCAGCCGTTTTACCTGCATGCCGGTATGGTCCACCGCATAACGGCCGATGACGCTGTCCTGGTCCAGATCGAACAGGGCAGCGCGGATATTGTCGCGCTCCAGGCTCTGCGCCTGCGCCACCGCCGCCTCGAGGATCTGCCCGGCGGCATACGCCGTGGCCGCATGGTACGAGGGGTCGGTTTCGTATTTGTCCTGGAACGCCGCCGCGAACCCCTGCGAGCCCGGATAGGTGACCGATCCATGCGGCTCCCAGATGGAGGTCGCAAAGGCGCCATCGGCCAGTTCCCCCATATCGGCGCGCCAACTCGGCAGTGCCGGGCCAACAGTGGCGAAGAAGGCGCGCGGCGTCCAGCCGACGGCTGCCAACGCCTTCCTGGCCGCCACCGCCTCGTTGCGATGGCCGGCAACCACGACCAGATCCGCGCCATTGTCGCGGGCCTGCCGGATATATCCCGTGAGGTCCGGGGTCCCCTTGGCGAAGCGATAGTCGCCCACCACTTCCAGATCCAGATAAGGCGCCCACTTCAGCGTGCCGGCGGCGATCGCCTCGGAAAATTCATCGTCCGCATGCAAGATGGCGACCCTGTGCAGCCCTTCCATCAGGGCCAGCCGCAGCATGCCCTGGGAATAGCGGCTGGCCGGCGTCCACATGCCGAATACGTTCTTGTAGCCCTGTTGCCAGATCTTGTCGGCCGACGCCCCGGCCGCCAGCATCGGGTAACCGGCCCCCTCCACCACCGGCGCCACCGCCGCGGTCAGCGCGCTTGAATAGGGCCCGAAGACCAGGTCAACCGGCGCACCGCCCGTGAATTCCCGATAAATCCCTACCGCCTGCGCGGCGTCTCCCTGATCGTCACGGAAAACGAACTCGACGGGGCGCCCCAGCAGCCCGCCGCGCCCGTTCACCTCGTCGCGCCACAGTTCGTAGGCGCGACGCTGCATCTCCGACGGAATTTTGTATTTTCCACTCGGCCCCAGCGACACGCCGATGCGCACCGGCTCGGCCGCAAGGGCGGGCGCCGCAAGAAGAAGGACTGTTGCTAGAAAGGCAAACCCTTGTCTGTATTTCATCATATCGGTCCCGGTTTTCGGGCACGGCTTCAGGCAATTCTAG
>CBFDDT010000113.1:0-12577 GCA_965603635.1 uncultured bacterium | reverse complement strand
GACCGCGATGAAGCATGTGGGCCTCAACGTCGCGTCCGACGCGCTGATGTCCCAGGCCTATATCGGGGTCAATGGCGGGCTGGTGCTGGTGGTCTGCGACGATCCTGGCATTCATTCCTCGCAGAACGAGCAGGACACCAGAATGTTCGCCCGCTTCGCCCAGGTGCCGGTGCTGGAGCCTTGCGACGCGCAGGAGGCAGTGGAATTCACGCGCCGCGCCTTCGATATCAGCGAGGAATTCGATACACCGGTAATAGTGCGCAGCACGACGCGGCTGTCCCATACGCGAAGCCCGGTAATCACCACGCCGCGCACCGACCATGAACCGCTCGGTTTCAACGAGGACACGGTCAAGAACGTGATCATCCCGGCGCATGCCAGGATGGCGCATCCGCGGGTGCTGGCGCGCGAGACCAAGCTGCAGGCATTTTTCAACAGCCCCGAATTCACCCGTTGGGAAGAGGGCGGCACGGAACTCGGCATCATAACCGCCAGCACCGCTTACACCTATGTGAAGGAAGTCCTGCCGGAGGCCAGCGTCCTGAAGCTCGGCTCCTCCTATCCGCTGGCGATCGATCGGGTGCGTGAATTTTACGAGGCGATGGACCGGGTCCTGGTGATCGAGGAACTGGAGCCGGTGATAGAGGACGCCATGAACGCCGCCGGCATGCCCGTCGAGGGCAAGGCCTTCTTCCCGCGCGTTGGCGAGTTTTCGCCGGAAGTCGTGCGCGAGGGTTTGCGCAAGGCCGGCCTTCTTGAAGGGGCCGAGGAAGACACGCCCTTCGCGGTGACGCCGACGGCCCGCCCGCCGGTGCTCTGTTCCGGCTGCCCGCATATCACCAGCTACATGGCCGTGCGCTCGGTGAACGCCCGCGTTACCGGCGATATCGGCTGCTACACGCTGGCCGCCGTCGACCCCCTGAAGGCTATCGATACCTGTGTGTCCATGGGATCCAGCATCGGCAACGCGGTGGGCCTCGCCAAGGCCGGCCTTGAAACCCGGCCGATCATCGCGACCCTCGGCGATTCCACCTTTCTGCATGGCGGCATCCCGGGGTTGATCGACGCGGTCTATAACGACGCCAACATCACCCTGATGATTCTGGACAATCACATCGTCGCGATGACCGGCGGGCAGGACCATCCGGGCACCGGCAGAACCCTGCGCGGCGAGGAAACCCACCGCGTCGATTTCGAGGAAATGGTCCGCGCCTGCGGCGTGAAATCGGTCAAGAAGGTCGATTCATACGATATGGCGGCGCTCTACCAGGCGCTGCGCGAGGCCATCGAGTTCAAGGGCGTCTCGGTCGTGATTTCCGACCGCCCCTGCGTGCTGGACCCGGTAAAGCTCAAGGGTTCGCCCATGCAGGTCCGCGCCGACGGCTGCACCGCCTGCCAGTCCTGCATGAATCTCGGCTGCCCGTCGCTCGGTTGGTCCGACGAGATGCTCGATGGATACCACAAGGTCACGATCGCCGAGCCGACCTGCATCGGCTGTTCGCTCTGCGCCCAGATTTGCCCCTCCGACTGTATCCAGCCGGTGGCGAAATAGCATGGCGGGGAAGAGCAAAAAGCCGCCGGCGCCCCGCAACGTCCTGATCGTCGGGGTCGGCGGCCAGGGCGTGATCATGATGTCGAAGGTGCTGGCGCTGGTCTGTCAACGCCACGGCCTGCAGGTCAAGCAGAGCGAAGTGCACGGCATGGCCAAGCGCGGCGGCGGAGTGTTCAGCCACATCCGCTATGGCGAGACTGTGTGGTCGCCGACCATTCCCAAGGGCGAGACCGACGTACTGCTGGCGATGGAATGGGCCGAGGGACTGCGCTGGCTCGATTATCTGCGGCGGGATGGGGGCGCCTTCATCGCCGACACGCGCCGGATCGTGCCGCCCTTTGCCTTCCGCAGCCGCAAATACGGATCGCAGCCGTTCTATTCCCCGGAAGCCCCGCGCGAGGTGATGGAAATGGTCGGTAGCGGGTTCGCGCTGGATGCGACGAAAATCGCCACCGAACTGGGTGAGTCGCGCGCCGCGAACACGGTGCTGCTGGGCGTGCTGTCGACCGCGCTGGAATTCTCCGCCGACGACTGGCGCGATGTGATCGCGCAGAATGTTCCGGCCAAGGCGCTGGAAGCCAATAAACTGGCCTTCGAGGCGGGTCGCGAGTGGGCCGACGCGAGCCGCGCGTCGACGGTGGAGGATCGCCTCAAGGAATTGCCGGATCGCGACAAGCTGGCGGCGGAAATCGCGCCCAAGACGGTCCAGTTCGATATCACCGGCGAGTGGTGCAAGGGCTGCGACATCTGCGTCAAGATGTGCCCGGAGCGCTGCCTCCGGCTGAACGACGAGTTGATCGTCGAACTGTCCGACCCGGAAGCCTGCACCGGCTGCCGGATTTGCGAGTGGCTATGCCCGGATTTCGCCATCCGGGTGCGCCGCGTACACGCTCTCGAACCGGTGGCCTGATCTGAAAATGTCGAACCGCACCCTCCCCGTCAATATCCAGGGTAACCACGCCTGCGCACTGGGCGCGGTGGCCGCGGGCTGCCGCTTCTATGGTGGATACCCGATCACGCCCTCCTCCGAGGTCGCCGAGCGAATGTCGGCGGAACTGCCGAAGGTCGGCGGCGTTTTCATCCAGATGGAGGACGAAATCGCCTCCATGGGGGCGATCATCGGCGCCTCGATGGGCGGCGCCAAGGTGATGACCGCGACCAGCGGCCCCGGCTTTTCCCTGAAGCAGGAAAATATCGGCTACGCCGCGATGACCGAAACACCCTGCGTCGTCGTCAATGTGATGCGCGGCGGTCCCAGCACCGGCATGCCCACGCGGCCAGCCCAGGGCGACATAATGCAGGCGCGCTGGGGCACCCATGGCGACCATCCGGCCATCGTGCTGGTGCCATCATCGGTCAGGGAAGTGTTCGACGAGACTGTGCGCGCCTTTAATCTGGCCGAGACCCTGCGCACCCCGGTCGTCCTGCTGATTGACGAGGTCGTTGGTCATCTGGTCGAAACCGTTACCCTGCCCGAGGCCACCGAATTGGATCTGGTGGATCGAAAATGGGCGAAGGGATCGAAAAAGGGCTTCCAGCCCTTTGCCGTTACCGAGGACATGGTGCCGCCGATGCCCCGTCCGGGTGACGGTTTTCGTTCCCATGTCACCGGCCTGACCCATGACGAAAGCGGCTTCCCGACCCAGAAACCCGAGAAAGTCACCCAGGCCGTCGGCCGCATCCTGGACAAGCTGGAGCGGCATCGCGCGCTGATCGAATCGTACGAGGCCTTGCAAACCGACGACGCCGAACTGCTGGTCGTCGCCTACGGTATTACCGGACGCTCGGCGCGCAAGGCGGTGGCGATGGCGCGGGACAAGGGGCTGAAGGCCGGCCTGATGCGCCCGATAACGCTCTGGCCCTTCCCGGAGGCGGCGTTGAATAAGGCCGCGAAAAACGCCCGCCATGTGCTGGTGCCGGAAATGAACGCCGGGCAGCTTTGTTACGAAGTGGAAAGGATCTGCGGCACGGGCCGCATCGCGCGGCTCAACCGGTTCGACGGCGAGGCGATTTCGCCGGCGCAAATCCTGGAAAAGATCGAGGAGCTTGCCTGACATGGCGGTGGCCGAAAGCATCGACACATTCGAGATCAATGATTATCTCCGGCTGGAGATGATGCCGCATTTTCTCTGCCCCGGCTGCGGCCACGGCATCGCCATGCGGGCGCTGCTGTGGGCGGTGCATGAGCTCGGCATCGACAAGGACAAACTCGCCATCGTTTCGGGCATCGGCTGTTCCGGGCGCATGGGCGCCTATGTGGACGCCAATACCTTCCATGTGACCCATGGCCGCCCGCTGGCATTCGCCACGGGCCTCGCCCTGGCGCGGCCGGACCTGGAGGTCGTGGTCATCACCGGCGACGGCGACGCGCTGGCGATCGGCGGCAACCATCTTATCCATGCCTGCCGGCGGAATCTCCGGATGACCTGCCTGCTGCTCAATAACGAGGTCTATGGCATGACCGGCGGCCAGGTTTCGCCGACCACCAGCGAGAATCGCCTGACCACGACGACGCCGGGCGGTAATCTCGAACCCGTGTTCGACGCCTGCAAGCTGGCCGAGGCCGCCGGCGCCGGGTTGGTCGGGCGCGAAGTGACGCTGCAGACCCCGGCGCTGAAAAACATGATAAAGGAAGGGTTGGCCTATCCCGGCTTCGCCTTTCTTGAGGTGATTTCCGACTGTACCGAGATATACGGCCGCAAGAACGACCTCGGCAATTCGCCGGAGATGATCCTCAGCCAGAAGAAATCCATGCGGCCCGACTCATACGGCGCCATTGTCGATGAACCGTTCCGGCCGAACAGCCTGCCCACCGGCGTGCTGGCGCGCAACGACCGCCCCGAATATGGCGAGACCTACCGCAACTTCGCGAAATCCAAACAAGGCAGGGCGAAATGAGCGGCTTCGAGATCCGGTTCAGCGGCGCCGGTGGCCAAGGGCTGCAGCTTTGCGCCAAACTGCTGTCGGCGGCGCTGGCCCGCGAGGGCAAAACGGTGGCTGCCTCCCAGGGCTACGAGCCGACCTCCCGTGGCGGGCTCAGCCGCTCCGACATGGTGGTCAGCGACAAGGGCGCGGCCGAATACCCGCTGGTCACCGCGCTGGACTATCTGCTCGTGCTGGACCGGGCCGCCGCCGGTCTTTCGGAAGGGCTGGTCCGCAAGGGCGGGCTGGTCCTGGCCGACACAAGGCGCGTCGACAAAATACCCAAGGGCAAGTACGAAATCAGGCAAATGCCCTTCAGCGAAACCGCGATGCGGCTGGGCAACGAGCGTGTCGCAAACGTCATCGCGCTTTCCGCCCTGGTCGGCATCAGCGGCGTCTGTACCCGCGAAACCCTGGAACAAACCATCCGAACCGGCACCCCGCCGAAGTTCCTGGACCTGAACATAGAGGCCATGAACGAAGGCTACGCGATGGCGGATGAAGAGGTCGCGGCGGCCTGATGTAGAGGCCGGCGCCTATCGGCAATCAAATTACCGCGAAGGCGAAAACTTGCGATAACAGGACATCATCGCCGTGCGGCGTCGAATCGTAGCGTTGCGAAGCGTCGACCCTGCGCCACTTGCCGGCATCTTCCAACGCCCGTGCCTTGGTCTCGAAGACGTCGCCCAGATAGGTGCGCGAGATCGAGAATACGATATGTCCGCCGGGTCGGGTAATGCGGATCAACTCGTCGAGGCCGTCGAGAGGCGCGTGGCCCTGGGTGAAGACGCCCGAGGCTATGGTGGCGGCGAAGATGTCGTCGTCATAGTCCAACCTCTGCCCCAGCAGGCCGGGCCGCAATTCCCGGTAAATTTCCTTGGCGGCGGCCAGAGCCAGCATGCCTTTTGACGCATCGAAGCCGTGAATATTGGGATAACCCAGCGCGATCAGTATTTCTCCCAAAATGCCGGTGCCGGCGCCGGCGTCGAGCACCGGATCGCCGCCGGCGGGCTGGTGGCGGGCCAGCATGGCGGCGACCATGGCCGGATGGCTGTAGCCCGAGCCCCGCATATGCTCCTCGTATTCCTCCGCCCAGCCGTCATAGATCGCGGATGCCTGTTCCGGATTGTCGGAGGCGTAGATCTTGTGAAGTTCAAGAGTTTTTTCGTCTGAATTCGAATTCGCCATGGTCTCCCCTTTGTTTCGCCGATGATAGCAGGGGGTGGCGCATCGGGGAACAGCGGAGCGGAATTCTGGCTTGCCGTGGCGCCTTCCCCTATAACCGCCTCCATGAACAAATCAGTACACAGTGAACCCGTCGGCGTCGCCGGCTGTGGGGCCATGGGGCTTCCCATGGCGCGGAACCTGTTGGCGGCGGGGTTCGATGTTTACGGGTTCGACGTGCGGCCCGTCCAAGAATTCGGTGATTTCGCGGACCGCATGATCGTTGATCCGGCGGCATTCGCGGCGCGCTGTCCGACGGTCATTTCCGTGGTGCGCGACATCCCGCAGACGCTGGAGCTTTGCTTTGAGCAGCAGGCGCTGTTCGCCGGCGGGGCAAGACCCCGGCGGCTCGTCGTCTCCTCCACTGTTTCGCCACGTTTTCTGGGCGAGTTGGCGGCGCGGCTGCCGCAAGGAACCGAACTGGTCGACGCCCCCATGTCCGGCGCGCCGGTCGCCGCCCGCGAGGCGTGCCTGACCTTCATGGTCGGCGGCGAAGAGGCCGTGGTGGGCGAACTCCGCCCGCTGTTCGAGGCCATGGGCGGGGCCATCCATCATCTGGGCGGGCTCGGCGCCGGGATGACGGTCAAGGTCGTCAACAATTTCGTCGCCGCCAGCAGCGTCGTCGCGGTGCGCCATGCGATCGCCGCGGCAAAGGCGCTGGGGGTCGCGCCGGACCGGCTGACGAAGGTCATGGCGCAAAGCTCGGGCGGCACATGGTACGGCGACAATCTGGCCGCCATCGACTGGGCCGATGAGGGCTACGACCCGGATAACACCATCGGCATCCTGGAAAAGGACGTGAACTCCTTCATGGACGCGCTGGCGGATTTGCCTGATTTCGAGGGTGGGGAGCAGGCGGAAACGGTGATCCGGAATTTGAGGAAGCTATTGCCCGCGGATTTTTCCTGAATGGCGGGGTGGGGGTAGCTTTCATAAGGGCTGGAGAGGGGAGAGCCTCCACTCCAACACATCCTTCGACAGGCTCAGGATGAGGTGTAAGTGTCTAAAATTTATAAACAATCCTCATCCTGAGCCTGTCGAAGGGTGCGGCCACTCGACCGCTTTAGCGTGACCGGAACAGAGCACCACACCCCCTCACCCCTTATAAAACTCCCCGAACGCTCCGATCGTGCGGTCCACGTCCTCGCTCGTGATATCCAGGTGGGTTACCAGCCTCGTTTGGGGGCGTTGGGCGGCGATCACGATCCCGCGGGCGGCCAGGTGGGCACGCAGCGGCTCCAGGTCCTTTTCGCGCGGCGCGATGAAGACCATGTTTGTTTCGACCGGGGCGACATCGATATCCTTGTACGTCGCCAGCCCATCGGCCAGGCGCCTTGCATTTGCGTGGTCTTCGGTCAGGCGGTCGATATTGTTGTCCAGCGCATAAAGGCCGGCGGCCGCCAGAATCCCGGCCTGGCGCATGCCGCCGCCCAGCATCTTGCGGCCGCGCCGCGCCCGGGCGATGAAGTCCGCGGGGCCCGAGAGCACGGAGCCCACCGGCGCGCCCAGCCCCTTGGACAGGCAGAGCGAGACCGAATCCGCGCAGGCGCCCACGGCGGCCGGCGGCAGACCCAGCGCCACCGCCGCGTTCATCAATCGCGCGCCGTCCAGATGGACCGACAAACCGTGCCGCCGCGCCACGGCCGCGATGGCTTCCTGGTTCTCGATCGTCTGCACATGACCCGACACGGTATTTTCCAGGCAGACCAACCGCGTGATGGGGTAATGAAAATCGTCGGGCTTGATGCGGGATTCCACCTGCTCCGGCGTGACCGCGCCGCGCCCGTCGATCGCCAGCGGATGCACGGCAATGCCGCCCAAAACCGATGCGCCACCGCCTTCCTCGGCGTAGGAATGATAGGTCTCGCCGGCGATATATTCCTCGCCACGCTGGCAATGGGCCAGCAGGGCCAAAAGATTGCTCTGGGTGCCGCTGGCCACGAACAGCCCGGCCTCCTTGCCCAGCAGCGCCGCGGTTTTCTGCTCAAGCGCGTTGACGGTTTCGTCCTCGCCATAGACATCGTCACCGACATCCGCCTCGGCCATGGCGCGGCGCATGGCCTCGCCGGGCCGGGTCACGGTATCGCTGCGCAGATCGACGACGCGGTTGGATGCCGACATGTCGACATCGGTCATTCCGGCATAGGACATGAGCGGTTCCCCCTTGATCAGTTGGGCAGCGCCGCGACGATATGGACGCGCGGATCGTCGCCGCCATTCAAAGCCGTGTGATAGCCCCTGGTATCGGTAAAGTACACCGATCCGTCGGCCGGCAGGTGGGTGACATGGTGGTTGACGACGAACAGCGACCCCGGATTGGTGATTATCGGGATATGCAGCCGCGGTTCCGGGTCGCGGTGCCATGAATTGCAGGTGAAGGAATCCTTCGCCAGAACCCGCATGCGCCCGATCGGGAAGCGCGCCGTCAGTTGCGCATGCACCTCCTCGAAATAGCCGCCCTTCAGTTCCGGCGCGAATTCCGAGAAGGCGGCCTCGTCCACCAGATCCTCGCGCGCGACTTCCTCATAACTGTCGTCGGGCCGCAGGTAATAGCGCCCCGACATGTCGTTGGCGGTGACGGTCGCATCGCCAGGCCGGCGGGTCAGCGGCAGCGCATGAATGCCGACGCCCAGGAACCGGACCTTGTCTTTCGCCTCCTCATAGGCCGCGCGCAGTTTTTCGATATCGAATTTATGGTCCAGCCGCTCGATCCCCGGTCCCGCCTTGAACCGCGCGACCGATTCCGTGTCCGGCTCATGGGATATCTGCCTCGCAATGAACGCGCGGTCGCGCGCGATGCTGTCCTGTTCCGCCTGCATGCCACTCTCCCTCGTTTCGTGGAGGTTTCAGCTTATTACGCAAACACTGCTTGACCGGCCCGCCCGCGACGGGTCCATTAACACGAACGACAGCATACCGGAAAACCATGACCGACCTTTCCTTCCATAACGGCCTGCGCGCGCGCGTCGAGGGGAAATTATCCGCCTTCAAACGCCACGCCATAACCGACGAATCCCTGCGCCAGGCGGCGGTCGCCATCGTGATTGTCGAGGGTAATGACGGCCAGGCGGCGTTCCTGCTGACGACGCGCCCCGCCGGCCTGCGCCGCCACGGCGGGCAGTACGCCTTGCCGGGCGGGCGGCTCGACGAGGGCGAGACGGTGCATGCGGCCGCGTTGCGTGAGCTGGAGGAAGAGCTTGGCCTGACGCTGGGCGAGGACCGGATCATCGGAACCCTCGACGACTACCCGACTCGCTCCGGTTTTCGCGTCACCCCGATCGTGGTCTGGGGCGGGGACGTCGGCGCGATCCATCCCGATCCGGAAGAGGTCGATCAGGTTTATCACATTCCGCTCGCCGACCTGTTAAGCCCTGACATCCCGCATCTCGAGCCCGGCCCGGACGACCACCCAATTCTCTCGGCCCCGCTGGCGACGCTGGGCCATCAGGTCTTCGCGCCGACCGCGGCCATGCTATACCAGTTCCGGGAAGTCGCCCTGCTGGGCCGCGATACCCGCGTCGCCCATTACGACCAGCCGGCGTTTGCCTGGAAGTAGCCTTGGCGGTATCCGGCGTATTTATGGCGTTGGCGGACAAATGGGAATCGACATGCGCGCATAGTCGTGAACCCCGGCCGCAATTTGCCGGTTAATAAAGCAGGGAGGCCCCCATGACGCGCTATTCCGCGTGGAGTGTATTCCGGAACGGATTGACCGGCCAGAAGGGTTGGGACCGCGCATGGCGCGACCTGGAGCCCAAGGAAAGCTACGACGTAATCATCGTGGGCGCCGGCGGGCACGGCCTGGCAACCGCGTATTATCTGGCCAAGGAACACGGTATCCGCAATGTCGCGCTGCTTGAGAAAGGCTATCTCGGCGGCGGCAATGTGGGGCGCAACACAACCATCGTGCGTTCCAACTACATGCTGCCGGGCAATACCGAATTCTATGAATTCTCGGTCAAGCTCTGGGAGCAGCTTTCCCACGAGTTGAACTACAATATCATGTTCAGCCAGCGCGGCCAGATCGTGCTGTTCCATTCGCCGGCGGCCCGCGACGCGATGGCCAAGCGCGCCAACACCATGCGCATGAACGGCATCGACGCCGAGATGCTGACCCGCGATCAGGTGCGCGAGCGCGTGCCGCATCTCGATTTCTCGGAACGAGCCCGCTTCCCGATCCAGGGCGCCATATTTCAGGGCCGCGCCGGCACCGCGCGACACGATGCGGTTGCCTGGGGCTATGCGCGGGCCGCCGACAGCCTGGGCGTCGATATCATCCAGAATTGCGAGGTCACCGGGGTCCTGCGCGAGGGTGGCCAAGTCACCGGCGTCGAGACCACGCGCGGCGTTATCAAGGCCAACAAGGTGGGGCTCGCGGTAGCCGGCAATACCAGCCGGTTGACGGCCATGGCCGGGCTTGGGTCAATGCCGATCGAAACCCACAAACTGCAGGCTTTCGTGTCCGAGCCGTTGAAACCGCTGCTGGACTACGTCGTCGCTTACGGCGTTCCGGGCGCGCATTTCTATATCAGCCAGTCCGACAAGGGCGGCATGGTCTTCGGCGGCGACCTGGACAGTTACAATTCATACGCCCAGCGCGGCAATCTGCCGATCTACGAGGATGTGGCGGGTTGTGCCGTGGCGCTGATGCCGAGCCTGAAACGGATCAGGCTGCTGCGTCAGTGGGCCGGGGTGATGGATATGTCGATGGACGGCACGCCGATCATCTCGAAGACTCCCGTCGACGGGCTCTATTTGAATGCCGGCTGGTGTTACGGCGGATTCAAGGCGACTCCGGCCTCGGGCTGGTGCTTCGCCTCGACCATCGCCAATGACGCACCGCATGAGCTGAGCAAGCTCTTTACGCTGGACCGCTTCGAACGCGGCCTGCAGATTGACGAAAAAGGCGTCGGCCCCGTGCCGAAGCTGCATTGAGGAGGGATTAAGACATGTTGCGCATACCCTGTCCCTTCTGCGGCGAGCGGGACCACACCGAATTCTCATACGGCGGCGACGCTACCGTCGAGTATCCGCCAATCGATTCGACCGACGAGAAGGCCTGGTTCGAGGCCGTCTTCCTGCGCAAAGACCCGCGCGGGCCGCACAGGGAATATTGGCAGCATAATAACGGCTGCCGCATGTGGATCACCGTCGAGCGCGATACCATGACCCATGAAATCTTCTCGGCCGAGCCCGCCCATCCCGGCGCCAAGGCCCAGCTTGAGAAGGAGGCCGCGAAATGAGCAGACAATCCAGGCGCCTTCCCCAGGGCGGCGCCATCGACCGTTCGCAAACCATATCCTTCACCTTCGACGGCTCGCGCCACGAAGGTCATCCTGGCGACACGCTGGCCTCGGCCATGCTGGCCAACGACATCAAGATTCTTGGCCGCAGCTTTAAATATCACCGCCCGCGCGGCGTGATGTCGGCCGGTGTCGAGGAAAGCGGCGCACTGATCACCACCGGCGCCGGCGCGCGCCGCACGCCCAACGTCCGGGCGACGACGCACGAACTGTTCGACGGGCTGGACGCCCATGGCCAGAACGCCTGGCCTTCGGTTCGGTTCGACCTTAACGCCGTCAACGGCCTGTTCACGCGCTTCTTCTCCGCCGGGTTCTATTACAAGACCTTCATGAGCCCCGGCCGTGGCACCTGGGCCTGGATGCAATACGAGAAAATCATCCGCAACGCCGCCGGCATGGGCACGGCCTCGCGAGAGCCCGACCCCGATTCATATGAAATTGCGCATGCCCATTGCGATGTACTGGTGGTGGGTAGCGGTCCGGCTGGTCTGGAGGCCGCGCGCGTCGCCGCCGAGGCCGGGCTGCATGTGATCCTGGCGGAACAGGATTTCGCCATCGCGCCGTCGCTGCTGTCGGAGACCGAGGGCGTTGGCGGCGAGGCCCCCGCCGACTGGCGCGCCGCGCGCATCAGTGCGCTGCAGGCCGCCGGCAATGTGGAGATCATGCCGCGTACCACCGTCTTCGGCCTGTATGACGGCGGCGTGGCCGGCATGCTGGAACGGGTCACCGACCATCTGGCCGACCCGTCGCATCATCTGCCGCGCGAGCGTTTCTGGATGGTGCGCGCCAAACGGACCATCATCGCCACCGGCGCGCTGGAGCGCACAATCGCTTTCGGCAACAACGACAAGCCCGGCGTCATGCTGGCCAACGCCGCGCGCATTTACGCGAACCGCTTCGGTGTCGCCGCCGGCCAGCGCGCCGTCGTCGCCACCAACAATGACAGCGGTTACCAGTCCGCGCTGGACATGGCCGCCGCCGGGGTCAATGTGGCGAAAATTCTGGATGTGCGCGAGCGCGCCTCGGACAATTTAGCCGCCAGGGCCAGGACCGCCGGCATCGAGATCATGACTTCTTGCGTGCCCATCGAGACGGCGGGACGCGGGGCAGTCGGCAAGCTGCAGGTCGGCCGCCGGTCGGGCGCCACGATCCGTGCCGCCGACTGGATCGATTGCGATCTGGTCGCCGTCTCGGGCGGCTGGACACCGGTGGTGAACCTGCTGTCCCATCGCGGCATGCGACCGGTCTATGACGAAACCCTCGCGACCTTCCTGCCCGGCGAATGCGCCGAACCGATCCGCGCCGCGGGCTCCGCAGCCGGAGTCTGGCGCACGGAGGAATGCGCGCAATCGGGCCGGGTCGCGGGTGCCGCCGCCGCGCGCGACCTCGGCAAGTCGGCGCCGGACGAAAAGGCCCCGGCGCCAGGCGGCTGGGAGAAATCGATTCATCCCCTGTGGGAAGTCCGCGTCGAGGGCCGCAAGCTGAAAAGCTTCGTAGACCCCCAGCATGACGTGAAGGCCGACGATGTGCGCCTCGCCCACCAGGAAGGCTATGTCTCGGTCGAGCATCTGAAGCG
>CBFDDT010000112.1:0-12692 GCA_965603635.1 uncultured bacterium | reverse complement strand
CCTTTATTCAACTCGGTCGGTGTTAGCGCGCCCTCCGCGGCCGCGACCGCTTCCAAAATCGCCAAGGCACGGCGCATGGAGGAACCCTTGTTGCGCTGGACGGTGCTCATGCCAAGGATCGTTCCCTTTTTATTGAACCTGGAATACCCCGGCGCCGGCATGCACCAGAAGCATGGTCGACAATGGCGGCCACAGCGCAATGACAAGCCACGCCGCCAGCAGGGCGAAAAGATACGGCATGGTGTAGCGCAACAGCCGCAGGTACGGAATACCGGTAATGCCGCTTGCGACATAAAGGTTCAACCCGTAGGGCGGCGTAATGAAACCGATGGCGTCGCCGACCAGGAATACCACCGCGAAATGGATCGGGTCGACGCCGATCGTGGCGGCGATTGGCGCCAGGATCGGGGCCAGGATGATCGTGTTCGGCAGGCTTTCCAGAATCGTGCCGGCAACCAGCACCAGCGCCATGCAGGCAAACAATATGGCGTAATAGCCGCCCAGCGCGCCCAGCATGTCCGTCACGAAGACCTTGGCGCCGAGCAGCGACAGGATCTGCTGCATGACCACCGAGACGGCGATCAGCGGCGCCAGCAACCCGGTGATCTGGCCGGACCGTAATATGATGTTTGGAAGCTGGGCCGGCGAGAACCCCGGGATAGCGATGGTCTGCGCAATAAAGGACGCGCCATCGCGCCGGATGAGCATATTGTGAATCGGCCACATGACGAGGCCGACGATCAGGCAGAAGCCCGCGGTTACGCCCGCCGCCTCGGTCGGCGAGAACTTGCCGGCATAAATGCCCCAGATCACCAGCCCGATGGCAAAAAAACCAAGCCATGCGCCGAGCGCGGCCCGCATGATCCTGACCGGGTCGATCTTGATAAGATGGCCCCAGCCGTTCTTGTTGGCGACGTACCAGCAGGTCGCCTGCATCGCCACCACCATCAGCAGGCCGGGCAGCAGCCCGCCGATGAACAGGTCGCTGATCGACAGGTTCATCAGGAAGCCGTAAACGATGAAGATGATGCTGGGCGGGATGATGATGCCGACGGTGCCGCCCGCGGCCACCGTGGCGGCGGCGAAATACTTGTCGTATCCGCCCTTGGTCATCTCGGGATACATGATCGAGCCGATGGTCGCCGTGGTCGCCGAGTTGGAGCCCGAGATCGCCGCGAACAGCCCGCAGGCCCCGAGCGAGGCCATCGCGAGGCCGCCCCGCATCCAGCCAAGGATCGAGTAGGCGAAATCCGAAAGTCGCCGTGCAATCCCCGCCGCGTTGATCAAATCCCCGGTCAGGATAAACAGCGGCAGCGCCAGCAGGCCATAGAAATTAAGCCCCTCGTAAAGGGTCACCCCGATATTGGCGAGGGTGAAGTCGATCACCAGGCTGACGCCGACCACCCAAAAGCCGATGACCAGGAAGATCGGCACGCCGAGGATAAACAGTATGGTGACGCCGACGCTGATAAGGGTAATGAGGAATCCGTCCATGATCCGCCCCTATTCGCCGAGCATCGAGGTCTGAATGGTAAAGGGTTCGCCACGGTGCCAGGTTTGCCAATCCGCCGACAGATTCTGCAACGCCCGAACGACCAGCAGGGTCCAGGCGACCGGGGTTGCGAGGTAGAACCACCACTGCATCACATCGTCGGTGCCTTGCACGATCGAAAAATTGTCGTAAGAGAGCTGGACCTGATCCAGGGCGAACACCACCACGATCGCCGCGAAAACGATCCATAGAAAGGCGTCGAGGCACAGGCAGGCGAACTGGGCATTGTAGGGCATTCGGACGCGGAATTCGTCGAACCGCAGGTGGGTCCGGATCCTCACGTTATAGGCGGCGCCCATCCAGGTTACCCAGAGGAACAGGTAAATAGGGATCGTCGTGCTCCAGGCCGCCTGCTGGTTAAACAGAAAACGGCGGATCACCTCGACGAAAATGATCCCCGCCATGGTCGCATAGCAGATCAGGATAACGATCTTCTCGATATTGCGGTCAATCCATTTGAGAAGCGAAAGCGCCATATCACCTGCCCCTGTTCTTGCCAGCCCTGGACTACACGTCTCGCTGGCGCGCATCTACTATTGCACAAAATAAAATAAATGGGGGCGCGGCACCGTCCGCGCCCCCAAGTCGGGAGGAAATCAGGCGCCCTTCCACCAGCGGCGCGGTTCGACATTTTCCGCCAGCGTATCCTTCGGTATTTCGCGGGCAATGTCGTATATTTCCTTGTAGGTGTCGATGCCGCCGGCCCAGCCGTTAAGCCGCTCGCGCCACTGGTCCCATTCCTTGGGCTGGAACTCGGGCGAACACATTTCCTCGGCCTTTTTGATTTCCGCGTCCGACAATTCGGCGACGCGAACGTTGTTCTTGGCGAAGATGGTGTTCGGCTTTTGCGGGTTCGAGGCGCCGACCGTGTTTACCAGCGCCGCCTCGTTGGCGGCCTGCACATGGACCTGTGCGAGATAGGACGATTCCATCACCGCGTCCTGCAGCGCGCCACCAAGCTTGTCGAACACCGACGCATTCATCGCCGTATGTTCGGTGCCGCAGAAGAACTTCAGATCGACGCACTGCGAGACCACCGGCGACATGTTGGCGTAGGCCACCGCCGACATCCAGGTTTCGGCGCCGTCGATCAGGCCCTGTTTCAGGCCGTCCAGCGTCTCTTCCCAGGCGATTGGCACGGGGTTCAGCTTCATCAGATTCATGGCGATGCGGCCAAGCTGCGTGCCGGTCACGCGGTTCTTGGTGCCGGCCAGCTGGTCGATGCTGGTTACCGTTGGCTTGTCCTTCCATTTCAGGCCAAGCTGAATGCCGCGCAGTTCCGCATGGGTGAACAGGAACTGCACGCCATGCTTCTTGCGCATCGGTTCGCGCAGGATCTGTTCGCTCTTCGGGTGGTAAAAGAAATGGTACTGCGCCGCCCGCGAGGGGAACATGTAGGCGTAATCCAGAACGTTCAGATAGGGCGCGCCGCCCGCTGAATTCTGGGTCGACGCGGCGTAAATATCCACGATGCCCTGCTGCGCTTTCTTCACGCAGTTAAGCTGGCCGCAGATCTGATTGTTACCGATGAATTCGACGCGGATTTCGCCGTCGGTGCGTTCCTCCAGGTCATTCACGAACTGCAGGCAACCGGCGCGCTCGATCAGAAGATTGCGCTCGTTGAAGCCGGCCGCGCCAAACTTCAGGGTAAATTTCGCCTCTTTACCAAGGCGTTTCGTGTAGGTGGAATTCGCGGCGTCCGCGAGGCGGGGCAGCGTTACGGCGCCGGCCATGCCGCCCGCCGCTATCAGAGTGGAGCTCCAGCCATAAGTGGCCGCGAGCCGGAACAGGTCGCGGCGTGAAACCGCGCTGAGTTTTTCCTTGAGCATGATGTTCTCTCCCTTGGACGTTAAACCTCAACCGATTGCGTGGGCCGCTATGCCGACCCTTACTTTTAAATTACGATAGTCTCATATAATGAGACTATCAGTATCATTATTGCATCGTCTTTTCGAATGTGCAAGTATCAATGTTTCCGAGGGGATATTGTGTAATTTTATTACCCGGTTTACGCATAATCGGAACAGCAGGGAGGATGCCCGTGACGGGCAAGGTAAAACGGTGAATTCCGCTGAAACATTCGATTACATCATCGTCGGCGCTGGCTCGGCCGGTTGCGTGCTGGCCAACCGGCTGTCGGCCGATCCGAAAAACCGCGTGCTGCTGCTCGAGGCCGGCGGACGGGACTGGAACCCCTGGATCCATGTGCCCGTCGGCTATTTCAAGACCATGCATAATCCGGCGACGGATTGGTGCTATCTGACCGAGCCGGATCCCGCCCTGAACGGGCGCCGCCTGCAATGGCCGCGCGGCAGGGTGCTGGGCGGGTCGAGTTCGATCAACGGCCTTTTGTATATCCGTGGCCAGCAGGAGGACTACAATCACTGGCGGCAGTTGGGAAACGCGGGCTGGTCGTATGACGATGTCCTGCCCTATTTCCGCAAGTCGGAAGACCAGGAACGGGGCGGTGACGACTACCACGGCGCGGGCGGGCCGATCGCGGTGTCCGGCGTGCGCATCAAAAGCAAATTGTGCGACGTCGTTATCGACGCGGCCGAAGAGGCCGGCATTCCGCGCAACGGCGATTTCAACGGCGCCGTTCAGGAGGGCGCCGGCTATTTCCAGCAGACCTGC
Source organism: uncultured bacterium (assembly GCA_965603635.1). Lineage (GTDB taxonomy): Bacteria > Pseudomonadota > Alphaproteobacteria > UBA8366 > JADFVY01 > JADFVY01. Next base: position 8,506 of record CBFDDT010000112.1, on the reverse strand, counting down.
CGCAAGGGGCTTCGCTGCAGCACCGCGACCGGCTACCTGAACCCGGTCAAGAGCCGCCCGAACCTGAAAATTGTCACCCATGCGCTGGTGCAGCGCGTGATTTTCGATGGCAACCGGGCCGCCGGTATCGCCTGGACGGTCAAGGGACAACCCGGCGAAGCCCTGTCGGACGGCGAGGTAATCCTGTCCGCCGGCTCCATCGGATCGCCGCAAATCCTGATGCTGTCGGGCGTGGGGCCCGCGCAACATCTGAAGGACACAGGCATCGACCCGGTTCGCGACCTGGCCGGCGTCGGCGAGAATCTACAGGATCATCTGCAGATTCGCTCGATATACAAGACCAGGGGGAAAATCACCCTGAACGACGAGGTCAACAATCCGATCCGCAAGATGCTGATGGGCATCGAATATATGCTGTTCCGCACCGGGCCGCTGACCATTGCGGCCAGTCAGGTTTGCATTTTTACCAAGACCGATCCGGGTCTGGCCACGCCCGATATCCAGTTCCATATCCAGCCGCTCAGCGCGGACAAGCCAGGCGAGGGGCCGCACAAATTCTCGGCCTTCACGGCGTCTGTCTGCCAGTTGCGCCCGGAAAGCCGCGGCCGGATACTGCTGAAGTCGGCGGACCCGTCGGCGCATCCCGCGATTCACCCCAACTACCTGTCCACGCAGACCGACCGGGACGTTGCCGTCAAGGCGATCAAGGTGACGCGCAAGATCGCCGCCACCGAGGCCCTCGGCTCCCTGATCTCGGAGGAACACGAGCCCGGCCCGGGCGTGCGAACCGACGAGGAACTGCTGGAATACGCCCGCAACCGCAGCCAGACCATCTATCACCCGGTCGGCACCTGCAAGATGGGTTCCGACCCGATGGCGGTGGTCGACGAGCGGCTTCGTGTCCACGGGATTGAAGGGCTGCGGGTCGTTGACGCGTCGATCATGCCCACCCTGGTATCCGGCAATACCAACGCCCCCGCCATCATGATTGGCGAGAAGGCGGCGGATATGATCCTCGAGGACGCACGGCGCTGAGCGCGGCCGGAGTTTGACGAACAAAGGGCGCTTCCCGGCGGAAGCGCCCTTTGTTCGGCTCAATTCGAATTACATAAAGAAGCGGAAGCCGCCCATGAGCGAATGATCCCGCAGCCCTTCCTGCCGGAAGGCCGTGCCGTCGATCGTCATAAAATTCAGATCCTCGGTCTGGTAGTAGCGATAACCGATAAACCATTCGGTCTTGGGTGACCATGCCGGGAACGAGAACCCGGCCATGGCTTGCCACGCCAGGGCCTTGTCCCAGTCGTCGACAACCGCATTCTCGGTCGAGAAGCAATAGATGAAACAAACCGATTCATTGTATTCGGCCGAAACCCGGGCCAGGCCCAGCCCAGCCCCCAGATAAGGCCGCATCCGCCCGGCCATCGGCATGTCGACGAAGATGTTCGCCATGGCGCTCAGCGCCTCCATGCCGCCCGCATAATCGTCTTCGGGGAACGGGCTTTCCAAGCCGAGATCGAGGCTGCCCACCCGGTAAAACTGGTTGCTGAACTCACCTTCCAACCGCACGGGGCCGATACGGTAACCGACGCCGAAGCCGAGGTTCATCGACCAATCCAGATCGACGCTGAAATCAGCGTCGGTACCGGGATTTTCCGGATCGCCCAGGCCGAAATCGAGAAGGTAATAAAAGCCGCCGGGCCAGGGGGTGCCCGTCGCCGTCACCGGGCTATGTTGATCGGCTGCCGCGGGGCGCGGCGGCATTGCAAGAAACGCGACTAACGCCAACACGCCCGTCACGAGGCTGAATTTACAAAAACTCGCCATGGAAACATCTCCCGCACATTGTCTTTGGCATACTTCGGATCCGTCCACACGAACTTTAGGCGGAATAACTTTAACGAAAGGTAAATCGCCCACGCCACCTGCATCGCGCACGAGATCGCGGCGGATCGAAAAAAAGCGGGACGCCGAGGCGCCCCGCTAATTCTTGCCTGAAAAGCCGGAGCTATTTCAGAAGGTTCGTCCAGATCCTGTCATAGAGACGGATGACCTCGTCCTTGCAGGGCGGAACGAATTCCATCGACACGCTTTCCGGGGGATTGACCTCGTAGGCGGTCTTCAAATCGGCGTCGAGGAACGGCTCGGTTCCCTTGACGCCCGCGGTGTAGCGAGCGAAGTTCGTCAGGGTCGCGGCGTTTTCCGGGATCATCATGAAGTTCAGGAACTTCTTGGCGTTCTCCTGGTTTGGGGCACCCTTGAAGACGACGAAATTATCCATCCAGGCGGTGATGCCTTCCTTCGGATAGGCATATTTAAGAGTGGATTTCTCCATGCGCGCGCGCATGCCGAAGCCGTTCCAGTTCATGCCGGCGGCGGCGTCGCCGGAGACCAGAACTTCCTTGGCTCCGTCGGAATTGAAGCTGAGCCAATGCTTCTTCGATCCCTGCATCAAGGCGTTCAGTTCCTTCAACTGCTCCGGATTGTCGTTGCAACGCGGATAACCCAGATAACGCAGGCCCATGTTCAGCACGTCGTTGACGTCCTTGAGCATGTTGATCTTGCCGGAAAGCTCGGCCGGCGGCTCGAAGATGATCTTCAGCGAGTCGATGTCGCCGCCATAGACCGCGGTATCGACCATGAAGCTGGTGGTGCCCCACTGATAGGGCACCGAATACTCACGGCCCTTGTCGAAATAAACATCGACCCATTTGGGATCGACGTTCTTGAAATTCTCCATCTTGTTCGGCTGCACCTTCTCGAGGAAACCTTCCTGGATCAGGATCGCGACCATGTAATCGCCCGGCACGCCGATATCGTAGCCGGTCACGCCCGCTTTCAGGCGCGCCAGCAGCGCTTCGTTCGAATCGTAGGTGTCCATGGTGACTTCGACGTCATACGCCTTGGAGAACTTGTCGATAAGCTCCTGTGGCATGTAGTCGAACCAGTTATAGATATTCAGTTTACCCTCCGCCCATGCGGGGCCACCGAGGGTCATCGCGCCGGCAATTAGCGCGGCGGCGAAAAGTGATTTCCGGAAATGCATGTCAACTCCCATTCTTGGTTTGTTTTTTTACCCGCGCCAGACTTTTCTTGTCACCGTAAGGCGCCTCAGGATTGGGTTCTGGCCTGCCAGCGCCCAATCAGGAAAGAAAGCGTAACAAAAAAGATCGAGACCAGCAAAAGCATTGTTGAGATCGCGTTGATTTCCGGCGTCAATCCCGTGCGGACCAGCCCATAGATGGCCAGCGGCAGGGTCGTCGAGCCCGGGCCGGCCACGAAATTAGTGATGATGAAATCGTCCAGCGATATGATGAAGGCCAGCATGAAGCCCGAAATGATGCCGGGAAACAGCATCGGCAGGACCACATGCACGAAAGACTGCCTGCCGTCGGCATACAGGTCGCGCGCGGCCTCTTCGTAATAGGGCTCGATGCCTTCCAGCCGCGCGTTGATTGGCAGGTAGGCGAAGGGGATGCAGAACACCACATGGGCCAGCATGATGCTGCCCAGCCCCAGCGGAATGCCCACCAGCACGAAGAACACCAGCGAGGCCACCGCCGAGACGATCTCGGGCACCATCAGGGGCAGGCTGATAACGGCGAAGGCGGCCTCCTGGCCACGATAGCGCCGCCCGCGCATGCCCAGCGCGGCGAAGGTGGCGATGGCGGTCGAAATTATCGCCGCCCATACGGCGACAAACAGCGAATTCATGGTGGCGCGCTGGATAAGGTCGTTGTTGAAGGCCTTGATATACCAATCAAGACTGAATCCGCCCCATACGGTGATCGAACGGATCTCGTTGAAGGAATAGATCGCGATGACGATGATCGGCCCATAAAGGAAAACCAGCGTCGCCCAGGTGATCCCGCGAAACCCGGGATAACGCCTGACGTCATGCGCGGTAGATTTTTTCCTCATATCCCGTCCTCAATGCATCGCCACGGCCGACTTGCCCTGCCGGCGCGCATAGAACATCAGTGTCACCAGAACGATGGTCATCAAAATCATCGCGGCCGCCGCCCCGAAGGGCCAGTTGCGCGATCCCTGGAACTGCAAGGCGATCAGGTTGCCGATCATCAGGTTCTTGCCGCCGCCCAGCAGGTCCGGCGCAATGAACGCCCCGAGGCTGGGAATGAACACCAGCAGCGAACCCGCGACCACGCCGGGCGCGCAGAGCGGCAGGATAATCTTGACCAGGATCGTCCAACGGTCGGCATAGAGATCGAAGGCTGCCTCGACCAGGCGGAAGTCGAATCGTTCGATGGTCGCATAGATCGGCAGCACCATGAAGGGCAGGTAGCTGTAAACCAGCCCGATCCCGACGCCGAAATTGGTGTAAGCGATGTGGATCGGCGTATCGATGATGCCCCAGGACATCAGAAAATGATTGAGCGGTCCATTGTCGCGCACCAGGAACAGCATGGCGATGGTGCGGATCAGCAGATTGACCCAGTAAGGCACCGTGATCAGCAGCACCCACATATTGCGCTGGGCCGCCGGCCGGGTGGCGATAAAATAAGCTGTCGGAAACCCAACCAGGAAACAGACCACCGTCGCGGTCACGGCCTGCATGAACGAGCGGAAGTAGATTCCCAGATAGGCGGTGGAGAAGGTCAGCGTCTCGTCGAAGAAATCCTTTTCGAACAGAAACTGGACATAAGCGTCGGTCGTCCATTCCCAGACTACCCCGCCATAGGTGCCCGCCGTCAGGAAGGAATAGACCAGCACCACGAACAAGGGCGCCACCAGAAACCCGCCGATGATGAACAGCGCCGGCGACATCAGCGCGGCGCGCACCTTCATGTTGTTGCGCTCCTTGCGGAGGGGCGGGGCGGTGGCGGTCATGCTTGTATCAATCCCGCAGCATCACGACCGAACCCGGGTCGAATTGCAGCGCCACCTTGTCGCCGGCTTTCATCGGATTGGCGCGGACCTTCATGTTCTGCACCCGCACCAGCACGCTCTGTCCGTCGGGCAGGCCGACCATATAATGCGTATCGGTGCCCTGGTAGATTGGCCGTTCGATCAGGCCCTCGGCCGCGTCGCCTTCGCTCCCCGACGCGGCCAGCCGAATTCCCTCGGGCCGCACCGACAGGCTGACCTTGTCGCCGGCGCCGCAGCCCTCCATGGCCTCGGCCGTCACGGTGACGCCGCCCGCGGTCACGCATCGGGCCTGGCCGCCAGCGATACTCTCCACCGTCACGTCGAAGAAATTGGTTTCGCCGATGAAGTCGGCGACGAAATGATTTAGCGGCCGTTCGTAGATTTCGCTCGGCGTTCCGATCTGCTGAACCTTGCCGTCCGACATCACCGCGATGCGGTCCGACATGGTCAGCGCCTCCACCTGGTCGTGGGTCACGAAGATGAAGGTGATGCCTGTTTCTTCCTGAAGCTGCTTCAACTCAACCCGCATTTGCTGGCGCAGTTTCAGGTCCAGCGCCGACAGCGGCTCGTCCAGCAACAGCACCTTGGGCTCCGTCGCCAGCGCGCGGGCCAGCGCCACGCGCTGCTGCTGGCCGCCGGAAAGCTGGGTCGGCCGCCGGTCGGCCAGATGATCCATATGGACCAGCGTCAGCATGCGCTCGACGATCGACGAGATCTCCGCCGCCGACCGCTTCAACATCTTCAGCCCGAAGCCGACATTCGCCGCCACCGTCATGTGGGGGAACAGCGCATATTGCTGGAACACCGTATTCACCGGCCGCCGGTTGGGTGCCAGGTTCTCGATTTCGTCGCCGAACAGGAAGATTTCCCCGCCGGTCAGCTGTTCGAAACCGGCGATACAGCGCAGCAGGGTGGTCTTGCCACAGCCCGACGGGCCGAGCAGCGTGAAGAACTCATTGTCGGCGATTCCCAGGCTGACATTATTCAGCGCCCGCACGCCGGTCGCCTCGTCACCATAAATCTTGGTGACCCCTCGAATCTCAATGGCCGAAGATACCTGCCCCACGAATTACCCTCCCTCGCCGAATGTCGCCGCGCGAGGATAGTGAGTCGGCCATGCCGTGACAAGCGGCCGGCTGCGTGGAAACAAATGCGGCGCCGGGAGGGCGCCGCTAAGTTTGGGAGAAACGAGAGAGAGAACAGGTCTTGCTTGCAACCGGCTACTTGCCGATCTTGATCTTCTTCTCGGCCTTTGCCTTGGCTTCGGCCATCTTCGGGATGGTGACCGTCAGGACACCGTCGTCGATGGCCGCCTTGATCTTGTCGGCATCGGCCGTCTCTGGGAGGCGGAAGGTCCTCTCGAACGAGCCATAGCGGCGTTCGGTAAGATGGTAGTTTTCCTCCTTTTCCTCACGCTCGGATTTCTTCTCGCCCTTGACGGTCAACATGTCGTCGCGAAGCACCACCTCGACATCTTCTTCCTTCATGCCGGGCAGTTCCGCGGTCAGCGTGACCGCCTTGTCGTCCTCGGCAACGTCCACCGCCGGGGTCATATCCCCACGCCGTCCGCCCATCAGCCAGCCCGGCTCATGGGAACGAAACATGCTCGGTGTCCGCCGCTCGAACCCGGTGAAGAACTCGTCGAACAGGTGGTTCATCTCATCGCGCAGACCGGTCAGCGAACCAAAAGCCGCCGGCACGGGCTTGCCATGTTCATGCTTGTGCTCGGGAGTGATTTTCGTGGCCATTGAATTTTACCTCCTTTCGATAAGGATTGGCGCATCTCACCACGATCCACGGATAAGATCATGTTTCGCTGATACGTGCGATGACATGGATCAAATATGTCATAAATTTCCGCAACGCTTGCGGCCAGCGCCGTGAAGAGGCAAGGTCTCTTTGTGAGTATTTGAGTAAACTCAACAGCCGGAGGCCCGCCATGGCGACGCCGCGTTTTGCCGCCAATGCCCGTGAGGTTCGCAGCCCTCGCGGGACCGAGATTTCAGCCAAGTCGTGGATGACCGAGGCGCCCCTGCGGATGCTGATGAATAATCTCGATCCGGAGGTAGCCGAGAAGCCGGAAGAACTGGTCGTCTATGGCGGCATCGGGCGGGCGGCGCGCGACTGGGACTGTTTCGACGCCATCGCCAAATGCCTGCGCGAACTGGACGCCGACGAGACGCTGCTGGTGCAGTCTGGCAAGCCGGTCGGCGTGTTCCGCACACATGCGGACGCCCCGCGCGTGCTGATCGCCAATTCCAATCTGGTGCCGCATTGGGCGACCTGGGAGCATTTCAACGAGCTCGATGCCAAGGGCCTGATGATGTACGGCCAGATGACCGCCGGATCCTGGATCTATATCGGCAGCCAGGGCATCGTGCAGGGCACTTATGAAACTTTCGTGGAAGCGGGTCGCCAGCATTACGGCGGCGACTTGCGCGGCAAATGGATCCTGACCGCGGGGCTGGGCGGCATGGGCGGGGCGCAGCCGCTGGCCGCGACCATGGCCGGCGCCTCGATGCTGGCCGTCGAGTGCCGGCCCAGCCATTTGCAGCGCCGCCTCGATTCCGGCTATATCGACCGGCGCGCCGAGGGGCTGGACGAGGCGCTGGCGATCATCGACGAGGCCTGCGCGAAGAGCGAGGCGGTCTCGGTCGGCGTGGTCGGCAATGCCGCCGAAATCCTGCCCGAACTGCTGGCGCGCGGCGTGCGCCCCGACATGGTGACCGACCAGACCTCGGCCCATGACCCGGTGAACGGTTATCTGCCGCTCGACTGGACGCTGGAGAAATGGGACAAGCTGCGCGAGACCGACCCGCCCGCGGTGGAGGCGGCGGCGCGCAAATCGATGGCGGTCCATGTGAAGGCGATGCTGGAATTCCACCGCCAGGGCGTCCCCACATTCGATTACGGCAACAATATCCGCCAGGTGGCGCTGGACGAGGGCGTGGCCGACGCCTTCGCCTTCCCAGGCTTCGTGCCGGCCTATATCAGGCCGCTGTTCTGCCGCGGCGTCGGACCCTTCCGCTGGGCCGCGCTGTCCGGCGATCCGGAGGATATCTACCGCACCGACGCCAAGGTGAAGGAGCTGATCCCCGACGATCCGCATCTGCACAACTGGCTCGACATGGCGCGCGAGCGCATCCAGTTCCAGGGTCTGCCGGCGCGTATCTGCTGGGTCGGGCTGGGCCAGCGCCACCGCCTCGGCCTCGCCTTCAACGAGATGGTGGCGAGCGGCGAGCTGTCCGCCCCGGTGGTAATCGGCCGCGATCATCTGGATTCCGGTTCGGTCGCCAGCCCCAACCGCGAGACCGAGGCCATGAAGGACGGCAGCGACGCGGTCTCCGACTGGCCGTTGCTGAACGCGCTACTGAACACCGCCAGCGGCGCCACCTGGGTATCGCTGCACCATGGCGGCGGGGTCGGCATGGGGTTCAGCCAGCATGCCGGCATGGTGGTCGTCTGCGACGGCAGTGAGGACGCCGCCCGGCGCGTCGGTCGCGTGCTGTGGAACGACCCGGCAACCGGCGTCATGCGCCACGCCGACGCGGGCTATGAGGAAGCGCGTCAGTGCGCCAAAGAGCAGGGCTTGAATTTACCGATGGTGGAGGGGTAGGGGATG
>CBFDDT010000111.1:0-12865 GCA_965603635.1 uncultured bacterium | reverse complement strand
CAGGTCGGTCGCATACCCAAACATCTTCGCCAGAGGGACAAAGGCACGTATCGCGCGCGCGCCCCCCGCCCGGGCCACGGGCCCCACCCCCCCGGGGGGGCCCCCCCGCGTCACCGAAGGCCGTGTTCCCTTGACCGCTCGCTGCGTTGCGGCTCGCTTGTGGTGCAAGGCGCCACGGCGCAAACCGCGCCTGACGAGCGAACAAGGGAACACGGTCAAATGGAACATTATCAGCAATCCTTGGTATCGAACCGACATCCTCCCCGGTGGGATCGCGCGTTATACAGGCCGCGTCGTACTCCCGATAGTCTGGCCGAAGGCGGCCATTTACGCTGTATGATTGTAGTTCACAAGCCCTAATTTCCGATTAATGAAAATAGTGAACCCGGACAGACTACGCTCTTCACGCTTGCCCGTGCTATGTTGGCTCCATGACCTCTGAACAGCATCGAAAACCCCGCCGTTGGCCGCGCCTGGCGGCGCGGATAATTGGCATACCGCTGCTGGTTGGCGGCGCGGTGCTGATTGTCTGGGCATGGTCCACCCTGCCGAAGACCAGTGGCGAGGTGTCGCTGGCTGGACTGGCCGGCGAGGTCGAGATTTTCCGCGACGAAAACGGCGTGCCCCACATCTTTGCCGACACCGCCAACGACGCCTATTTCGGGCTGGGTTACGTCCACGCGCAGGACCGGCTGTGGCAGATGGAATTCACCCGCAGGCTGGGCGCGGGACGGCTGGCGGAAGTCACCGGCGAGGCGGGCCTTGGGGCCGACAAGTTCCTGCGAACGCTGGGCCTGTACCGCCAGGCCGAAATTGCAGCGAAGCGCCTGTCGCCACGGGCCCGCGCTGTGCTGGAATCCTATGCAGCCGGGGTCAATGCCTGGCTGGATAACCGCGGGGCCTCGCTGCCGCCGGAGTTCCTGCTGCTCAACCACGATCCGGAACCCTGGCGCATCACCGACAGCATCGTATGGGGCCATCTGCTGGCCTATCAACTGTCGACCAACTGGCATGGCGAGCTATACCGCGCCGGGCTGATCCGCACCATGGAGCCCGAACGTGTCGCCGAACTATGGCCCGGCGACCCGCCGGACTCGCCGATCACGCTCGACGCCGCGCGGCGCACGGCGCGGCTGGATATCGAAGGATTGCTGGCGGCGGTCCCGCCCGAATTGCGCTCCCACAGCGCCTCGAACGCCTGGGTGCTGTCGGGGGCGCGCAGCATGACCGGCGCGCCGATCCTGGCCAACGACCCGCATCTCGGTTTCACCGCGCCAAACACCTGGTATCTGGCGCGCATCGAAACGCCGGAACTGAGCGTCACCGGCGCCACCCCGCCCGGCGTGCCCTTCACCATTCTCGGCCATAACGGCCATGTCGCGTGGGGCATGACCAGCACCGGCGGCGATACCCAGGACTTGTTCGTCGAGACCGTGGACCCCCGGGACCCGGCGCAATATCTGACCCCCGACGGACCCCTGCCCTTCGAAACCCGCACGGAAATCATCAAGGTCAAGGGCGGCGATGATGTCGAGCTTACCCTGCGCGCCACGCGCCATGGCGCGGTGATCTCCGACATACTGGGGGACAGCAAGGGGCTGTCCGGCGAGACCGCAATCATTGCGCTGGCCTCGGCCTCCGACGGGCCGGGCAACCGGACCATCGAGGCGATGGCGGCCATGCCACGCGCGCGCAATGCCGCCGAGTTCGAACGCAACGCCAGCGACTTCCAGGCGCCGCTGGTCAACATCTTCTTCGCCGACGGCGATGGCGCCATCGGCTTCGTCACGCCGGGCATTGTGCCGATCCGCCGCAACGGCGAAGGGCGTTATCCGGTGGACGGCGCGTCCGGCGATTATGACTGGATCGGCTTCGTGCCCGAGGCCGACATGCCGCGCATCGCCAACCCGGCGGCGGGCGTCGTGGTGAATGCCAACAACCGGCTGGTCGGTCCCGACTATCCCTACATGATCACCCGCAACTGGGACGATCCCTACCGCGCCGAGCGCATCCACGAACTGCTGGGCGAGCGCGAAAAGCATTCCATCGAGGACAATATGCGCCAGCAGGAGGACATTCTGTCGGTGGCGGCGCGCGAACTGGTGGTGCGCATGGTGGCGGCGGCTGGAAAAGGCGGCGGAGGAAATGCCGACCGGGCGCTCGATTTGCTGGCGGACTGGGACTTCCGGATGGCGGCGGACCGCCCCGAGCCGCTGATCTATACGGCCTGGCTGCGCCATGCGGTGAAGCGGGTCGCCGGCGACGAACTGGGCGAGGATTTTTCCGCCTACTGGCGCCCCCGCCCCGCCTTCGTGGAGTATGTTCTGACCGATGGTGGTCACTGGTGCGGCGCGGGCGATTGCGAGGCCGAGATACGCGGCGCGCTGACCGACGCGCTGGATGAAATCGCCACGGCCCTGGGCGACGATATGGCGGAATGGCGCTGGGGCGACCTGCACAAGGCGCGCTTCGACCACAAGATTTTTAGCCAGATTCCCCTGGTCGACCAATACGGCAACCTGTCGATCCCCACCGGCGGCGGCGACAACACGGTGGGCCGCGGCATGATCTCGGGCAATGGCGGCGATCCTTATGCCCATATCCACGGCGCCGGCTACAAGGCGGTCTACGACCTCGGCGATCCGGCGAACAGCCGTTTCATGATCCCGGCGGGCCAATCGGGCAATCCGTTCTCGGGTCATTACGCGGATTTGCTGGAGCCCTGGCGGGACGGCGAATATTTCCGCATCGCGGGTAGCCGCGAATCCCTGGCCGCGGGCGGCTACACGCGGCTAGCACTGACCCCAAAAAAACAATGAGCATCACCATCGACGATATCCGCGCCACGGCGGCGCGCATCGCGGGCCAGGTGGTGGCGACGCCGACGGTTTATTCGGCCGCCCTGTCGGACCTTTATGGCGCCGAGGTGTATCTGAAACTGGAAACCCTGCAGCGCACCGGATCGTTCAAGGATCGCGGCGCGCTGGCCAAACTGTTGAGCCTGGACGGCGCACAGGCGCAGGCAGGCGTTATCGCGGTATCGGCCGGCAATCATGCCCAGGGCGTGGCCTGGCACGCGAAACGGCTGGGCATCCCCGCCACCATCGTCATGCCCAGGGGAACGCCCTTCAACAAAATCCGCCGCACCGAGGCCTTCGGCGCCACGGTGGTGCTGCATGGCGAGGATGTCAGCAACGCCGAGCCCCACGCGATGGCGCTGGCCGAGACCGAGGGCCTGACCTTCGTCCACCCCTTTGCCGACCCGGCCGTGATCGCCGGCCAGGGCACCGTGGGGCTGGAGATGCTGGAGGCCAGGCCGGACCTTGACGCGCTGATCATGCCGGTCGGCGGCGGCGGGTTGATTTCCGGCGTTGCGACGGCGGCCAGGGCAATCAAGCCCGAAATCGAGGTGATCGGCGTCGAGGCGGCGATGTATCCGGCCGTCCATAACGCGCTGAACGGTCTCGAGGCGGCCGCCGGCGGCCACACCCTGGCCGAGGGGATCGCGGTCAAAAGCCCCGGCGCGATCAATCTGGAGATCATCCGCGCGCTTTGCGACGATATGGTGCTGGTCGACGAGCCGGCGCTGGAGGCCGCCGTCGTGATCATGATGGAGGCCGCGAAGATCATGGCCGAGGGCGCGGGCGCGGCGCCGCTGGCCGCGCTTGCCGCCGACAAGGCCCGCTTTGCCGGGCGGCGTGTCGGGCTTGTGGTCACGGGCGCCAACATCGATTCGCGCCTGCTCGCCTCGCTGTTGATGCGCGGGTTGACGCGGGCCGGGCGCATGGCGCGGCTGCGCATCCTGGTGTCCGACGAGCCCGGCCGCCTGGCCCGCGTGGCGACCGAGATCAGCGGCACCGGCGCCAACATCGTCGAGGTCTATCACCAGCGCCTGTTCAGCGACGTCCCGGCCAAGGAAACCGAGCTGGACGTGGTGGTCGAAACCCGCGACGAAAACCATATCCGCCAGCTGATCGAACTGCTGAGCGAGCACGGCTTCGAAACCAGACGCCTGAGCGACACCACGCGCGAGGAATAAAACCCACCAAACTTGCGTCCCGACCCTTCAATCCCAATCTATAATCCATGGAAACCTTCAAACGGGGCCGCGTCCCATGAGCCAGAATTCACTGCCCGAGAATCCCGAATTGCCGTTCGCCTGGACACGGGAACCGAACACCATGTCCCATCCGGAATTGTTCGACGGGGTCATGTTCCGGCGCATCATGGCCTATATGATCGACGTGATCATTCTTTCCGGCGTGATTGTCTTCCTGTGGTTCCTGGTGGTGATGACGCTGGGGCTGCTGGGCCCGATCGCCGCCCTGATAAGCCCGTTCATCCCGCTGGCCTATCATAGCCTGCTGATCGGCGGGCCCAACTCGGCCACGATCGGGATGCGCATGATGGGCATCGAAGTGCGCCGACTGGACGGTGGCCGGCCCGGACTCGCCCAGGCGGCGCTGCAGACATTCCTGTTTTACGCGACGCTGGCGTTTACCGGCCTGCTGCTGATCGCGGCCCTGTTCAACGACCGCCGCCGTTGCCTGCATGACTGGCTGTCCGAGACCCTGACGGTCAACACGAAGGGAATTTAATTCCAAACTGACCGGTTGCCTGAATCGCATAAGCGATTCCGATTGATCGAATGATGCACTAGGCCGATAATCGGCCCATGAGCAACCAGCGCAGCAGCGACCGGCTTCTTACCGGAATGGTGCAGTTTCGCCATTCTGCGGCGATGCCTTGCCCCTATCTGCCCGGCCGCGTCGAGCGCCAGTTATATGCCGAACTTGGCGGCCCGGCGCCGCGCGAGATTTTCCGCCGGCTGTCGCTGGCCGGTTTCAGGCGGTCGCACAATATTGTTTACCGCCCCGCCTGCCCCCGCTGCTCTGCTTGCGTGCCGGTGCGCGTCGATGTGGAAGGATTCGACTGGACCCAGTCCTGGCGCCGCATCATGCGCCGGAACGCGGACCTCGTGGCCGAGGATGTGGCGCTGAACATCACCGACGAGCAATACCACCTGTTCCGCCACTATATCCGCTCGCGTCATGGCGAGGGCGACATGGTGGTGATGAACCGGAACGATTATTCATCGATGGTCCTGTCCAGTCCGGTCGACACGAACCTTGTGGAGTTTCGCGACGGCGACGGCGACCTGCTCGCCACCTGCCTTACCGACCACCTGCCCGATGGCCTGTCGGCGGTCTACAGCTTTTTCAATCCAACCCAGGCGCGCCGCAGCCTGGGCAGTTTCATGGTATTATGGCTGATCGAGGAGGCACGGCGGCGGGGGCTGCCCCATGTCTATCTCGGCTTCTGGGTCGAAAACAGCCCAAAAATGGCCTACAAGACTCGCTTCCATCCGTTGCAGGCCTTCGGGGCGGAGGGTTGGACCGTCCTGCCGGAAATCGACAGACAATCGTGAACCTTCCAGCGTCAAACCCGGCTCCGCGCCGTTCGCGGCCGATGCGCATGGCCCGCTATGTCCTGGCCAAGGTGCGCCATGCGGCGCTGCCGGCGGGCATTCTGCTGGCCGTGGCGATCCTTTGGACCGCGACCCCGCTTGGCCAATATGTCGATGCCGGGCGGCTGCGCGGCTTTGTCGAGGACATCCGGGAGCATGACTGGGCGCCGGCGATGGTGCTGCTGGTCTATATCGGCGCCAGCCCGACCTTCTTCCCGATCACGCTGCTGAACGTCATTACCGCCGTTGTTTTCGCACCGGCCCAGGCATTCATGCTCTGCCTGGCGGGGTCGATGATGAACGCGGCCGTTTCCTTCGCCATAGGCCGGCTTTTGGGCCGGGGCTGGCTGCGCCGCCATATCGGCCCGCGGCTGGCGCGCATCAGCCGGCGGCTGGGACGCGGCGGCGTTCCGGTGGTGGTGGGGATGATGGTGACTCCGCTGGGACCCTACACCTTCGTCAACATGGTCTGCGGCGCATCGCACATCCGTTTGCTGCACCACCAGATGGGTGTCGGGTTGGGACTGGCGCCGACCCTGGCGCTGCTGGTGGTGCTGGGTGACGGCCTGTGGCGGCTGATCGAGGACCCGACACCAGTGAACCTGACCATGCTTGCCGGGATTATCCTGCTGTGGGCACTGGGCGGATTCGGGCTGCAGTATTTGCTGGACCGCCGGCCCGGCTCACGCGGGGCCGAGGTCAGACGCCGCGCCGAAGACCGGCGGCGCAGACAACGCCCACCCGGATCTACATCACCTTAAAGCTTTTTTCCTTGCCATCGACATTGAGATCCACCTTGCCCTCGCGGTCGAAATCGACTCTGGGCAGCAACAGGTGATCCAGGAAGACCGTGCCGGCCACCCGGTAATCCAGGCCATTTTTCTTCTGAACAGCCTGAATCTGTTTCATCAGCGCCAGCACCGAAACGGTTACCTCAACCGGCACCACGGCGCGGCCCAGGCGCGGGATATCGACCCGCTGGTCAGACAGGCCCTCGGCAAAATCCAGCCCGTTCATCTGCATGCCGAATTTCAGACCGGTCAGCGGAATATCGAAATCGTTGGGGTTCGAGACCAGCAGTTCGATCCGGAGATATTGGGTCAATCCCTCGGTGTTCAACAGCTTGACGTCCTGCAACGCAATGCTTGGAGCCTGGACTTTCTGCGGGGCAACGCAACCACCCAGCCCGGCGATGAGGACGATTACGGCAAGCGGCGAAAACCAACGGGACATTTCAATAACTCCTTATTCGATAACTGCGGCCGGATCATACCGGACAAATGTGAACGTAACGCTTACCGGCGGCAAAAAATCACGGGCGGCAACCCTTGGAAAGCGTGGCATTACAGGTATACTGCGCGCCTGACAATCAGGACCATATCGGATATATGAGCAAACTAGGAAAACTGCAAAGCGGCGAAAAGCTGGACCGTTACGAGACCCTTTGGGAGAGGCCGGGTTTTCTGGTGCGCCGGCTGCATCAAATCCATGTCGCCATGTTCCATGAGGAATGTGGCAATTTTAGCATCACGCCGGTGCAGTTCAGCCTGCTGACCATCCTGGACACGGAATCGCCGCTGGACCAGGTGACGCTGGCCGCCGAGGTCGGCATCGACCGCACCAATGTCGCCGATGTGATCACCCGGCTGGAAAGTCGCGGACTGGTTGAGCGCCGGACTAATGAATCCGACCGGCGCACCAGGCTGGTTTCGATCACCGATGACGGCCGGACCTTCCGCCAGCGCGTCCATGAGGGCATGGAAATCGCCCAGGAACGATTCCTGGCGCCCCTGGCCGAGGACGACCGCCGCCTTTTCATGCGCCTGTTGCGCGACCTCGTCGAGGCCAACAACGAAACCGGCCGCGCTGCCTTGCGAAGCGCGCTGGTTTCAGAGAAGTAACCGGGGCGCCAGACGCAAAGAGGGCGCCCCGACGGGACGCCCCCCCTTTACCGTTTTAAACACCGCCGAACGAACTACTGCGCCCACGCGGACAGCGCGCCCTGTTTCTTGCCGCGCTGGTCGGCCTCTTTCCAGTTATGGTCGAACGTCGCCGATTCCCAGGAACCGTAGGACGGGTTCGGCAGCATGATCCATTTCGTGCCCCACATTGCATCATGCTTTTCGAACAGCGCATGACGCTCTGCGACACTGCCCTTATAGCCGTCCACGAAATCGCCGAAATTATCGCCGAGCACCAGCAGCACCCGGTAATCGGCGCCGACATGTGAGCGGCGCGGGCTCTTCTTCGACGACTTCCATTCCGGCTTCTCTTTCTTCAACAGAACTGTGTCGACGTTGCCGCCCATCGGATAGCCGTATTTTTCCAGATTCTTGCGGGTGGCCTCTTCCAGATCACCGGTGCGGTTGGAGACATAGAACACCTTCACGCCTTTGGATTCAGCGTATTTTGTAAATGCCAGCGAGCCTGAAATCGGCATCGAGTCCACGGAATTAACGAAGGCGCCCCAGTCTTTCGAATTGAAGTGCGTGTCGTTCATCACCATCCAGGCCTGGAACTTGGAATTATCCAGAACGGTTTCGTCGACATCGAGGATCACCGCCGGCGGCTTGTCCTTGTGACTGCCGCCCTGTTCGCCAGGAATGGCGGTCCAGTTATTGTCGGCCAGCGCCCTGTCGAGCATGACGGTGGCAAGTTGATAAGCCGATTTCGTCACGCAGGCATATTCCCCCGAGCCCTGCATCCACAAAGTGGCTTTCATATTGTCATGCGGTTCGGCCGCGTTCACGGCCTGCCCGGCGAGGGACAACAGGGCGACCCCGCCCGCGATTGTTCCGATGCTCTTCAAAAATATAGTACGTTTCATGCCGTTCCCTTTCTGTGTTGTAGTCTTCTTCTTCAATAAATCCGGCGCCTGGCGCCGGAACCCTTTGATCCCTGACCGGGCTCGTCCAGGCGAGCCAATAGGCTGGTTCGGGTTTCTTCATCGACGAAGGCGGCTTCCAGCGCGGTTCTCGTCACCGCGCGCAAGGCCTCGTCGGTCATGCCAAAATCCTCGGCGGCGGTGGCGTATTCGCGGCCGATCGAGGTTGCGAAATAGGGCGGGTCGTCGGAATTCAGGGTCACCCGGCATCCGGCGGCCAGCAGTTCGGTAAACGGATGCGACGCCATGTCGGCGTAGACGCCCGTCGCGATATTGCTGTGCGGGCAGAGCTCCAGCACGATGCCCTCGCGCGCGATGCGTTCCACCAGGCGCGGATCCTCGATAGCGCGCACCCCGTGGCCCAGCCTCGTTACGGGCAAATTGTCCAGCGCGTCGTATATGCTTTCGGGCCCGCAAACCTCGCCGGCATGCACCGTGCAGCCCAGCCCGGCATCGGCGGCCAGCCGGAATGCGGGCTGAAAATCGCGCAGATGAAACGCTGTCTCGTCGCCGCCCATGCCGAAGCCGACCATGTAGGGGTGCGGTTCGGCGATCATGTCCCTGGCCACCGCCACGCCTCGATCCGGGCCGAGATGGCGGACGCAGGTGACGATGATGCGCCCGACGATGCCGAATTCGCGCTCGGCATCCTCGATGCCCGCCACCGTGCCCTCCAGATGGTCGAGATAGCTCATCCCCACCTCGGCGGCATGATCGGGGGAGGTGAACATCTCGACATAGATGGCGCCCTCGCGGGCGCAGGCGGCGAGATATTCGTAGGTGATGTCACGGTAATCCTCGGCCTTGCGCAGGCACATGCTGGCCGCGTCGTAGGCGCGCAGAAAGTCGGGGAAGTCGGTCCAGGCAAAATTATGCTCGTCGGCGAAAAGCCCCTCGGGCAACGCGATACCGTTGCGCTCGGCCAGGCGGCGCACCAGTGCCGGCGGCGCCGTGCCCTCGAGATGGCAATGCAGTTCGGCCTTCAAAATCGCGCCCGTCATGCGAAACCCCTGAGCGGCATATCCGGCCCGCGCACCAGCCAGTTGTCGTCGAGATAGCGACAGGCCCCGTCGATCACATGCAGGGTATAGGCATGGCGCGAGCGCGGGCTGCGGTTGGGGCCGCTGAAGTGCGGCAGGCGGCCATGCAGCAGAACGAGGTCGCCCTTGGTAGCCTCCAGCGGCACCTTCGCCGCCTCATCCCACGGTGTATCGTCGAGGGTTTCGACGACCAGTACGCCGTCACGATTGCGGTAGCGGCGGCGCAACGGCCCTCTGTGCTCGCCCCGCAGCGCGTAGAGGCAGCCGTTCTCGATGGTCGCATCCTCCAGCGCGAACCAGAGGCCGACGACGCTCTCCGGTTCGGTCAGCAGGAAGGTGCCGTCCTGGTGGCACAGAACCTCGCCGCCAATTTCCGGTTGCTTGAAGATGTACATCGACTGCAACAGCAGGGGATCGGCGAAGCCCAGACCGGCGGCGGTGCGCGCCAGTTTCGTGCTGTGCGAGAATGCCTCGAAACCCGGGTCCAGATCATGCATGGCATGGCCGACCTTGTTGATCGCCTGTGATTTTTCGACGATGATATTGCCGTCCGCGTCGATTGCCTCTTCCTCGAAGAACAGGCGGATCTTATCTCCCGAATCCTTGAAATAATCATCCGCCGAATGGGCGCGGGTTTTGGTGGAGAACACCGTCTTCGCCTCGGCCGGATCGAATTCCTCGACCAGCGCCTCGGCGCGCGCCCGTAGTGCATCGCAGGCCGCCGGGTCCACATAGCCCCGCAGCACCAGATAGCCGTCGCGCGCGAAGGCCGCCAGCATCTCCGGGGACAGACCGCCGTCGGCGGGGGCGGGAAAACGGACAGGATGAATCTCGGTCATGTCACCTCGCATGCCACGCCATTGTCCAGCGCGCCCAGCCCCAGATGGGCCGCGATGGTCTGGCCCATATCGGCGAAACCCTCGCGCCGGCCCAGTGAACCGGGCCGCACGCCGGGCCCGAAAAACACCACCGGCACATGCTCGCGGGTATGGTCGGAGCCACGCCAGGTCGGGTCGCAGCCATGGTCGGCGGTCATCAGCACCAGGTCGCCGGGTTGCAGGCGGCCTTCGAAGGCGGGTAGCCGCCGGTCGAATTCCTCCAGCGCGGCGGCGTAACCGGCGACATTGCGGCGGTGGCCGAAGAGCGTGTCGAAATCCACGAAATTGACGAAAACGATGGCGCCGTCCGGGGCCTCGTCGACCTGTTCCATCAGTCGGTCGAACAGCGCCATGTTGCCACCGGCCTTGACCCGGCTGGTGATGCCGCGCCCCGCGAAAATATCCGCCACCTTGCCCACCGACACGACCTCGCGGCCGGCCGCCACGGCGCGGTCCAGCAGCGTTTCGGCGAAGGGCGGCGTGGTGTAGTCGCGCCTGTTTGCGGTGCGGGTGAAGCCGCGGGCATCCTCGCCAACGAAAGGCCGGGCGATGACACGGCCGACATTCAGCGGATCGACCAGTTCGCGCGCGATTTCACAGAGCGCATAAAGGCGGTCGAGCCCGAAATGAGCCTCATGGGCGGCGATCTGGAACACCGAATCGGCCGAGGTATAGCAGATCGGCTTGCCGGTGCGGATATGCTCCTCGCCCAGTTCCACGAGGATCTCTGTGCCCGACGCGTGGCAGTCGCCGAGAATGCCCGGCAGCTTGCCGCGCTCGACCAGCGCCGCGATCAGGTCGGCGGGGAAGCAGGGTGCCGGGCCGGCGAAATAATGCCAGTCGAAGGTCACCGGCAGGCCGGCGATTTCCCAGTGACCGCTGGGTGTATCCTTGCCGCTGCTGCGCTCCACCGCATAGCCCCAGGCGCCTTCGGGCTGTTCCATGGTGTCCAGACCGGCCGAGGGGCGGCCACGGCTGTCCACGGCCGCCATGCCCAGCCCCAGACGCAGCAGGTTGGGAATCGCCAGCGGGCCGGCGCGCCCGGCATCGTTGGCCTGACCCGCCGCGCATTGTTCGGCGATATGGCCCAGCGTGTCGGCGCCGGTGTCGCCGAAACGATCCGCGTCCAGGCTGGCGCCGATCCCCAGCGAGTCGAGTACCAGGATGAAGGCGCGGCTCATGGCGCGTTTACCCGCTCGATGATCGCGGGGGAAGGCGCGGGCGCTTCACCGCCGATGCTGACTGCCTCGCGCAGAGCTTGGCAAGCGTTCTCGGCGGCGGCCTCGCTCGCGGCATGAACGATGGCCAGCGGCCGGTCGACGTCCACGGTCCCGCCCAGCGCGCACATCTCCGTCAGTCCCACCGAATGATCGATCGCATCGTCGGCCCGCCGGCGCCCGCCGCCCAGCGCGACGACCGCGACCCCGACGCCGCGGGTGTCCATCGCGGTCACGATGCCGGGCGCATCGGGGATACAGGCAACGCTGACCGGGGCCGTGGGCAGATGCGCCTCCGCTCGATCGATGAAATCAGATGGCCCGCCCAGGCTGGTCACCATGCGCTGAAAGGCCTCCGCCGCGCGCCCGTTGGCCAGCACGGTTCCGGCCATGCAGCGGCCGGCCTCGCTGTCCGCGGTAATGCCACCCACGGCCAGCATCTCGCCGGCCAGCGCCAGCACGACCTCGAGCAGACGCATGTCCCAGTCCGCCTCGCACCTCAGGAAGGCAACAGTCTCCGCCACCTCCACGGCGTTGCCCACGGAACGGCCCAGCACCTGGTTCATGTCGGTGATCAGCGCGGTGGTTTTCAGGCCGGCCCCGTTGGCGACCGCGACGATACTTTCCGCCAACTCGCGCGCCATGGGCAGTTCGGCGGCAAAGGCGCCGTTGCCCGCCTTCACGTCCATCACCAGCCCGTCCAGCCCCGCCGCCAATTTCTTCGACAGGATGGACGCGGTGATCAGCGGGATCGATTCCACCGTCGCGGTTACGTCGCGGATGCCATAGAGCCGCTTGTCGGCCGGGGCCAGATCGCCGGTCTGGCCGATGATGGCGCAGCCGGCCTCGGCGATGCAGCGCTGGAAACCGGCAATATCGGGCGCGGTGTTATAGCCGGGGATCGAATCCAGCTTGTCCAGCGTGCCACCGGTATGGCCGAGGCCGCGCCCCGAAATCATCGGCACCCGCGCGCCGCAGGCCGCCACGATGGGGGCCAGCATCAGGCTGACCTTGTCGCCGACGCCGCCGGTCGAATGCTTGTCCAGCACCGGCGGCCCGTCCTCCCAGGCGATGGTTTCGCCGGAGTCCACCATGCAGCGGGTCAACGCCACTCGCTCGTCCATGGTCATGCCCTGGAAGAAGATCGCCATGGCGAAGGCCGCCACCTGGCCTTCCGAGATCGACCCGTCGGTCAGGCCGCGGATCATGAAGGCGATCTCGTCGGCGCTCAACGCCGCGCCGTCGCGTTTGCGGCGGATGATTTCCTGGGGCAGATAGCTCATACCAAAGCTCGCTGATAATGGCCCATTTGATGGCGCGCGGCGGCCCGCCTGGCAGGCGCGACCCGCGGCGCGATACGTGTATCGGGCAAGGGCCGC
>CBFDDT010000110.1:0-12874 GCA_965603635.1 uncultured bacterium | reverse complement strand
ATGAAAATCACCGATTTCAAGACCTGGGTCGTGGGCAATCCGCCGCCGCATTTCGGCGGGCGCTATTTCATCTTCGTCAAGCTGACCACCGACAGCGGCGTCACGGGCATCGGCGAAGTTTATGCCGCGACCTTCGGCCCGCATGTGGTGGCGCGGATGATCGAGGATGTTTGCGAGCGTCATATGGTGGGCGCGAACCCGTTCCATATCGAGGCGCTGTGGCGGAAGGTGTATGGCAGCGGCTATACGCAGCGGCCCGACCTGTCGCTGGTCTCGGTGCTCAGCGGTATCGAAATGGCCTGCTGGGACATCGTCGGCAAGGAAACCGGCAAGCCGGTCTACGAACTGCTGGGCGGCCGGGTGCATGAGAAACTGCGCAGCTACACCTATATTTATCCGGACTTCGATGCGGGCGAGGACGAGAGCTTTTATGCCGACGCCGACCGATCGGCGCAGCGGGCCGCGGAGTATGTGGCGCAGGGTTTCACCGCCGTAAAGTTCGACCCCGCCGGCCCCTACAGCGCCTTCGACCCACGCCAGCCTAACCTGGAATCGCTGGACCGCTCGGAACGTTTCGCCAAGGCGATCCGCGAGGCGGTGGGGACGAAGGCCGACCTGCTGTTCGGCACCCACGGCCAGTTTACCCCGTCCGGCGCGATCCGCATGGCGAAGCGGTTGGAGCCTTACGACCCGCTGTGGTTCGAGGAACCGGTACCGCCGGAAATGCCGGAGGAAATGGCCAGGGTCGCGCGCGCCACGTCCATTCCCATCGCCACCGGAGAGCGGCTCTGCACCAAGTATGAATTCGCCCGTGTTCTGCAAACCGGCGCGGCGTCGGTCCTGCAGATGGCGCTGGGGCGCGTTGGCGGGCTGCTGGAGGCCAAGAAAATCGCCGGCATGGCGGAAACCCATTACGCCCAGATCGCGCCGCACCTCTATTGCGGGCCGGTCGAGGGTGCGGCGAATATCCAGATCAGCACCTGCACCCCGAACTTCCTGATCCTGGAGAGTATCCAGCAATGGGGCGGCTTCCACGCCGAAATCCTGAAGAAACCGATCCAGTGGCAGGACGGCTACGTCATCCCGCCAACCGATCCGGGCCTGGGCGTGGAGCTGAACGAGGAAGTCGCCGACGCGCATCCCTATGACGGGACCGCGCTGCATCTGGAAATGGCCGACCGGCCCCTGTGAAGGAATAGACACATGAAAATCGGTTTTATCGGCCTCGGCAATGTCGGGGGCAAGCTGGCGGGTAGCCTGTTGCGCAACGGGTTCGACCTCACGGTGCGGGACCTGGACCGCTCGGCCGCGGAGCCGTTCCTTGAAAAAGGCGCGAAATGGGCCGACTCGCCCCGGCAAATGACCGAAGCGGTGGATTTCGTCATCACCTGCCTGCCCAACCCGGCGGCCTCGGCCGCGGTCATGGAGGCGGACGACGGCATCCTCGCGGGGCTATCGGCGGGCAAGGTCTGGGGCGAGATGAGCACCACCGACGAGGCCGAGGTCAAGCGGCTGGGCGCGCTGGTCGAGGCCGGGGGCGCGACGGCGATGGATTGCCCGGTCTCCGGCGGCTGCCACCGGGCGGCGACCGGCAATATAGCGATCTTCATCGGCGCGGAGCGGGTGGCCTTCGAAAAGACCTTCCCGGCCTTCACGGCGATGGGGCGGCGCATCCTGCATGTGGGGCCGCTGGGCAGCGCATCGGTGCTGAAGGTGGTGACCAATTCCATCTGGCGGCGCTGGGCGAGGCGCTGGTCGTCTCGCAAAAGGCCGGGATGGATTTGAACGTGGCCTACGAGGCGATCCGCATTTCGTCGGGCAATTCCTTCGTCCATGAGACCGAGAGCCAGGTGATCCTGAACGGCAGCCGCAACATCAACTTCACCATGGATCTGGTGATCAAGGATATGGGCCTGTTCGACGGGCTCGCCCAACGCCTGGACGTGCCGCTGGAGATATCGCCCCTGGTGCTGGATATCTTCAAGGACGGGCAGGCACGCTACGGCGCCCGCGAATGGTCGTCGAACATCGTCCGCCGTCTGGAAGACGCCTGCGGCGTGGAGCTACGCGCCCCCGGCTTCCCCGAGGAAATGACCGACGACGAGCCGGAGGAACCGGGCCACGAGGTAGAGGTGCGTGGCCGGGCGGCGGCGGCGGAATAAGGTCTTGCCGCCACGCGGCGCCGTTATTTCAGCGCCGCCAGCCGCCTTTCGTAGAAACTCACCAGGCAGGCTTCAATGCTTCCGAAGAACTCGCCCTTGTCGTATAGCAGCTCGTTGCCTGGCCATGAGCATTCGCGGTTGCGGTTTGCGATCCAGGCGCGTTGATCCTTTTTGATCTGGTCTTTCTCGTCGCCGGTGGCGGCCCGTCTCGCGGCCTTGTAGCGTTTGGCCATGGTGACATCCAGTTTGGCCACCGCGGCGTCGGCACAGATGGTGAATTCTATCGTCGTGCCCGCCTTGGCGCAGTTGAAGCTGGTTTTCTGGAACGGGATATCCTCCAGCCCGCCCTTCTTGACGGCCCTGCGGAAATCTTTCTTCATTTCGCGGGGGATCGGGAAATACAGCTTGTTCAGCTTGGTGAAATTTCCGCGATTCACCTCGCAGCCATAAGTAAGGCCGATTTGCACGACGGCGATGTTTCCGCCCAACCGGTACGCGAAATAATAGTCGGTAAGCAGATTGTCGCCCATGGCGACGAAACAACCGCCATCGGCCTGCTCCAGCAATTGCGTCAGGTTGTTTGGGTTTGGCTTCGGTGGGCCCGCTTTATCCGCCAACCCTCCGCCGGCTGCCATCTGGATGACCGGGTCTTGCATCAACCGCGTGAACACCGCTTCCTCGCCGAACAGGGCCGCCAGATTGACGGCCGCGCTGTCCAGATTAACCGAGGACCATTCCTCACCGTAGGTTGGATGGGCGCCGCCCTCGGCATACCAGGTATACGACCAGGAAAGGTTGGTTCCGACGACCGACAGCATCGTGTAGTCGTTCTTGTAGCTGTCGCCCTCTTGGTCCGAAGACTCGTCCTTGAACAGGGTAAGCTCTTTGCCGGTCTTCTGGTTGCGGGCGGTGGCGATGCCGCTGTCCCAAGTGATTTTCCAGCCTTCGTTGACGACGCTTTTCGCCTCCGCGGCGTTCACACCCGTCAGCAGTACCAGTGAGAGGCCAATCGCGGCTATCCCGGCCTTGTTTATTGCGTTCATTACCTGTCCCGTCTCTTTTGTTTGTGACGGCGACCCTACACCCGGAATTCTGAACAAATGGTTGCCGCGCGGGGATGGATATGCGAACCGCCTCCAGAAACTGGAATGCTTTACTTTTGCGGGACTGCGCGCTGGTCGGCCGGTACGCGAAATGAAAACACCGAACCCTCGCCGGGTTTGCTGGTGACGTCGATGCGTCCCCCCATCATGTCCGCGAACCCGCGAACGATGGCAAGGCCCAGACCGGTGCCGCCATAGCGCTGGGTAATTGATGAATCGGCCTGGGCGAAAAAATCGAAAACATGGCCGATCTGCTCCTGCGTCATGCCGATCCCGCTGTCCGACACGGCAAACCGGAGCCAATCCTTGCCGAACCTGAATCCTTTCCTTATCCATTGGCCGCGTCGCCGAAAAAAATAGCAGCCATCAGACAGGCGCCAATGGTTGTGCTGGGTTATAGTGTGCGATGCTCCGCCTTGCGGTCAAGCCGGGAAGGGTGCGTCGATTTTCAGCAAAATCCGGCGTTTTGTCGCGGATTCAACCATCGTCGGCGAGATTTTCAGATAGGATTTTCGGTAATCGCGTCTTCAATTTCCTTGCTTTATGTGCAATAATCTCTATATCTGCGTGACACGTTACACATCGTCCAGCGTAACCAGACAGTCGGTCTTTGGCCGCCAGCCTTGCTACTTCCTGACATTGTGAACGTATTTGCCAGGGGCGCGCGCCAAAGGCGTGACCCAGACTTCTACATTGTCAAAGGATACAGCTATGGCTTCCGGTACTGTTAAATGGTTTAACCCCACCAAGGGATATGGTTTCATCGAGCCGTCTGACGGCAGCAAGGACGTGTTTGTCCATATTTCCGCCGTGGAGCGTGCGGGAATGACCTCGCTCAACGAAGGGCAGAAGATTTCGTACGAAGTCGTGCCGGGTCAGAACGGCAAGAGCTCGGCCGAAAACCTCTCGACTCAAGACTAAAGACCGCGAGTATGGCGCCCGGATTTAATCCGGGCGCCATCGCGACAGGTTTATATACACAGCATATGAATATTTCCGCCGATAGTGCGGTGACGGAAGATGACCGGCAATTGGCCCGTGGTCTTGCGCGTCATTGCGCCCGCTACAAGGGTGCCGATCTCAGGCGCAGCCTGTTGCAACTTCTGACGACCGTCGTGCCGTTCCTGATGATCGCCACCACCATGTGGTATGCGTTCGAACATGGCTACTGGATTGCGCTGGTACTCTCTGTGCCGGCGGCTGGTTTGCTGTTGCGGTTTTTCATCATTCAGCATGATTGCGGGCACGGTTCGTTCTTCCGGATGCGTTTCGCAAACGACATGCTGGGCCGTGCGATCAGCCTGGTGACCCTTACGCCCTACGGCAACTGGCGCAAGGCGCACGCGGTACATCACGCGACCTCGGGCAATCTCGCCAGGCGCGGTTCCGGCGATATCAATACACTGACCCTGCGGGAATACAGGGCGTTGAGCCCGGGAAAGCAGCGGCTGTACCGCATCTATCGCAATCCTTACTTCCTGTTATTTCTGGGGCCGCCTTACCTGTTTCTCCTAAGCTACAGGATTCCGTTCGGCGCGCCGGTGCCTTTTCGCGAGGCCTGGCCCGGTGTCGTCATGCTCAACGCCGGTCTTTTCATTCTGTATGGGTCCCTTGGCCTGTTGGTCGGGTGGCTGAATCTGGCCCTTATCCTGTTGCCGGCGATTACGATGGCCGCCTGGGCCGGCGGCTGGTTGTTCTTTATCCAGCATCAATTCGAAAATACGGTCTGGGAAAAGGGCGAAGAGTGGGATTTCCATGACGCGGCGATCCGCGGCAGTTCCTACTACGTCCTGCCCAAGATACTGCAATGGTTCACCGGCAATATCGGACTGCACCATATCCATCATCTGAATGGCAAGATCCCCAATTACCGGCTGCAGGAATGTCTCGATGCCAGTCCGGCCCTTGAGGGGATGAGCCGCCTGACGATACCCGAAAGCCTGAAATGCGTGCGTCTGGCCCTGTGGGACGAAGACAGCAGCAAGCTGATAAGCTTCCGCCAGGCCGCCACAATCTGACCACCCCGTAAGAAAGGGGCCTCCCGAAGGAGGCCCCAGTGTTGTTTAACCTGCTACCAACGCTGGATCAGCCGCCGTCGGCGGGTTTCGCTGGCTTGGCTTTTGGCGCGGGCCTGGACTTGGCCGCGCCATTGCCGCCGGCCGCCTTGTTGCCGCTGAAGGCGGCGCCGGCCAGCGCCTGCGACAGGCTTGCGGGGTCCGATCCGGAAAGCCCCAACTCCTGCAACAGCGAGTCGATCAGCGGCGCCTGGGCGCGGTATTTCAGCGCGCTCTGGACGATACCGTCCGTCGGCGACCCGCCGATTCCCGCACCGCCACCATTGACGGTTTCGCCGCCATGGAGACCGTTGCCGCCGCCGCCCAACCCATCGACCTGCAGGATCTTGATGCTGTCGATCGATTCCATCGGCTTGACCGATTCGCGGATGATCGCCTGCAGTTGCTCCACCAGGGCCAGTTTAACCTTCATTGCGACGATATCTTCCGACAAGCGGTTGTCGGCGTCGTTCAGCGCGGCCCGGCCGGCGGCATCGACCGCATAGGTGCGCTCTGACGCGTCGGCGCGCAGCTTCTCTGCCTCGGCGTCGCCTTCCGCCGCGATCCGCGTTTCGCCGGCCCTGGCCTCGGCCAGCGTGCGGATGGCCTCGGACTCGTCCTGGGCCGCCAGCTTCTCGGGCCGGTCGCCGTGGGTGGATTTACGGCTGGATTCAAACCTTGAGTCGGCGCAACATTGCCCCATATGAAGGTGTAGGCGGCGTGCCACTCGAGCGGGTATGGTCGAAATCTCGGGATTATGAACCGGAATCCGGTTCAAAAGGCGTTTGACAGCCAAAAACCGGTGGACCACGCCGTAGGCATGCGGCATATTCCGCGCCGTTCGGCCCTGATAGTGGCCGGGCGTGGGGAAATGTAATTCAAACAAAGAGACGCGGGAAAAATGACGGAGCGGATGAAGAAGGGCGGCCTGCTGGTTGCCGCGGGACTGGAAAAATTCATTTCCGACCGGGCGTCGCCGGGCACGGGTGTGGATCCGGATGCCTTCTGGGAGGCCTTTGAGGCGATCCTGTCCGATCTGGGACCGAAAAACACGGCGCTGCTGCGCCAGCGCGACGAACTCCAGGCGAAGGTCGACGACTGGCACCGGGCGCGCAAGGGACAGCCCCATGACGCGGCCGCCTACAAGGCCTTCCTTCAGGAAATCGGATATCTTCTGCCCGAAGGCGGCGATTTCACCATCACGACGGAAAATGTCGACGCCGAGATCGCCACCATCGCGGGGCCGCAGCTCGTCGTCCCGGTGAACAATGCGCGCTATGCGCTGAACGCGTCGAACGCCCGCTGGGGCAGCCTCTTTGATGCGCTTTACGGCACCGATGTGCTGCCGGAAACCGACGGCTGCGAGAAGGGCAATTCATACAATCCAAAGCGCGGGGCGAAGGTATTCGAGTACGCCGCGGGAGTCCTCGACGAAGCGGCGCCCCTGTCGGCCGGCAGCCATGCCGAAGCCACGGCCTACCGTCTGGTGGACGGCAAACTCTATGCCGCTTTGGAAGACGGCCGCACGGTTGGGCTCGCCGACCAGGGCCAGTTCGCCGGCTATAATGGCAGTCCGGCTGACCCCGTTTCCGTCCTGTTGCGCAACAACGGCTTGCATATTGAATTGCAGTTTGACCGCACCGACCTCGTCGGCAAGGATCACCAGGCGGGGGTGAAGGACGTTATCGTCGAATCCGCGATCACTACCATCCAGGACTGCGAAGATTCGGTGGCCGCCGTGGATACCGACGACAAAATCCTGGTCTATTCAAACTGGCTGGGCCTGATGAAGGGCGACCTCGAGGCGAACTTGGTCAAGGGTGGCAAGACACAGGTTCGCCGCCTCAGCCCGGACCGCGAATTCACCGCGCCGGACGGCTCCACGCTTACCTTGCATGGACGCAGCCTGCTGTTGATCCGCAACGCGGCGCAGCTGATGACCACCGACGCGGTGCTTGACAGGAACGGCATGGAAGTTCCCGAAAGCTTCCTCGACGCCATGGTCACGGCGCTGATCGCGATACACGATATCAAGGGACTCGGCAAGCTGCGCAACAGCCGCACTGGCAGCATGTACGTCGTCAAACCCAAGATGCACGGGCCAGAGGAAGTCACCTTCACCGGCGAACTGTTCGCCCGCGTCGAGGACGCGCTGGGCCTTGCGCGCAATACCATGAAAGTCGGCATCATGGACGAGGAGCGCCGCACCACGGTGAACCTCAAGGAATGCATCCGCGCCGCGCGGGACCGCGTCGTCTTCATCAATACCGGCTTCCTCGACCGTACCGGCGACGAGATCTACACCAGCATGGAAGCCGGGCCGTTCCTGCCCAAGGACGAGATCAAGGAACAGCCCTGGATCGCGGCCTATGAGAACTGGAACGTCGATATCGGCCTGGAATGCGGCCTGCCGGGCCGGGCCCAGATCGGCAAGGGCATGTGGGCCAAGCCCGACGAGATGAGAGAAATGATGGAGACCAAGGGCGCGCATCCCATGGCCGGCGCCAATACGGCCTGGGTGCCGTCGCCGACCGCGGCAACGCTGCACGCGATCCATTACCACCGGGTCAACGTAGCCGAGCGCCAGAAGGTGTTGGCCTCGCGCAAGCGCGCCAGCGTGGACGATATTCTGGAAATTCCGCTGCTCGCCGGCCGCAACCTCGCGCCCGAGCAAATCCAGCAGGAACTGGACAATAATCTCCAGGGCATTCTCGGCTACGTCATCCGCTGGGTCGAGCAGGGTATCGGTTGCTCCAAGGTGCCGGATATCAACGATGTCGAGCTGATGGAGGACCGCGCGACGCTGCGCATCTCCAGCATGCATATCGCCAACTGGCTGCATCACGGCATCTGCACGCAAGAACTGGTTACCGAGACCATGCAGCGCATGGCCGCCGTGGTCGACCGCCAGAACGCGGGCGATCCGGCCTACCGCAACATGGCCCCCGATTTTGAGTCCAGCATTGGCTTCCTGGCGGCCCGCGATCTGGTCTTCGAGGCCCGCCGGCAGCCCAGCGGCTATACTGAACCCATCCTTCACGCCCGGCGCCGCGAGGCCAAACAGAAATACGCGGCTTAGATACCTTTTAAGATTGCTCGGCTCCGGCCCGCCCTCCAGGGAGCGGGCCGGACCCGGCTCCACGTAAGTGGAAAGCTTCCTAAGCGCCCTTCGGGCGGAAGGCCTTGATGACCGCCTCGTTTACTTCCAGATAGGGCCCCTCGATCAGGTCGATGCAGTAGGGCACGGCCGGGAATACCGCGTCCAGGCATTCGCGGATCGATTTGGGCTTGCCGGGCAGGTTGACGATCAGGCACTTGCCGCGGATGCCCGCGGACTGGCGCGACAGGATGGCGGTTGGCACATATTGCAGGCTCACCTGGCGCATCAGTTCGCCGAAGCCCGGCATCATCTTGTTGCAGACGGCCTCCGTCGCCTCGGGCACGAGATCGCGCGGCGCCGGCCCGGTGCCGCCGGTGGTGACGATCAGGCAGCAGCCTTTCTCGTCCGCCAGTTCGACCAGGTTCTTTTCCACCACCGCCCGGTCGTCCGGGATCACCCGGTAAACGGCTTCCCATTCGCAACTCAGATATTCGCCCAGCGTATCGGCGATGGCCGGGCCGGAGATGTCTTCGTAGATGCCGGCGCTGGCCCGATCCGACGCCGTCAGAATTCCAATTTTGATATCCGCCATAATCCACCTGTATCAAAAGTCCAGTCACCCGATACTGATGCAAACGTCCGTGGCTGTCGATGCGGCCGTGGGAAGCAGGCGGAGATGCCGACGACAGTGACAGCAGGCCCCCTTCGGTGTATGGGGAATATAGTCCCTTACTGAAAGTTACCTGTCCCCATGAACGAGTCCGACAGCGCCGCCCCGGCGATCGACCCCGGCCCGCCCGCCACGCCCGCCCTGGCGATACCGAGGCGCGGGTTTGCCATGGGGCTGGTGGCGGCAAGCTCGGTGGTGATCAGCTTCGGCGGGCTGGTCATCCGCGCCATGGAGGACGCCGACGCCCTGCAGATCAATTTCTACCGCTCGCTGGCCCTGGTAACCGCGATCATGACGATCCTGATATTCCAGTATCGCGGAAACACGATCGCCCATGTGCGCAAGGTCGGACGGCCGGGGCTGCTGGGTGGCGCCCTGCTGGCCATCGCGGGCGTTTGTTTCCTGCAGTCCCTGACCCATACCACCGTCGCCAACACCATGTTCACCCTGAGCGCGATTCCCTTCATTACCGCCGCCCTGGCGTGGCTGGTGCTGGGGGAACGGTTGCGGCGCGCAACCCTGGTCACCATGGTCGGGGCGGCCGCGGGCATATTCGTGATGATGGCCGAGGGCATCGGCGCCGGTTCGGCCTATGGCAACGCCATGGCGCTGGTCACGGCCTGCGGATTTTCGGGATTTGCCGTCATCGTGCGGCGCTACCGGGATATCGACATGCTGCCCACATTGCTGGTGTCGGGCGCGCTTATCGCGGTGGTCTCGCTGATCGTCCGGTGGGACGATCTGGGGATATCGCCGCATGACTTGCTGCTCTGTATGTTGTGGGGCGGGGTGCTGTCGGGCATCGCCAACTGGCTGTTCATCGTCGCCTCGCGCCATCTCGTGGCGGCCGAGGTGACGCTTTTCATGCTGCTGGAATTCGCGCTGGGCCCGCTCTGGGTGTGGCTTTTCATCGGCGAGACCCCGACCGGCTGGACCCTGGCGGGCGGCGTCACGGTCATCGCCGCCGTCGCTATCCGCGCCGCCTTCGAACTGAAACGCGGCCAGCCGCCACTGAAGCGAGGCCGCCCAAGCCCGGTTTGAGAGGGGGCGGGGGAACGCGTCCATGGCGCCGAGGCGACGCCGTCAGACCCCGTCACGCGCTGCCCCCGTCACGGGATCATGCTGAGCCGGCCTCGTCAGTGATAGTCGCGCCATGAATGTTGCGGGTTGTAGCCCAACTCGCGGCGGGCCTTGTCGATGGACAGCAGCGTTTCGAAATCGCCGCAGCCTTCTTTCAACGGCGTGTCGGGAAACACTTCGGCCATAAGCTCTCTGTTCGGTTGTTTCATCACGGTGTCGGCCGCCGCGACGATGTAGTTCCGGGCGCCGTCTACATCGGCGGTCAGGGCCAGCCGCGTGGCCTGGGCCACGTCGCGGGCGTCCACATAGCCCCACAGATTCCACATGCGCTCCCTGGGGTCGTCGGAAAAGGCGGGGAATTTCTCATATTCCTCGGGCTCCATGATGTTCGAATAACGCAGGCCGATAATGGGAATGTCGGGATGCCAGCGGCTGAAATGGCGCGCCATCTCCTCGCCCAGAACCTTGGACAGCGAATAGCTCCATTCCGGGCGCGAGGGCGCGTCCTCGTCGATCGGCGCATAGGGTGGCGGCGTGTCGAAGGGCAAGCCGAGCGTGGTCTCGCTGGAGGCCCAGACAATGCGTTTCAGCCCCAGTTGGGTCGCGGCCCGAAAGACGTTATAGGTGCTGACGGTGTTGATCTCGAAGGTCGCCTCGTCGGTCTTCCGGCCTGGCCCGGGGACGGCGGCCAGATGAACCACCGCGTCGATATCCTGGACATGGCAATCGGCGCCGCGCAGGGCGCTGACGGTCTGCCCGTAATCGGTCAGATCCACTTGGGTGAAGTCGCTCACGGGCGCCGCCGGTTCGATCAGGTCAACGACTTCCACAGTATATCCGTGATCCACCAGGTCCCGGACAACCGCCCGCCCCGCCTTGCCCGCGCCGCCTGTTACAATGATGTTCTTCAAGGGAAATCGTCTCCAGTATTGATCGGTTTGAAATGCAAAATAGTCGGACTGTTTCCGATTGGCTGCCGCTCGTGCATTCCAAGAGGTAACAGTCGCTTAATCGGTGCCGTGTTATAAAACATAAGTCGGGTCATAGTAATTGTTGTTATGCGGCTCTCGGTATTGGTGAGCAATGGTGGAGGGACACTGACGATGAACAGGTTATTTACCAGAGAATGGCGCCGGATGGCGGGCGGGTTTTTGATTTTATTCGCCGGATTGTTTCTGGGCGGCTGCACCGTGGCGCATATGGAGCTGCCGCAAGGGCTGGCTGACCAATCCACCGAAATGGAAGTCGATGGCCTGGGATTTTCGTTCTTTACAGGAAAAATCAGTTTCGGGCCTTATCAAGTCACCAATGTTAAACAGGGCTGGACCAATATTTCCGGATGGTCGATCGGTGGATTCGGCAGCACCAAGGCAAAGCGGAAATACCGGTTCTCGGTGACCGGACCGGATCGTGGCACATGGGACGCGTTGTGCGTCACGGGGTCCAGATGGAAACGGGCGGATCTGGAAAAATACCTGAACCTCCCCGTCACGGTGGAATTCTCATCGACCCAGCAAGTGATTTGCAATTTGAAGCAGCAAGGCGGCGGGAAGGAATCAAAGTTGTTCCTGTCGCGGTCGCTGCGCGCCGGCCAGTTGGAGCTGCAAGGCGCCATGGTGGATGGCGATACGCAAATCGAGGTGTTCACGACGCACAAGATGGACGCATCGCCCCTGCGGCTGGGCGACCCGACCGGCTATATCTTCCTGGTCGGCGACCGCCCCGTGGGCGCGGTGGAGGTTATGAACATGGGGACTGTCTGGATCGACAACTCGGTATCGGCGGAAGTCCGCTCAGCCCTCGCGGCCACATCGGTTAGCATGCTCCTTTACAAGGACATACAAGAATAAGCCGATCGTGCCGGGGTCTACCATCGGATTTTGCCTCACAGGGGCCGTCCACATATGTCCCCGATATCCATTAACCGGATTCCGGTTCATTTTCCCGCCCGAAAACGCCCGCAAAACCCTCTGTAACCCGCGGAAAACACTGGCGCATGGGCTCGAACCCGCGTTTTTGACTCCGGCCGCCTTGAATCCCTGGCAGCGCCGAATGGGATTTCGGGGGCGGCGCTACAGGATCTCCACCAGTTCCACGTCGAAGATCAGGTTCTGGCCGGCCAGCGGATGGTTGGCGTCCATGGTGACGACCTCTTCGGTGATCGCGGTGATGGTGACGGTCATCTGTTGCCCGTCCTGGGTCGATACCTGCAACTGGCCGCCGACCGCCAGTTCGATTTCCGGCGGGATGGTGTCACGGGGAACGTCCTGCAGCGCGGCGGGGTTGGGCTGGCCATAGGCCTCGTCGGCGACTGCCGTGACGGTCTTCTTGTCGCCCACCTTCATGCCGAAGATCTCGCGCTCCAGGCCGGGAATGATCTGGCCGCCGCCGAGGGTGAATTCCAACGGATCGCGCCCTTCGGAACTGTCGAATTTGGAGCCGTCGGTCAGTGTGCCGGTGTAGTGGAGACGGACGGTATCGCCCGATTTAGCTTCGCTCATGGGTCGCCTCTCTTCTTAAATATCGCTCTGGCATAACTGGCGACATCGCAGGGGAGTGGCCGACAGAATTGTAGCAGAAGCATGGATAGGGCCCGGACCTTAACATAGACCTGCCAGCGAGTCATGGGGCGGAATGTCGGCTTCTGCCGGGCTAGAGCATCATCCGATCTATTGGAATCGCTTATGCGATCCAATAGATCGGAT
>CBFDDT010000109.1:0-12887 GCA_965603635.1 uncultured bacterium | reverse complement strand
GCATTTCGGAGAACGTGGTCCGGCGATTCCTCGACGACGCGCCCTTCGAGATGCCTGAGTGACATAATCCCGGACGCCGTATGGCGACGCCGGGTCCGTCCCGTTGGGGGCGAAGGCGGTGGTTCGTCTGTTGAGTCGGGATCTATTCAGCCGCGCCGAGAGCGGTCAGCATTTGCGGCAGCGGCGTCACCTCTCCCTCCGCCGCCCAACCCCGCATCTGGGCCATCGCGCTCAGATCTTCGATCCGCCCTGCGGTCAGCGGGTGGGTGTTCAGGAATTCCGGGCCCTCGTTCGGGAGGGTTTCGCCGATCTCCTCCAGCAGGATGCGGAAGAATTCATCCGCCCCCGCCACATGGCCGTAGGTTGCGGCCATTGCGGCCAGGGCGTCGCGGTCGGCGTGTCTTTCGGCTTCGCGGCCGAAACTGCGCAGCAGCAGGGCGTTGGGGCCCCAGATCAGGCCGTCCGCCGTTTCCGGGGACATGCCGGTCACGGTTCCCAATACAAGCTGCAGCAGCAGCGCGCCGCCCATGTTGGCCGCCACGTCGCGGTTGGCGGCGTGGGCGATTTCGTGGGCCAGCACCATGGCCAGCGCGTTTTCGTGCTCCACGCGCTCGATCAGGCCGCGCAGCACGAACACATGCCCGCCCATCGTGGCGAAGGCGTTGATGTCGGGCTCGTCCAGATAATGCACGGTGATGCGCAGATCCTCGGGCAGGTCCATGTTCGGGGCCAGCCGGTCGGCGAGCGCCTGCAGCGCGGCCTCGATTTCCCGACCGCGCGCGATGGCCGCTCTTTCCTCGTCATCGAGCGCGGCTTCCTCTGTCTCCTCGCCTTCGAACACGGCTTCGGCCAGGGTGTTTTCCCAGGACATTGGCATGTAGCGTCCGGCATAGGTGCCGATCAGGAACGCCACCAGCCCCAGCGCCAGAAACACGCCGATGGCCCCGGCGGTAAGGATGATCAGGTCGGCAAGCGGATTGCGCCGGCTGACATTGATGCCCTCGGGAACCTTTACGTTCCGGATTTTCATTCAGGTCGCCCTTTCAGGGGAGCGGGCCGAACGCGCGTACATCATCCCCTCGGAATCACCGCCGTGCCATAAGCCAGCACCTCGACCGTCCCGACCGCGTCTCTCTTGCCCTTCGAGATCGAGCTGGTCTCGAAGCGCATGTTGAAGATCGTGCTGGCGCCTATTACGCGCGCCTCTTCCTGCATGCGCAGGATGGCCTCGCGCCGGGCGCGGTCCATGAGGCTTTCATAGGTGTGGATGCGGCCGCCGAAAATCATGCGCAGCCGCGCCAGGAAGCGCTTGAAATAATCCACCGAGATCACGACATTGCCGCGCACCAATGTTGTCGCCGGGGCGGGCGACATCGGCGGCAGGGTCTTGGCGAGGACGACCACCAGATCGCCCAGCGTGGCCTCGCGGCGGATGATCGATTTGTAATGCCGCCGTTCCGCGATTCCGCCCGTGAAGAACGCCACGATCAACAATGTGATGGCGAGCAGGATTTGCCATAGTTCGAAAAATATTTCCATCGCCGTTATTCCACGATGACGGCGCTGCCATAGGCGAGGATTTCGGAAGCGCCCTGGACAACGGATGAGGTGCCGTAACGCACATTGATGACCGCGTTGGCGCCCTTGGCCGTCGCCTGTTCGATCATGCGCTCAAAGGCCTCGTCGCGCGCCTCGCTCAACAGCTCCGTGTAGCCTTTCAATTCGCCGCCGACGATGTTCTTCAGCCCGGCCATGAGGTCGCGGCCGAAATGTTTGGCGCGAACCGTGCTGCCCTGGACGATGCCCAGATGTTCGCGGATGGTCTTGCCGGGTACGGTCTCCAGCGTCGATGTGATCATGTTCGTGTCTCCGGTTGGGTGATATGTCGCCGGGCATAATCCGATAGAATTATACAACGTAGGGTTAATAGACGCCGTGTCATCTTGCCCACTTGGCGTCGCCATGCGATGAAGAGACCATTATTCAACGGGAGAATTACCGGCGATGATCGATCTCTACACCTGGACCGTGCCGAATGGCCGCAAGATTTCAATTGCGCTGGAAGAGATGGGCCTGGCCTATACCGCGCACGGCATCAATCTTGGCAAGGGCGAGCAGAAATCGCCTGATTATCTGAAGGTAAACCCGAACGGCAAGGTTCCCGCGATCATTGACCACGATACCGGCATCCGCATGATGGAATCGGGCGCCATACTGCTTTATCTCGCGCAGAAGAGCGGTAAGCTGATGCCGGCGGGCGACAAGTCCTGGGAAGCCATGGAATGGCTGATGTGGCAGATGGGCGGACTCGGGCCCATGCTGGGCCAGGTGCATCACTATAGCCATTTCAGCAAGGGTGTTTCCGACTATGCGGAAGACCGCTACCGCGCCGAGATGGACCGGCTCTATGGCGTGCTGGACGAGCGACTGGCGGACCGGGAATTCATCGTCGACGATATCTCGATCGTCGATTGCGCCTGCTTTCCCTGGATCGCCCGCTGGGACTGGCAGGAGCAGGATCTCGACAAATTCCCCAATGTGAAGCGCTGGTTCCTGATGATGGCCGCCCGCCCCGCCGTGCAGCGCGGTTATGTGGTGCCCAACGACAGCCAGACGATCCCGATCCCGTAGGCGCGCGGTCAGCCGGGCCGTTTGCGTACATGCTCGCGGTGCAGGATGTAGAGGCCGCTGCCGGCGATGACCAGTGCGCCGGCGATGGTCCAGTGGTCCGGGAAATCGCCGAATACGACCAGCCCGAACAGGGTCGCCCAGATCAGCGCGCTATAGCCGAAGGGCGCTACGGTGGCGGCCGGTGCCGCCGTGAAGGCCTTGATCAGGGTAAAATGGCTGACCGCGCCGATCAGGCCCAATAGCGCCATCATGGCCCAGCCTTCCAGATCGGGCTTCCGCCAGACCAGTGGCAGGAAGGCGCTGGCCAGAAGGGTGCCGATCAGCGGCGTATAGAACAGGGTGGTGAACACATTATCGCCGCGGCTGAGAACCCGCGTGGTGATCTGGTAAAGGGCATTGGTCACCGCCGCCATGAGCGGCAGAAGGATGTATATCTGCATGGCATCGGACCCAGGCCGGATGATGATCAGCGCGCCCGCGAAGCCGGCGATGACACCGGTCCAGCGGCGGATGCCGACCTGCTCGCCCAGCAGCGGCACCGATAGCGCCGTGATGATCAGCGGCCCAACCTGAACCATGGCGGAACATTCGGCCAGCGGCAGGAAACTCAGGCCGCTGAAAAACAGGATCGTCGTGCACATTAGCAGCGCCGAGCGCAGAAATTGCAGTCCGGGCCGGCGGGTAACGATTCGGGTCCGCAGGCTGGGTCCCATCAGCAGGGTGACGAACAGCGCATGAAAGGCAAACCGCGCCCAGACGACCTCGGGCACCGGGTAAAGTGATGTCAGATGCTTGGCCAGCGTGTCCATGGCGACGAACAGCACCGTCGTGATCAGCATCCACGCGATCCCGCGGCCCGTATCGGAAAGGGGCTGGCGCACCGCGGCCCGGGTCATGGACGGTCGTTCATAACGGCGACGGCCGCCGCCTTGCGCCGCGTCTGCACCCATATGACGGCGCCGATGATCAGCGCGCCGCCCAGCAATTGCTCGATGCGCGGGGTGGCGCCGAACCACATGGCGACCGACACGCCGACGACCGGGGTCAGGTTCATGAACATGGCGGAGACCTGCAGCCCGATTTGGCGGACTCCGTAATTCCACAGGAAAACCGCGACGGAGGCGCCGCCCAGCGCCGTCCAGGCGACCAGTCCGACCTCGCGGAGGCCAGGCATAGGTGGCGACGGCTGCGTATGTCCCATCGCCATGAGAACCAGATATGAGGCGAAGACCCAGATGCCGGCGGCCGGCACCGTCAGCCCCGTGATACGCAACTGCGACAGGCCCCGCAACCAGCGTTGCGCCGCCAGCGAGTACCAGGCCCAGCATCCGGCCGCGGCCATCAGAAGCGGTTCGCCGCCCCTGAACCCGATTGCGAGCCTGTCTTCCGACAGGTCCAGCATGGCCAGCGCGCCGCCGGCGACCGAGGCGATCAGGGCCGGTGTTATTCCGGGCGCCGGGGCCTCGCCGAATCCGAAGCGGGCGACCAGGTTGGCGATGACCGGTGCCGCGGCCATGATGGCGACCGCGGTCACCGTGTCCGAATAGATGATGCCGAAGTTGAAAAAGGTCACGAAGCCCGCGATGCCGCCGCCCAGCCATAGAATTCGCCAAACCGATACGCCGCGGGGCAACAATGGCCCGGCCTCGGCCAGACGCAGCATCCCCAGCGATAGCGGAATCGCCATCGCGTAACGGGCCACGTTGAGGGTGAAGGGGTCGTACTGGCGCAACAGCACGTCCAGCACCGGCAGCATCGAACCCCAGAGCAGGACCGTTATCATCAATGCGGCGTTGGCCAGACCCACAGGCGTCTCCCTGTTATCGACCGGCGCCGGTCGTTTAATTTAATTCGGCAGGTTCAGGAAACGGCTGGGGTGGATGTCTTTTACATTGTCCTCCCAGCCCGTGACGGCCGGGGCGACAAGATTGCGCGAGGCGTGATTATATAGCGGGACGACGGGATATTGCGACATGGCCCGCTGGTGCGCCCGGTACAGGCCGATCGCCCGTTCCCGCGGGTTGGGCTGTCCGTTGGCGGCCTTTAGAAGCCGGTCGAATTCCTTGTCGGCGAAGGCGCCGTAGTTGAACCGGTCGTGGTCGGACAGGAAGAGTTCCAGCACCGCCATCGGATCGTCGAAATCGCCAATCCAGCCGGCCCTTGCAATATCGAAGTCGCCGATTCCAAGGTCGCCGTAATGGACGCTGTAATGGCTGCCGTAAACGTCCGTTCGCACGCCGATTTTCTTCCACATCCTGGCGATCGCCTCGGCGATCACCTGGTGGGTCTCGCTGTTGTTGTAATGCAGTGTGATGCGCAGGGAGTCCCGCGCGCCATAACCTGAATTGTCCAGCAACAGCTTCGCTTTCGATCTTTTTTGCGACGGGGAA
Organism: uncultured bacterium; assembly: GCA_965603635.1. GTDB lineage: Bacteria > Pseudomonadota > Alphaproteobacteria > UBA8366 > JADFVY01 > JADFVY01. Next base: position 7,866 of record CBFDDT010000109.1, on the reverse strand, counting down.
AGGGGACGTTTGAGCGGGGCGGGGGTGTTCAGCTCGGGCTGCGCCGGCGCACGCAAATTCGCCATGCCGTCAGGCAGCATGCCGTCCGCCGGGATTTCGCCCTGGCCCAGCACGCCCGTGACCAGGCTCCGCGAATCGATCGCCAGGGCCAGCGCCTCGCGAACCTTTGGATCGTCGAAGGGGGGCTTTTGCGTGTTGAATACCAGATAATCGGTAGTCAGGGTCGGATGCAGCCGGACCACTTCCGGCGCCGTTTCGAGAAGGCCGGCGATCTGGTCGCGCGGAACCCCCGACAGAATAGCCAACTTGCCGGAAAAAAAACTTTCCAGGGCGACCTCTCCATGTTCCACGATGTCGTAAAAGATATTGTCTATATTTACCGAGGCCGGGTCGTAAAAACCCCAATTTTTCCGTAACTTCACATGGCGTCCGGGCAGCCATTCGCCAAGAATATAGGCGCCGTTGCTTACCAGTCGGCCCGGCCGGGTCCAACTGTCGGCGCCCCGCTCTATCAGGTCCTTGCGCAACGGGAAAGCGGCGTGATGGCTTAGCAGCGATAGAAAATACGGTGTCGGTTTTTCCAGATCGAAAACCAGCGTACGCTTGTTTTTGGCCTTTACGCCCAACGTCGCCAAATCGCCGGTCTTGCTCGCATGCAGGGCCCTGGCCCCGGTAATCGGGTAAAACATCGAGGCGAATGGCGCGGTTGACTGGGGCGCCAGCAATCGCTGGAAGGCATAGACGAAATCGCCGGCCACCAAAGGCCGTCCGTCCGACCATTTCTGGCCCTCCCGTAGCTTGAAAACCCATTGCCGGCCGTTCTCGGCGGTTGTCCAGCTCTCCGCGGCGCCGGGTTGTGGCTGGCCGGTGGCGTCATCGACAGTCAGCCCCACGAACAGGTCGGTCAGGATCGACCGTTCCGCCGGATAAAAAGCGTATTGCGGGTCCAGTTGTTCCGGCCCTTCCATGACGCCGCGATGCAGGTCGCGCTCAATAATCTGGGCGTTGGCCGGCCCGGCGGCGACTGCGAAGGCGGCGGCAATCGCGAAGGCGGCGATCGGATGTCGAATTAATCCGCTGATATTATTTTGCTCAGGCAATGCGCTGTACCGTTCCGATAGCATTCAACTACAGCCGGACCCTAGAGCATCATCCGATCAATTGGAATCGCTTATGCGATCCAACTTATCGGATAAAGATGCTCTATCTTTTTAAAATGGCGAGCAATCTTATCCGATCGAATTGAACCGACCAGTTCGATCCGATCAGACATGACATCTAGCCGGCGTAAAGGTTCGCCACAAGCGTATTTCCAGGGGGCGGGAACCCGGAACAACAAAAGGGCCCCGTCAGAGGCCCTTTCATCTTAACGGCCGGACAGACCGGCGGTGACATTATCAAACTTCTCCCGGCGGAATCCCCGTGAGACGGGAATTCCGCATCCGCTTGATTTCGCGCCGGTGGTTTGCTCTTGCCGGCAAACCGCCGGCTAAATGGCCGGGTGGACTGCTCCCGATCCGGTCAGGGATGACTCAGGCGTTCGATCTCGTCTTTGATTGCCAGTTTCTGACGTTTGAGGTCGTGGACAGCTATGTTGTCAGGTAAGGGTCGTCTCTCCTCCACCTCGAGGGTCTGTTCGAGGTCATTTTTTTTGTCGTGCAGCGTCTTTACGCGATCCTCAAGCGACATGGCGTCACTCCCTTTCAGTTAGTGGTCAAACTCCTTTAACTCAACTCCATGCCTCGCCAGTCCTGGGACCATCGCGCCTCGCCGCACCAGCGGTCCGCGCGCAAACGATCCCGCGGCGAAGTTGACCTTCGCCGTTGGGGTGCCCCAACGGGCATCCGATTTTGGGTGGGTTATTGAGATGTCGGCCAAATACGACATTAGAACCAATGGTACATTTTTTTTGCCCGCCTGTCATCAGGCAAGCGATCACTTTTTCAGATTATTGGGTTTGGGGGTCACTGCACGCGGTTTGCGCAAGGGAAGCCAGCAGTTCCTGGTCGCTGCCTGACAGTGACAACCCCATGGCGGCGACACAGCCCCCAAGATTGACGGACGCATCGGCGATCCGCACCGCCGTCCTGACGGCCGATTCGCACTGTTTCGGGGCAAGGCCGGCGATGGCCAGTTGCGCCGCATGTTCGGCTTCCAGCTCCAGCGCCTTCACCTTTTCGCGCATCGCGGCGGCACCGGGCATATCGTCACGTCCTTTGAGATGACGGCGAACCGCCCGCAGCGACTCGACGACATTGGCGCGCCAATCGGCCGTCTCGTCGATCTGCCGTTTCCAGTCCCCGCTCGTCAGCCGCCCGCGCCCCGTGGCGCCGGTCCAGCAGGCGAACAGCAGCAGATTGACGTCCAGGCCATGGCGATCCTGCAGATCCAGCAGGATTTCCTCGACGCCCGGGCGGCTATAAATATCCAGCGACCAGTTCCAGAACGGATAATTGGAAGAATCCATTATCTACTTGTCGCCCAGACAGATGCCCAGCCCGCGCGCGGTGCGGGCCAACGGCCCATCGGGGTCCACCAGGTGCGGGTGGCTTATGGCGTCGGCGATCGGCACGTCGATCACCTGGCGTGCGCGCCAGGCGACCATGCGGTCGAACTTCCCCTCGGCCACCAGGTCCACCGCATGAACGCCGAAGGCCGAGGCGATCAGTCGGTCACGCGCGTCGGGGGAGCCGCCCCGCTGTATATGACCCAGCACCGTCACCCGCACCTCGGCCCCGGTTTCTTCCTTGATGCGCTCGCCGATATAATGGCCGATGCCGCCGTAGCGTTGTTTTTCGCCGGGTGCGCTCTGGTTTACGGTTTCGCCTTCCTCCGTCGTCAGGGCCTCGGCGACCACGACCAGCGCGAAGTTGCGCCCTTGCTCACGCACTGTTTCGATGCGCCGGGCAATGCAGCCGATATTCCAGGGTATTTCGGGGGTCAGGATTACGTCCGCGCCGCCGGCGATGCCCGAGGCCAGCGCGATATGGCCCGCGTCTCGCCCCATCACTTCAAGTATCATGACACGGTTATGGCTGGCCGCGGTCGGCTGCAGGCGGTCCAGCGCCTCGGTCGCCACCGAAACGGCGGTGTCATAGCCGATAGCGATCTCGGTCTCGGCGACGTCGTTGTCTATGGTCTTGGGAATGGTCACCAGACCGAAGCCGCCTTGTTGGGCCAATCGGCGAAGGATGGCCTGGCTGCCGTCGCCGCCGATGCCGATCAACGCATCGATATTCAACAGTCGCAGGCCTTCGATCACCTCCTCCGACCGGTCTTTCAGCGATCCGTCGGCCATCGGATAGGCGAAAGGATCGCCCTTGTTCGTGGTGCCCAGGATGGTGCCGCCCTGGCGCATCAGCGTGCCGTCGAAAATATCCAGCCCCATTTCATGCGCCCGCGGCGGGCGTTCCATCAGCCCCCTTGTGCCCTGCTCGATACCAATGACCTCCCAGCCATATCCTTCGATCGCCCGGTGGGCCACCGCGCGCAGCGCCGCATTCAATCCGGCGCAATCGCCGCCACTTGTGAGAACGCCCAGCCGCATGGCTTTTCCTCCGTCTGATTTGCACCATTATACCAAGGCTCGCTGATAAAGACTCATTCGATGGGGCTATATCAGCGAGCCTTGGTATTAGTTTATACGCCGGGTCTATCGCCGGGAAAGGATTCTAGCTAGAGCAATATCCGACCGGATCGAACCGGTTCGGTTCAATTCGATCGCATAAGCGATTCCAATTGATCGGATGATGCTCTAGAATTGCCGCCGGTAACCACCATGGGACATTCGCAGTGGATGGAACGTCTGACAAGGAAACACTCGAACGTCAGTTGGAGGAACTGAAATCCGAGCATCGGGACATGGATGACGTGATCGCCCGAATCGCTGCGGAAGTTCCATTCGACCAGCTTCAGATCCAGCGACTCAAGAAGCGAAAGCTGCAATTGAGGGATCAGATGGCGAAAGTTGAAAGTTTGTTGCTGCCCGATATAATCGCCTGATCCATATAAAAAAATCGAAACCCAATCGGACGGTGCGTGAAATTGTTACCGCGCCCGGCACAAGTTGTGATCGCCTGTAGAGGATTCCTTAAGGTTCTCCTGTTGGAATGTCTGGCAGGCATTCGGGCGAATGCGGAATTACAAAAACGCCCGCTTTTTCTCCCGAAGGCTGTTCACGCCGCTACGGCGGCGGCAGATTGGGGAAGTCTGACCATGAACGAAAACCATGGAACCACCGGTTTCGAAGAAGAGGGCTCGCTGCGAATAGACGCACGCGATATAGCGCCGCTTCTGGGTTTAACTCCGGAAAGATTGATGGCGGAATTGCGCGCCGGCCAAGTCTATCATGTCGCCGAGGAAGGCGAGGAGGACGAGGACAGCCGCATGCGGATCGTATTCCGTTTCCGGGCGCGCATGGCACGTCTGGTTGTCGAGTCCGACGGTTCGATGCACCCGGAGATCAACCGCACGCACTGAGCTTTGTCGCTCTCGGCATGGCATGCGGCTACCTGCGCCTCGTGGTCGCAGGCATAAACTCTTGCGCCGCCGCCTCGTACCGTTATATTGCACTCGATTCAGGGCCTTACGGAAGGCCCGGCCGGGGGGTATCCCGTCAATCAAGTCGCCGGTCCGCATGCGGTGGTTTTGCCGCATGGTGCCGTACAGTGTTCCGGGGCAAAATTGAGCCCAGCCAGTACAGGGACGTAATAAATGAAAATTGCCGTATTGAAGGAAAGGCGCCCGGACGAAACGCGCGTCGCGGCATCGCCCGAGACCGTCAAGAAGATGGTCGATATGGGTCTCGGCCTGACGATCGAGAGCGGCGCGGGCGATGCTTCCTCATTTTCAGACGAGGCCTATAAACAGGCCGGCGCGAGCATTGCGAAGGATGCGAAGGCGGCCGCCAGCGGCGCCGACGTCGTCCTCAAGGTGCTGCGCCCGATGATCACGGGCGAGATCCAGGACGAAATGTCCGCCCTGTCATCCGGGCAATGCCTGATCTGTTCGATGAGCGCGCTGAACGAGCCCGCATTCGTGGGCGCCATGGTGAAGGCCGGCGTTACCGGCTTTGCGCTGGAACTGGTGCCACGCATCACCCGTGCGCAGTCGATGGACATATTGTCGTCGCAGGCCAACCTGGCGGGTTACCGCGCGGTGCTGGATGGTGTTGCCGCCTTCGGCCGCGCCATTCCGATGATGATGACCGCCGCCGGCACCATACCGCCGGCCCGGGTCCTGGTCATGGGCGCCGGTGTTGCGGGTCTGCAGGCAATCGCAACGGCGCGGCGCCTGGGCGCGGTGGTTTCCGCCACCGACGTGCGGCCGGCCGCCAAGGAGCAAGTGGAAAGCCTAGGTGGTACCTTCGTCGCGGTCGAGGACGATGAGTTCAAACAGGCCGAAACCGCCGGCGGCTATGCCAAGGAAATGAGCGAAACCTACAAGGCCAAGCAGGCGGCCCTTACCGCCGAGACCATCAAGAAGCAGGATATGGTGATCACCACCGCCCTGATCCCGGGTCGCCCGGCGCCGAAACTGATCACGGAAGAAATGGTTAAGGGCATGAAGCCCGGCGCGGTGATCGTGGACCTGGCGGTCGAGGCCGGCGGCAATTGCGAGCTGTCGGAATTCGGCAAGGTCGTCACCAAACATGGTGTCACGCTGGTCGGCCACGCCAACCTGCCGGGGCGTCTCGCCGAAAGCGCCAGCAATCTGTTCGCGCGCAACGTTCTCAGCTTCCTGGGCCTGCTGGTCGATGAAGAGACCAAGGGCCTGAAGATCGATACCGAGGACGAGATCATCGCCGGCACGCTGGTGACGCGCGACGGCAAGGTGGTCCACGAGAACGTGAAGGCCGCTGAAACGGCGCCAGCGAAAGCCAAAGCCGGCGGGGCGCCGAAGAAAGCCGCGCCGAAGAAAAAAGCCGCTGCCTCGAAACCCAAAGCCAGGGAGGAGTAGCCCGCCATGGCGAACGAAAAATTTCTGGAGAAGATGGAAAACCTCGCGGATAGCGCGGGGGAAGTAGCCAATCAGGCCGACGCCTTGTTGGCGCAGGCGCATGTTCTTACCGCGCAGGCCGGCTCGGCCGGCGGCGGCCACGAGTTCATCTTCCTGTTCACCATTTTCATCCTGGCGGTCTTCGTCGGGTATTATGTGGTGTGGAACGTGACCCCGGCACTGCATTCGCCGCTGATGGGCGTCACCAACGCGATCTCGTCGGTGATCATCGTCGGCGCGCTGATCGCCGCGGGACCGGCCGATATGAGCCTGTCGAAAGTCCTCGGCTTCGTCGCCGTGACGCTGGCCTCGGTCAATATATTCGGCGGCTTCATCGTCACGCAGCGAATGCTGCAAATGTTCAAGAAAAAGAAATAGCGGGGGGACGCTAATATCATGACCGAAAATGCTTCCGCCTTTGCCTATCTGATTTCCAGCATCCTGTTCATCATGGCGCTGCGGGGTCTGTCGTCGCCGACATCGGCGCGGCAGGGCAATCTGTTCGGCATCGCCGGCATGGTGCTCGCCATCGTCACGACTCTGGCGAATCCCGAGGTCGTCGGCTACGGCTGGATTATCGTGGGCCTCCTTGTTGGCGGCACCATCGGCACTGTCATTGCGCAGAAAATCCAGATGACCGCCCTGCCGCAGCTTGTCGCCGCCTTCCATAGCCTGGTTGGCCTGGCCGCCGTCCTTGTAGCCAGCGCCGCCTTCCTGGCGCCGGAGGCCTATGGCATCGGCACGGCGGGCAACATTCCGGGTGGCAGCCTGATCGAGATGAGCCTGGGCACCGCCATTGGCGCGATCACCTTTACCGGCTCGATCATCGCCTTCGGCAAGCTGCAGGGATTGATTACCGGCAAGCCATTGGTATTTCCCGGCCAGCATTTCGTGAATCTGGCGCTTGGCATCATATTGACTGGCTTGATCGTCGCCTTTGCTAACGGCCAGGCCGGGTTCATTTTCTCGTTGATCGTCCTGGTCTCGCTGGTGCTCGGTTTCATGCTGATCCTCCCCATAGGCGGCGCCGACATGCCGGTGGTCATCTCGATGCTGAATAGCTATTCGGGTTGGGCCGCCTGTGGCATCGGTTTCACGCTGGGCAATTTCGCGCTGATTATCACCGGCGCGCTGGTCGGTTCGTCCGGCGCGATCCTCAGCTATATCATGTGCAAGGGCATGAACCGGTCATTCCACAGCGTTATCCTGGGTGGCTTCGGTGGCGAGACCGACGCGGCGGCCGCCGGTGAGGACATGGGCGACCGGACCGTCAAGACCGGCAGCGCGGCCGACGCCGCCTTCATTATGGAGAACGCGTCCAGCGTTATCATCGTGCCGGGTTATGGCATGGCCGTCGCCCAGGCGCAGCATGCGCTGCGCGAAATGGGGGACCTGCTGAAAAACAAGGGTGTCACGGTGCGCTATGCCATCCATCCCGTTGCGGGGCGGATGCCGGGGCATATGAACGTGCTGCTGGCCGAGGCCAACGTGCCCTATGACGAGGTGCTGGAGCTGGACGAAATCAACCGCGATTTTGCCTCCACCGACGTCGCCTTCGTGATCGGCGCCAACGATGTGACCAACCCGTCGGCCAAGACCGACCCCACCAGCGCGATCTACGGCATGCCGATCCTGGATGTGGAGCGGGCCGGCACGGTGCTGTTCATCAAGCGTTCGATGGCGTCCGGTTATGCCGGGGTAGAGAACCCGCTGTTTTTCCGCGACAACACCATGATGCTGTTCTCCGACGCCAAGAAGATGTGCGAAAACATCATCAAGGCGCTTGAATAGCGGCGCGGGATTTCAGATCGGTTATACCAAGGCTCGCTGATAAAGACCCATTCGATGGGGCTTCGCGGCCCGCCGGGC
>CBFDDT010000108.1:0-12891 GCA_965603635.1 uncultured bacterium | reverse complement strand
CCGCCCCAGGACCGGGTCGCCGGGCAGCTCCCGCGCGCCGGCCGTGGCAATGCCGCTCAGTCCCAAAAGGCCGCCGGCGAGGGCTATAAACAGGTACTTTCGCATGGCCCGAGATTGCGGCCCCGGCGGCGGGTCTGTCAAGTGCCGGGATGGGCCGGTTCGGACGCCACTCCCGGTTTTACGGGTTGGCGCCGCCGGCCCGCGGCGCGGCGGCGGCCTGTCGGGGCAGCGCCCTGGCGAAGGCTGCGTCGAGGGGCCGGTGGCCTCTCCAAGGAGCCCTCAAGCCGCCACACGCACCTTCCGCACCAGCCCCAGCACCTCCCGCGCCGCCTCGGGGATGTTCGTGCCCGGGCCGTAGATCGCCGCAACCCCTGCCGTTTTCAGCATGGCGTAGTCCTGTTGCGGGATTACGCCGCCGACGACCACCAGGATCTCCTCGGCGCCCTCGGCCCTCAACGCCTCGATCAACGCCGGCACCAGCGTTTTGTGGCCGGCTGCCTGGCTGCTGGCGCCGATTACGTGGACGTCGGCTTCGATGGCCATGCGGGCGGCTTCCTCGGGGGTTGAGAATAGCGGGCCCACGTCCACGTCGAAGCCGATGTCGGCGAAGGCGGTGGCGATTACCTTGGCGCCTCGGTCGTGGCCGTCCTGGCCCAGCTTGACCACCAGCATGCGCGGGCGGCGGCCCTGTTCGGTGGCGAAGGCCTCCACGTCGGCGCGGATGCGGGCGAAGGTTTCGTCGTTGCGGTAGGCGTCGCCATAGACGCCGGTGATGGAGCGTATTTCCGCCTTGTGGCGGGTGAAATGCGCCTCCATGGCGTCGGAGATTTCGCCAACGGTGGCGCGGGCATGGGCGGCCGCCACGGCGCGTTCCAGCAGGTTGCCCTCGCCGGTTCTGGCGGTTTCCGACAGCGCGTCCAGGGCGGCGCGGTGGGCGGCCTCGTCGCGGGTGGCGCGCACTTTCTCCAGCCGCCTGATTTGGGCCTCGCGCACGGTGCTGTTGTCGATGTCGCGCACCTCGATCTCGTCCTGGATTTCGGCGCGGTATTTGTTGACGCCGACGATCACCTCCTCGCCCCGGTCGATGCGGGCCTGGCGGCGGGCGGCGGATTCCTCGATCTTGAGTTTCGGCATGCCCGACGCGACCGCCTTGGTCATGCCGCCCAGCGCCTCGACCTCGTCGATCAGCTTTTGCGCCTCGTCGATCATGCTGGCGGTCAGGCTCTCGACGTAGTAGCTGCCGGCCAGCGGGTCGACCGTGCTGGTAATGCCGGTTTCCTCCTGCAGCACAAGCTGGGTATTGCGGGCGATGCGCGCGGCGGACTCGCTGGGCAGGGCCACCGCCTCGTCCAGCGCATTGGTGTGCAGCGACTGGGTGCCGCCCAGTGCCGCGGCCATCGCCTCGATCGTGGTGCGCACCACGTTGTTGTAGGGGTCCTGCTCGGTCAGGCTGACGCCCGAGGTCTGGCAATGGGTGCGCAGCATCAGGGAGCGCGGGTCCTTGGGCTGGAAATGCCTGTCCATCAGGGTCGCCCACAGGTGCCGCGCGGCGCGCAGCTTGGCGATCTCCATGAAGAAGTTCATGCCGACATTGAAGAAGAAGCTGAGCCGCGGCGCAAACGCATCCACGTCCAGCCCCTTGGCCGCCGCCACGCGGACATATTCCAGCCCATCGGCCAGCGTGAAGGCGAGTTCCTGCACCAGCGTCGCGCCGGCCTCCTGGATATGATAGCCGCTGATCGAGATGGAGTTGTAACGCGGCATTTCTTTCGCGGTGTATTCGATGATGTCGGCGACGATCCGCATCGAGGGCTCGGGCGGGTAGATGTAGGTGTTGCGGACCATGAACTCCTTGAGGATGTCGTTCTGGATGGTGCCGCTGAGTTTGGCGCGGTCCACGCCCTGCTCCTCGCCGGCCGCGATGAACATGGCCAGCACCGGCAGCACCGCGCCATTCATGGTCATGGAGACCGACATTTCGTCCAGCGGAATGGAGTCGAACAGGATCTTCATGTCCTCAACGGAATCGATCGCCACGCCGGCCTTGCCGACATCGCCGGTAACGCGCGGATGATCGGAATCGTAGCCGCGATGGGTGGCCAGATCGAAGGCGACCGACAGGCCCTTCTGCCCGCCGGCCAGCGCCTTGCGGTAAAACGCGTTGGATTCCTCGGCGGTCGAGAAGCCGGCATATTGGCGGATGGTCCAGGGGCGCTGGGTATACATGGTGGCGCGCGGGCCGCGGGTGAAGGGCGCGAAACCGGGCAGGCTGTCCATATGCGCCAGGCCCTCAAGGTCGGCGGCCGTATAGAGCGGCTTGACCGCGATGCCCTCGGGCGTTTGCCAGTCCAGCTCGTCGAGCGGGCGGCCCTTGATCTCCCTGGCGGCAAGCGCGCGCCAGTCTTCCAGCGACTTCTTGTCGAAACCGGCCATCGAAGCGAACTCCTCATGATCCGCGCCGCTTATTGTGCGCTGCACAATAAATTAGCGGAGTCTGGCGGGGATGTCCATATCGGCGACGCCGCGCCGCTTCAAAGACCGCTGAAGGGGGATATGGGGATAAGGGAGATAGGGGGATGAGAAGAAAGGCGGCCTTTGGCCGCAAGAATCCTTATCCCCATATCCCCACTATCCCCATATCCCCCTTCATACGGCCCAGGACAGCGGCAGAGCCATGGGGAGCGGTCAGTCCGTCGCGTCGGCGGCTATTTTGGCGAAGATGGTGTCCAGTTCTTTCGCCATTTCATCCAGCGCGGGGACCGCGTAGGGGGCGAAGACGGCGGTGGGTTTGCGGTAGGTGAGCGTTGCCGTGCCGTCGGCATTTTCGGTTATGTAGAAGCGCAAGGGGGCCTCGATCCCGGCGGGCACGCTGGCCTCGAGCATGCGGACGGCGAAATCCGGGCGGTAGACGCCGATCACCATGTTGCCGGGGATGGTCTTTTTCAATTTCTTGGCCGCGCCCACCGTGGCGCTGGCCCGGGTCACCAGTCCCATCTTGTTGGCCGTCACCGCCGCGTCCAGGCGGGCTATCAGATCCTTGTAGGAATGCTGGGTGGCGATGATCTGCGTGCCCGCATATGGCGCCGGGCTCCCGGCCCAGGCCGCGCCCGCCGTCACCGCCAGCGTCAGCGCCGCCCAGGTCAGCACCATGGCAAGATCCCGCATGAATTCTTTTCGCATCGGTGGAAGCCTTCCCGTTGTTGAACTGCGAGCAGCCTAACCGGAAAGACCGGTAACGCGGGATCAAGAGACCGTGAGGCCTACCAGCGGAACACAGGAACCGCGTAGTTCGGGCGTTGGCCGATTTCGGTGTATACGGTTTCCAGGCGGGCGGGGGAGGGGGGCTCGCCCCATTCGATGCCCAGCGCCGGGGCATGGACGCCGGCGGCAATGAACAGCGAGTCTATGCCGGCGGCCGCGGCGCCGGCGATGTCATGATGCAGGGAATCGCCGATGCCGAGGATACGTTTCGCATCCGGAAAGAGGGCGAAACACGCCTCGTAGACTTCGCGGTGGGGCTTGCCGTGCCAGCGCACGAAGCCGCCGATTTCCTCGTAGCGGCGGGCGACCTGGCCGGGGCAGATGACGAGTTCGCCGTCGGGCGTGACGCTGACCAGATCCGGGTTGGCGCAGATCATGGGGATGCCGCGGGCCAGCGCTGCCTGGAGCACCGGCTCGTAATGTTCCAGCGGCTCGCGATTGGTGCCGGCCATCAGGATAAAGTCGGCCTCGGCCACGTCCTCCACCAGGTCCAGGTCGACGCCGCCGCCGGTCAATCCCCGGTCGGCGCCCCAGCTGAACAGCAGGCAGCGCCGGCCCAACCCCGCATGGAACGGGTCCTTGCGATGCCGCAACGCCTGCCAGGTTTGTTCGCCGGACGTAACGAGGTGGTCGTAGAATTCGCGCGGGATGCCCATGGAGTCCATCTTCTCGACGCCCACATGGGCGCGGCGCGCCGAGTTGGAGAGGATTACGATGGGGCGGCCCAGCGCCCTTAATTCCGCCAGCGTATCGATCGCGCCGTCATAGGGGGTCTCGCCGTTATGAATAACGCCCCACTGGTCGATCAGGAAAAGATCGTAGTCGCCGGCGATCTCGCCGAGGCCCTGGATGGATTTCATGCTGCCCGCCCGATTTTACCAGTTGAAACGCCGCACTGCATATGTAGGTACGGCGCCGGCGCGTGCAACCGTTTCGGCCAGGCGGGCCTTGTTGGGCTCGCCATCGGCGTTCAGCAAGTCCTCGCGGTGGATGCCCTCGATGACGAACAGTGAATCGATGCCGGCGGCATTGGCGCCCCGGATGTCGGTGCGGAAGGAATCGCCGACCGCCAGCACCCGGGATTTTTCGATGTCGCCCATCAGCCGCATTCCGGATTCGTAGATCGAGGGATGCGGTTTGCCGTGCCAGCGCACGGGGCCGCCTAATTCCTCGTAACGCTCGGCGATTCCTCCGGCGCAGATTTCCACGTTGCCCAGGCGGTGGACCACCAGATCGGGATTGGCGCAGACCATCGGCACATGGCGCGCGGCGGCGGCGGCCAGCATATCCTGGTAATCTGAAATCGTGTCGGCGGGGTCGAACGGGCCGATGGCGAGAATGAAATCGGCGTCGGCGGCGGTTGCCGCCTCGATTACATCCAGCCCGTCCAGCATGGGCCGGTCGCTGTCGGCTCCGACGTAGAACACGCGCCGGCCGAGTTCGCGGTACCAGGGGTCGTCGATATCGCCCTTCAGGCAGAGCCAGGCTTCCTCGCCCGACGACATGACGGCGTCATAGGCCTCGCGCGGGATGCCGGCCTTGGCGATGCGCTTTTCCACCTCGGCGGCGCGGCGCGGGCCGTTGGACAGGATCACCAGCCGCTTGTCCATCGCCTTCAGACGCGCCAGCACATCCAGAGCATGGTCGAATACCTGCCCGCCGTCATAGATTACACCCCATAAATCGAGAATAAAGCCGTCATAAGCGTGGGCCAGTGGCGCCACGCCTTCGATGAATTTCACGTTCATGGTAGTCCGAGAAGTATGAGTCAGCCCGGGGCAATATCGGGCTGGCCGAACAGCGGCCCTTGCCCGTAAGTGATTTCGAAGGCGATCAACTCGACCAGGCTGAGGTCCGTTTCGACGGTCTCGACGATCAGATCGACATTCATATCCTTCAGCGTCTTGGCCAGCGTGCGCACGGTTTCCGGGTTGTCCGAAGTATTGGCCTGGACCCGGATGAATTTAGATCCGACCTTGGCGTAGCGGAATCCGAAACCGACAAGCGATTCGAAATCGATGGCGAGATCGGTAATGTCGTCGATCGAGAAGCTGCAGCCGCATTCCTGCAACTGCACCAGATCCTCGACCGCCAATTCACCATGCTCCATCAGCGCCGACTGGGTGAATTCCATCACCATGCGGCCGGCGAGGTCAGGCCGGTTCTGCATGTGGCCCATCAGGTTGCCGAAGAAATTCCGATCCCCCAGGGTCACGCCCGGTACGTTATAGAAGCACTTGCCGCCCTCCAGGCCCGAGATGTCCAGTTTCTCGATGCGTTCCATGCAACGCAGCATCAGGGCGTTTTCGATCGTTCCCATTAGCTGTTCGTGCCCGGACAGATCGAGTTCCTGATCGATCATCAGCGCATTGCCGTTGGGTCCGCGCACGCCGCCATAACATTCGTAGAAGGCCAGCTTGCGTTCGGGTAGCGTAACCACGGGTTCGACATAAAGATCGACCGTATCGCCGACCAGTCCCTCCGCGACGGCGCGGAGGCTGGCGTCGGCCGGGCCATCGCCGAGGCTACTAACCTGATCCTGCATGGCCTGGAAAACCGATGCCGAGAAATCGCTGCCTATGTTCACCGGGGCGGCCGCGGCGGGTTGCGGCGCGGGTTCGGCTGGCGCGGGCGGTTGCTCTGGCTGGGGGGTGGGTTCCGGTTCCGGCGCGGGCGCGGGTTCGCTAGCCGGCGCGGCTTCCGGCGGCGGGGGAGGCGGCGGCGGGGGAGGCGGAGGAGGCGGCGCGGCCGTCACGCCACCGCCGCTCGCCATCATGGCATTTACCGTCGCGTGCACCTGCTGGATGCTGTCTTGCGTATGCGACTGCACCTGCTGCATCTGCTGCTGCAGCGCGGCCAGTTGCTGCTGGATATTCTGGAATTCGCCATGCAACTGGTTGCCGGCGGTCTGGATGACGCCGATGTCCTCGCTGGTCTGCTGCTGCTGGGCGTGGAGCTGCTGCATGGCCTCCTGCATTTGCCCGACGACCTCACCGCCGCCCTGTTCCACCTGTTCCTTCAGGGTCTTGATTTGATCCTCGGTGGCGGTGTGCAATGCCTGAAGCTGGGTCAGCGCCTCGCGCGCGGTGCGCGCGTCGGCGATCGTCTTATCGAAGTCGGTCTTCATGCGGGTCACCGCGCCGTCGGCCCGGTCGACCGTTTCGCGCAGACCGATTATCCCGCGCAAGACCTTGCCGAAGCCCTCGCGGCGTACGTTGAATTCATGGCCCAGTGCCCCGCCGAGGATGATCAGCAGCCCGGTTATCAGGCCTTGAAAAAAATCGCCGGAAACAAGGCCTACGATGCCCGCCACGAACACTCCGGCGGCCACATAGGCTATAATGATAATCTGATTTGTACCCATGACTACGCGCTAATCCCACCGCTTTCCAACCGACACATTTCCACGCCGTACAGAGCGTACGCGCGGGCGAGTCTCAAGGCAAGCATACTTCGCATGCTTAAGGATGGTCGACACCGACCGCCGATTCCACTTTATCAAAACCATCTTCCCTCAATAAAGCTGTCAGTTCCCCTTTAATTCGATTAATCAATACCGCCCCTTGGTAAACAAAACCTGTATATATTTGAAATAATGAGGCTCCGGCGCGAATTTTTTCGTATGCGTCGCGGCCACTGGAAATGCCGCCAACCCCGATCAGGGGCAGCTTTCCAGCTGTCAGGCCGTACATATGCGAAAGCAGCCGGGTCGAGGGTTCGAACAGCGGTTTACCGCTCAGGCCACCGGATTCGCCCCGACTCGGGCTTTTCAGCGACTCCGGGCGCTCTATGGTGGTGTTGCTGATAATCAACCCCGCCACCGGCCCTTCCAGCGCCACGCGGGCTATATCTTTGCAATCTTGAGGCGTCAGGTCGGGCGCGATCTTGACCAGCAACGGCGGTGCGCCGTCCGGACAGGCGCGGGACAGAGCGTCCGACACCGCGTCTACGATCTCCGACAGCCGCGCCGGATCCTGAAGCGCGCGCAGGCCAGGTGTATTGGGTGAGGAGACGTTCACAACCATATAGTCCGCCAACGGACCCAGCCGCCGGGCACAGGCGACGTAGTCCGCGACAGGATCCGCCGTTTCCTTGTTTTTGCCGATATTCACCCCGACGATTCCCCGGCGCTGCCCGGCCAGGTTTCGCGCCGCCGCCTCCATTCCGTCATTGTTGAACCCCATGCGGTTGATGACGGCCTCGTCGTCGGTGAGGCGAAAAAGGCGCGGGCGCGGGTTGCCGGCCTGCGGCCGCGGCGTCACCGAACCGATCTCGACATAACCGAAGCCCATGCGCAGCGTCGCGCGCCAGACCTCGGCATTCTTGTCAAAGCCGGCGGCCATCCCCAGAGGGTTGGGAAAATCCAGGCCGAATACCCTGGTCGCCAGGGCTGGATCGTCGGCCGTGCGCTGGACCGGCCCCAACCCCATGGAAAGGGCGCGCACGGTCAGGCGATGTGCGCTTTCCGGCCCCAGGCAGCGGATCAGGGGGAGGGCGAGATCGTAGGGATTCATCACGGCGGAACCTACGCGAGCAGCCGCCGCCGGGCAAGTATCCCGTTGGCTGTTGAGGGCAGATTCACATTTACGAGTGCAGCAAACCGATAGTTCGCGAATCAATTGCAAATTGCAACCGCGCCAATGCGCCACATTCTCTGCTCTACAAAAGTATGTAAAACAACAAGAATACTACCGTAAAACCCGGCAAAAGATCGCGATTATATATGTTCGTGAACTGGCACGCGCTTTGCTTGGAGTTTACCAGGGGTAACTGAGCCACAGAAAGAAAGTGCAATCTTGGAATGAGCGTTAGCAGATCGAACATGGCCACGGCGACAGCGCTGCACGATAACCTGGGATCGGTCGAACCGATGCCCAGGCGTAGCGACCGCAAGGTGCCTGAAAAACCAACCATGGAAATGCTGGCCGCGGGCAGTATCGCGGGTGGCGTGTCGGTCGAGGCCGCCTGGAATATATACCAGGCGATGCTGAAGGCGGCATCCAGACCCTAAGAGATTCCGCACTTGCGTGGGCGGCTTGCGCGGCGCTATCGTGCCGTCATGCAAGGCATACATTTCATAGATGACAAATGGGTCGATGGCGAACCGCTGTTGCTCGGCCCGCTGACTCACGCCACCTGGATGGCATCGGTCGTGTTCGACGGCGCGCGCGCCTTCGAGGGCGTTTCCCCCGATCTGGACCGCCATTGCGCGCGCCTGATCGCTTCCGCCAACAGTTTCGGGCTGAAGCCGATGTATTCGGCGGGCCAGGTAGAGGAAATCGCGCGCGAGGGAATCGCGAAATTCGCGCCCGGCGCGGCGGTCTATATCCGGCCGATGTACTGGGCGGAAAACGGCGCGCAGTTCTTCGTGGCGCCGGACCCGGACAGCACGCGTTTCTGCCTGTCGATTTTCGAAAAGGAAATGCCGGAGCCTGGCAACATGTCGATCTGCCTTTCTCCGCTTCGCCGCCCGGCCCCCGACATGGCGCCGACCGACGCCAAGGCGTCATGCCTTTATCCCAATTCGGCCCGCGCCCTGGTGGATGCGGCCAAGCGCGGCTTCGACAATGCCGTCATGCTGGACTGCAACAACAATGTTGCCGAGCTGGCGACCGCCAATATCTGGCTGGGCAAGGACGGCGCGGCCCATACGCCGGTCGCCAACGGCACCTTCCTGAACGGCGTCACCCGCCAGCGCGTCGCTGCCCTGTTGAACAAGGCCGGCGTTGAAGTGCATGAGCGGACCATTACCTGGGCCGATGTCATGGAGGCCGACGAGGTTTTTACTACCGGCAATCTGGCCAAGGTGATGCCGATCACCCGGGTCGAGAGTCGGGATTTGCAGCCCGGTCCCCTGTTCCGACAGGCCCGCGAGCTATACTGGGAATTCGCGCACGGGAAAGGGTGAAATAATGGCCGATATGATGCGAACCATCAAGATTCCGCTAGGGGAAATTTATGTACCGACCAAGCTGACCAAGCTGCTCGACGAGGCCAAGGTGGAGACGCGAGCCGAGGAGGTCCTGGAGAGTGGTCTGAACACGCCGGTCCAGGTGCGCCGCGACGAAGAACGCAGCCGGTATGTCCTGATTACCGGCGTGAACCGCCTGGAAGCCGCCCGCTCCCTGGGCGAGGACAGCATAGAGGCCCTGGTCGTTCAGGCGCGGAAGCACTAATCAACCAGGCAATGCCGCCGCGATTTTGTCCAGCCTTGCCAGGTGGGGCGCCTTTTCCTTCGGGGGCAGAAACGAGGCCTCGATTGAATTGCGGGCCAGCGTTACCAGGTCGGCGCGGGAGAGATCCAGCGCCTCGGCCACCGCCATGAAATTATCGCCCAGATAGCCGCCGAAATAGGACGGGTCGTCGGAATTGACGGTGGCGCAGAGGCCGGCGTCGAGCATCCGCTTTAGCGGGTGGTCCGCGATATCGGGCACGACGCACAGCTTGACGTTAGACAGCGGGCAGACGGTCAGCGCCATGCGCGCCGCCGCCAGCCGTTCGACCAGGCCCGTGTCGTCCAGCGCGGCGTTGCCATGGTCGATGCGGTTGAGATGGAGGAGGTCGACGGCGTCGCGGACATTCTCCGCCGAGCCTTCCTCGCCGGCATGGGCGACCAGCTTCAGTCCCGCATCGCGCGCGGCGTGGAACAGGCGGGCGAACTTGGCCGGTGGGTTGCCGCGCTCGGTGGAATCCAGCCCTACCCCGATAATCCGCCCGTCGGCGAACCAGGGCTCGGCCTCGCGGAAGGTTTCGAAACCCTCTTCCTCGGAAAGATGGCGCAGGAAACAGAGGATCAGCCGAGAGGTGATGCCATGTTTGCGCCCACCCTCGGCCAGGCCCGCCAGGATGCCGTCGGTCGCCACCGCGAAGGGGACGCCGCGCGAGGTGTGGCCCTGCGGGTCGTAGAATATCTCCACATGCACGATGCCGTCGGCCGCGGCGCGATCCATATAGGCCAGCGTCAGGGCCTCGAAATCATCGGCCTCGCGCAGCACGCCCATGCCCTGGTAGTAGATGTCGAGGAAATCCTGCAATTCGGTGAATTCATAGGCCGCGCGCACCTCTTCGACCGACGCGAACGGGATCGCCACACCGTTGCGTCGCGCCAGATCAACCAGCATTTCCGGCTCCAGCGAGCCCTCGATATGAAGATGCAGTTCCGCCTTGGGCAGCGAGCGAATGAATTCCCGTACGTCCATGTTGGTGCCTCTCTAAATGCCAGTGCGAACCCGGCAACACATCCTTCGACAGACAAGGATGAGGTGTGGGTGGATGAAACAGATAACACAAAAAACCTCATCCTGAGCTTGTCGAAGGATGAAGCCGCTCGACCGGTCTCCGATGGGAAAAACCTCAATCTTCCGGCCCGACCCTGCCGCGCGTCTTTTTCACACTGCCGCGTTTTGTCTTGCTGTCCATCCGCCTGCGCTTGGCGCCGAGCGAGGGTTTCGTGGGCCGGCGCTTCTTCGGGACCTCGGTGGCCTTGCGGATCAGTTCGACCAGCCGGTCACGGGCGTCGGCGCGGTTGCGGTCCTGGCTGCGGAAGCGCCGCGCGGTAATGACGATGACGCCATCGATCGTCATGCGCTGCCCGGCGATCCCGCGCAGCCGCGCGAAAACCTCCTGCGGCAGATTCGGGCTGTTGGCGGCATCGAAGCGCAACTGAACCGCCGTCTCCACCTTGTTGACATTCTGCCCCCCCGGCCCGGGCGAGCGGATAAAGCTCTCCTCAAGCTCGTTTTCGGAAATGGATATGGAGGGGGTGACGGTTATCATGGGGCGTTGCACAATCTTTGCAGTCGATATAGCCTTTGCGGATAGTCCAAGCGATTTCTCGGGAATCAATATAAAGAATCTGTCGACCCGCCGTAACCGGTCATTTCCGCCGGCAGCGTGAATGGGTTATCCACCAAAGGGAGAATGTCATGAAAAAGCTGATTTTCGCACTCGCCGCGGTCCAGATGCTGTTGTCGGGCTGCGCCATCGGAAACAAGTACGATTACCGGTCCCAGACGCTGGATTTTCCGGTGGCTTCGGGCGGCAGTGTCGCGGTCGCGGTTTCCGATCAGCGCCCCTATGTGGTCAGCGGCGACAAGACGGCGGCCTTCGTCGGGCTTCAGCGTGCCGGCTTTGGCATTCCCCACGATGTGGAAACCCTGTCCCAAGGGCCGCTGGCCGACGATTTCGCCGCCACGATTTCCGCCGCGCTGGAGGCCAAGGGCATCGCCGTGAAGCCGGTTATGGTAGCCCCGTCCGTCAACGACAGGAACGCCGTCAAGGTGCTGTCCACTAGCGGGGCCGACAAGGCGCTTCTGGTCTTGCTGCGCGAGTGGAAGTCGGACACGATGAATAATGTCGCCCTGATGTATGACGTGAAGGCGGAGGTGTTCGACGGGCAGGGGAACTCGATTGCCGAAAACGCCGTGGTCGGCCGCGATGATCTGGGCGGCGACGCCTGGAACCCGCCAAAACACGCAAGGACCGCCGTGCCGGCAGCCTATCGCCGTATCCTGGAAACCCTGCTGAGCGACCCGAAGATCGTCGATGCGTTGAAGTAGGGGCGGTCTATACTCGACATCTAGGCCAAATCCATCCCCAGCATCACCACGCTCTTTTTCCCGTCCTCGGTCTTCTGTTTCCCCAGCGGCTTAAAGCCGAGATTTTCGTGGAAGCGCATGGAGTCGGGGTTGGGCGGGTCTTCGTTGACCTCGCAGGTCAGGATGGGGGCGCGGCTGCGGCCGAATTCGATGGCGTTCGCATAGAGCGCGCCGCCGATGCCCTGGCCGCGATGGGCCGGGTCGACGATGATGCGGTCGAGATAGAGGAAGCGCGAATAGCGCGCCGCGACCCAGCGGTAATTTTCGCTGTTGTAGGTCGAGCCCGCCAGGAACAGGACGGCGAAGCCCAGGGGCTTGTTGTCGCGCACCGCCACCGGCGCCCAGGCCGCCGATTCTATGAAACGCGGAAATTTGTAATCGACGCTGGCGCTGACATGCGGCACCTCGCTGTTATTGAGCGCCAGTGCCCACGTATATTCGGAGGGCTGCATGCGGCGGATGAGAATAGTCGGGGCGATGAGTTCCTTGGTCATTGGAATTATTTAGCCCGTCGCTCGTTCGAATACCAGTGGTAAATACTTAAGAAATATGGGGGTGGGGTGGGGCAGCGCCGCGCGATATGCCCGAGATGGAGACCTTTGCGCAACCTCTTCATAGTCTGTGAATTTTTCAGCGGTCGCTTGTTCGGCGCCGGCTGTCGCCGGAAAGGCACCGCCGCTCGAAAGGGTTCAAGGGATAAGGAGATAGGGGGATAAGAAGGGGGATGAGGGGAGGCGCGCGATATCGAATTTTCTCCCCTCCATCTCCCTTATCTTATCCCCACATCCCCTGATCCTATCGGCCTCGCGAGCGGCATGGCGCGGGCCGGATTATGCCGCCATATCCTCGCCCGCCAGCGCGCGTTTGATCAGCGTCAGCGTCTCCGCCACGCCGTAGAGCGCGATGAAGCTGCCCAGGCGCGGGCCCTGTTCCTGGCCCAGCAGCACCTCGTAGCAGGCCTTGAAGAAGTCGCGCAGGCTTTCGAAATCGTGGCGTTTGCCGACTTCGTAGACCTGGGTCTGGATGTCCTCGG
>CBFDDT010000107.1:0-12972 GCA_965603635.1 uncultured bacterium | reverse complement strand
AGATCGAGGCAATGTCCCCGGCCGAGCGCGATGCGATGATCCGCGAGATGGTGGAGGGGTTGGACACGAAGCTTCGGGAAGATCCGAAGAACCTGGAGGGCTGGGAGCGGCTGATCCGCGCCCGCATGATGCTGGGCGACCGCGATGAGGCACAGGATGCATTGAACCGGGCGCTGGGAGCCGTCGCGAATGCGCCCTTCCCGACGAGGACATTGGTGGAACTTGCCGCCGAGTTGCAACTCGCTATACCCGAGGGCGTCGTCGAGACCCCGAATGTGGGCTCGATGGTGGACGGGCTGGCGGCGCGGCTGAAGGATAATCCGCACGATTTGCAAGGCTGGATGATGTTGGCCCGGTCGTACACCGTGCTGGGCGAGGCGGAAAAGGCGCGCGACGCCATGAGTAACGCGGTTCGGCTCGACCCGGACAATCCCGATGTGCTGGCTCTGCACGCACGGGCGATTCGGGATGCCAATGGCGGCGCGGATAACGAAGAGACCACCGCCATCCTGCGACGGATCCTGGAACTGGCGCCCGACAATGCCGAGGCGCTGTGGTTCCTTGGCAATGCCGAGGCAAACGCCGGGAACAACGCCAAGGCTCGCGAACTGCTGGAACGCCTGCTGGCCCAACTCCCCGACGACAGCCCCGACAGGGATTTACTCCGCCAGCGGATAGACCAACTGGGCGGTTAGATTTTATAAATCCTCGTCTTTTGCAATCGCGATGACCGCCGGTTCCTCGACCTTTGGAAACGGCATTCCTCCCGGCAAGCTGTCGAGGATCGGGCCGAACCTGACGATGCCGAAGACATGGTCCGAAACCTCGCCGTCCGACGACAGGGGCAGCAAGAGCCTCCCGACACGCCTACGATCGCGCGTGGGGATCAAGGCCGGGCCAGCGTAATAGACGGGCCGCTGGTCCTTGACGCAACGTGACCACAGCTTGAGCCGGCTTTTGCGGGAGTGGTCTGGCAGGATTTCGTCCAGGTACAGGCCCGTCTCGTCGCGCTGGAATATCTTGACGATTTCCGTTCCCATTAAAACGCAGCGTAACCTGCCGTCAGCTTCGCGGCGGTACATGAACAGATGCGGCAAATGCCGCGGATCGATGCCGGCGGGCCCGATATCCTTGCGCAACGGAACCGTCCGGCCGGATCGCTTTCCCAGCCAATAGAGGAAGACATCCCGGAGTTCCGGTTCCCTGATTTCGTCGAGAAACGCCACTGTCGACCCGCCGGGAAATTTCAACCGATGGCGGTATTAATAGCCGGGTAATTGTGAGGATCGGGTTAACGCGGGTTTTCCGCGGGCGCGGGGTCCACCACCCCGGCCCGCACAGCGGCCGCCAAGGGGTTGAAGCCGATGCGGTAGGCCAGTTCGGCGGGTTCGGCGATGTCCCAGATGCAAAAATCAGCCACTTTGCCCTCAGTCAACGTTCCATGGGTCGCCTGCACGCCCAGCGCCTTCGCCGCATTGCGCGTTACCCCGGCCATTGCCTCCTCGGGTGTCATGCGGAACAGGGTACAGGCCATGTTGAGCATCAGAAGGATAGAGGTGGCGGGCGACGAGCCGGGATTGCTGTCGGTGGAGATGGCGATCGGCACGTCGTGACGCCGGCAGAGGTCGATGGGCGGCTGCTTTGTTTCGCGCAGCGTATAGAAGGCGCCGGGCAGCAACACGGCGACCGTTCCCGCCTCGGCCATGGCCGCCACCCCGGCCTCCCCCGTATATTCCAGATGGTCCGCCGACAGCGCGCCATAACGGGCCGCCAGCGCCGCGCCGCCCAGATCGGAAAGCTGGTCCGCATGCAGTTTCACCGGCAACCCCAGTTCGCCCGCGCGCTGGAAAACCCGTTCGGTCTGGGCCGGCGAGAAAGCAATCGATTCGCAGAAGGCGTCCACCGCGTCGGCCAGCCCCGCTTCGGCCGCGGCCGGCATGGATTGGGAACAGACGAAATCGATATAATCGTCGGCTCGTCCCTCGAACTCCGCGGGCGTCGCATGGGCGCCGAGGAATGACGTTCGGACGGTGACGCCGGACTGATCGCCGAGCCGCCGCGCGACACGCAATTGCTTCAACTCGGTCTCCAGGTCCAGCCCGTAGCCCGATTTGATCTCGATCGTGGTGACACCCTCGGCCGTCAGCGCGGCCAGCCGTCTTGCCGCCGAGGCCAGCAAAGTCGCCTCGTCCGCCGCGCGGGTCGCCTTGACCGTCGAGACGATCCCGCCGCCGGCCTGGGCGACCTCGGCATAACTGGCGCCTTCCAGCCGCATCTCGAACTCGCGCGCCCGGTCACCGCCATAAACCAGATGGGTGTGGCAGTCGATCAGGCCGGGTGTGATCCACCGACCGGTGAAATCGCGAACATCGCGGGCCAGGGTCTCGGGCGGGCCGGCAAGATCGGCGCGCCGGCCAATCCAGGCGATGCGCCCGTCTTTTACGCCCAACGCGGCGTCGCGGATGGCGCCCCATGGGCCGGCCCCGACCTCCATGCTGGCAATATTGCCGCCAATCCATATGACATCCAACATTATGCGTGCCCTTTTCGAAAAATCGCATTATCGTTATGGACGAGGGGAAGCGGCCTTCGCAAGCATCAAGCGTGGGTCAAGGGAGGTGATATATGCCGGTGGCGCCGATCAAAACATTGTTCGCGGAGCAGGCCCTGCTGCCCGACCGCTGGGCGCGAGACGTGCTGATCCATTACGGTCCGATGGATGGACGCATCCTGAAGATCGAACCGAACGCCAAGGCCGCCGGCGACGAATATGCGAAAATCGTCATCCCCGGCATACCCAACCTGCATTCCCATGCATTTCAGCGCGCCATGGCGGGGCTGGCCGAACGCGCCGGCGGCAAGGATGACAGTTTCTGGACCTGGCGTCAGACCATGTACGGGCTGGTCTCGAAGGTCAGCCCGGACGATGTGGAGGCGATCGCCGCCCAGCTTTATGCCGAGATGCTTTGCCAGGGCTATACCTCAGTCGCGGAATTTCACTATCTGCATAACCGGCCCGATGGTGGGCGCTATGCCCAACCGGCCGAGACCGCGCTGCGCGTCGCGCGCGCCGCCGAGTCGTCGGGCGTCGCCATGACCCTGTTGCCGGTGCTCTATAATCAGGGCGGCTTCAATGGCGAGCCGCTGAGCCCGGCACAGGAACGGTTTCGCGGCGACCCGGAATTTCTGGAAGAGGTCGCCGGCGCGGTGGAAAAAGGGTTTGTCGACCCGGCCTTCAACCGCACCGGCCTGGCCATCCATTCCCTGCGCGCGGCCGGGGAACGGGAAATCCGGGAGGCGGTGCTTGGACGAACCCTGCGGGACATAAGGACGCCCATTCATATCCACATTTCCGAACAGGTTCGCGAAGTGACGGAATGCTATGGCTGGAGCCAAAAGACTCCGGTCGAATGGCTGTATGAGCATTTTGCAGTCGATGAAAACTGGTGCCTCATCCACGCCACCAACGTGACCCGCGGGGAGATAGACCAGATCGCGGCCAGCGGCGCCATCGCCGGGCTGTGCCCGACCACCGAGGCCAATCTGGGGGACGGGCTGTTTCCATTCAGGGATTTCATCAATCAGGGCGGCAGCTTCGGCATCGGTTCCGACAGCCATGTTTCGGTCAGCCCGGTGGAGGAATTGCGCTGGCTGGAATACGGGCAGCGGCTGGTGCTGCGGCGGCGCAATATAGCGGCAAGCAACGACACACCATCGGTGGGCGGATCACTGTGGCGCGCCGCGCTGGACGGCGGCGCGCGGGCGCTGGGTTTACCGGTTGGCGCGATTGCCAAGGACCATCGCGCCGATCTGCTGGTCCTCGATCACGATCACCTTCTGTTGGAAGGCCGGGACGGGGACGATATTCTCGACAGTCTGGTTTTCGCCGGGAATGCCCCGCTGGTGAAGCGGGTCCTGGCGGGTGGCCGATGGGTGGTCGAGGACGGCCGCCATGTGCGCGCCGAGGCCATCAAGGACAATTATCGCAAGGCGGTAAAAGAGCTGTTCTGACGAGGGTTATTTGGCGGCGCTGTCCGCCGTCAGGATAGCCAGATCGTCGTCGGTCGCGGTAACGACTTCCGATAAACCGTTTTCCGTTGCCGAGGATTTCAACCATTCGGACCGGTGCTCGACAGGTCCGTAACGCACCATGCCGAAGACCTGGTCAGCCTTGCCACCGGCCGATGAAACCGGCAACAGGATGCGCGAAAACAGGCGCTGATCACCGCGCGCCGTTACCGCCAGATACCGGTAATAGACCGGCCGCTTGGATGTCACGGTCTGTTTGAACAATTTCAATCGTTCCTTCGCGACCGCCGGATCGAGCATTTCGTCCAGATATTGTCCGGTTTCATCCTTGCCCAGAATGTGCGTGATGTCGGTGCCGATCAGCTTGCATCGAAAGCGTCCTCCTGGCTCTGCCTCGTACAGGAAAAGACTGGGCAGGTATTTGTGCGGGATGGATTTGGGGTCGATACTGCCCCGATCGGGCACGCCGTTTTGCGGCCGGCGCTCCAGCCAGTACTGGAAAATCTCCAGGATTTCCCGTTCGTGAATCTTTTTCGTGAAAGCCAATCTAACGCCCCCAAGGACTCTTGGTGGAAGCCAACCCACCGGAAGGCCCCGCCCAACAACCGTTATCTGGAATTGGATCCGTTGGCTGTTGCCTCTACCATCGGCGTCCGTATGGGGGCAAATTAGCCGCGCGGCGCGGCGCGGTCTGTGGGATTTCTCACAAAACCCGGAAAAATCCTTTATTCCGCCGCCGCCTCGCTCTGCTCGTGCGCCTCGTCGGCCAGGAAGCGCTCGGCCTCCAGCGCGGCCATGCAGCCCATGCCGGCGGCCGTGACCGCCTGGCGATAGATCTTGTCCTTCACGTCGCCGGCGGCGAATACGCCGGGAATATTGGTGGCAGTCGAGTCGGGTTTTGTGTGGATGTAGCCGCCGTCGTCCATATCCACCTGGCCCTTGAAGACCTCGCTGGCGGGCGTATGGCCGATGGCGATGAATACGCCTTCGACGGCCAGTTCGCTGACCTCGCCGGTTTTCACGTTCTTCAGCCTGAGGCCGGTTACGACCGGCGGCATTTCCTCGCCCAGGATTTCCTCGATCACCGTATCCCAGACCGGCACAATCTTGGGGTTTTTGAACAGTCGATCCTGGAGGATTTTTTCCGAACGCAATTCGTCGCGGCGATGGATCAGATAGACTTTCTTGCCGAAATTGGTCAGGAACAGGGCTTCCTCGACGGCCGTGTTGCCGCCCCCGACCACCGCTATATCCTTCTCGCGATAGAAAAACCCGTCGCAGGTGGCGCAGGCCGACACGCCGCCGCCCTGGTATTTCTGCTCCGACTCCAGCCCCAGCCACTGCGCCTGCGCGCCCGTTGCGATGACGACCGTGTCGGCGGTGTAGCTGTCGCCCGAATCGCCGGTGGCCGTGAAGGGACGCTTCGACAGGTCTATATCGGTGATTATGTCGTAAAGAATTTTCGTGCCGACATTTTCGGCCTGGGCCTGCATCTGTTCCATCAGCCAGGGGCCTTGCACCGCCTCGGCGAAGCCGGGATAATTCTCGACATCGGTGGTGATGGTCAATTGCCCGCCGGGCTGCAGTCCCGCGACCAGCAGCGGTTCCAGGTTGGCCCGCGCGGCATAGACCGCCGCCGTATAACCCGCCGGGCCCGACCCGATGATGAGAACTTTGGTGTGGTGCTGTTCCGCCATGGCTGCCTGCTTTTTCGAAAAGACCGTCCGCCCCTTCGAGTTAATACGTCAACCGCCGCCGCGCAACCCCGCAGGCCAATTCGCCGGGATCGAATCGCGATGATGTGATAATTGTGATTATCCGGGCGGAGTAATACCAAGGCTCGCTGATAAAGACTCATGTGACCGGTTTCCCATGGCCGCTCGTCAGGCGCGCTTCGCGCCGTGGTGCACGCACCATAAGCGGAGCGCAACGCCGCGAGCGGTCATGGAAAACCGGCCTCCGGTGGGACTTGGCGGTCCTCCGGGTGCGTTGCGGCCCTTGACCGATGCGGCAAGCATCGCCCCGCGGACCGCGCCTGCCCGGCGGGCCGCCAAGCCCCATCACATGGGTCTTTATCAGCGAGCCTTGGTATTAGAGAGGGAAACAAACAATGCAGACCGGACGCGGCGCCTCGCTGGCGCTGATCGCTTTTTGCCAGATCGCGGCCATGGCGCTGTGGTTTTCGGCCTCGGCCGTGGTGCCCGCGCTGAAGGCCGAAATCGGGCTGGACGGGACGACAGCGTCGCTGTTCACCAGCGCGGTGCAGGCCGGGTTCGTCGTCGGCACGCTGTTCAGCGCCTTCTTCAGCCTGGCCGACCGGGTTGACCCTCGGCGCTTTTTCATGGCCTCGGCCCTGGTGGCGGCGGCCGCCAACGCCGCGATTCTGCTGGTCGAGCCGACCTCGTTCGCCGTTATCGTGCTGCGCTTCGCCACCGGCATGTGCATGGCGGGGATTTACCCCGTTGGCATGAAGCTGGCGACGACCTGGGCGAAGGGAGATATGGGATTGCTGGTCGGGTTGCTGGTCGGGGCGTTGACCGTGGGTTCCGCCGCCCCGCATCTGTTCAACGCGCTGGGCGGCATCGATTGGCGCTTCACGCTGGGTGCGGCGTCCGTCTCGGCGCTGGCCGCGGCGGGTGGTATCCTGTTTGCCGGCATCGGGCCCAATATTGGAAAGGCGCCGCCCTTCGATCCGGCCCATGCGCTGGCCGGTTTCCGGGTCCAGTCGCTGCGGCTCGCCAATATCGGCTATCTGGGCCATATGTGGGAGCTTTATGCCATGTGGGCCTGGGTCGGCGTGTTCCTGAACGCCAGTTTCGCACAGACCATGGGCGCGGGCGGCGCGGCCTCGACCTATGCCGCGCTGGCGACCTTCGCCATTATTGGGGCGGGCGGTGTGGGCTGTGTGCTGGGCGGGCTGTTCGCCGACCGCATGGGGCGGACCACGCTGACCATCCTGGCGATGACGGTCAGCGGCGCCTGCGCGCTGGTGGTCGGGTTTCTTTATGGGGGCGATCCGGTCTGGCTGGTGGCGCTGTGCATCGTCTGGGGTTTCGCCGTGGTCGCCGACTCGCCGCAATTTTCGGCCAGCGTCGCCGAGCTATCCGACCGCAATCTGGTAGGCACCATGCTGACGGTCCAGACCAGCATGGGTTTCCTGCTGACCTTAACGACCATCCACATGATTCCCTGGCTGGCCGAGGCGGTGGGCTGGCGCTATGCGTTCGCGTCCCTGGCGATCGGACCATTGGTCGGCGTCATCGCCATGGCCCGCCTGCGCGCCCACCCGGATGCGGTAAAACTGGCCGGCGGACGGCGATAAAGTCGTTTCGACGCCTTCAGTCTTCCTCGGCCGGCATTGATTCCGCGATGATTGCCTCTGTCTCGTCCGGTGAAAAACCGAGCTGCTCGCCGATCATGTTTACGGCCGCCGTTTCCCGTACGTCGATTTTTCCATCCGCCATCAGCACCGCGACGCAGGCATTGATGACCGCCTTTCGTGCATCCCGGTTGAGCATCTTCCCCTCGTAGCGGATTTCGTTGAGGATGGCATCACCCTTTTCCTCGACCAATTCCGCGAGTTGGCGAATCGAATCGGAATCCAGATGCTCATGCACCACTTCTTCGCAGGCAACGACGATGGCCTCCACCTCTTCATCGTCGATATGGCCGTCGGCCAGCGCGGTTGTGAGCATGCTTTGCATCAACAGCCTGGCGGTCGAACTGGACTGGTATGCCTTATGGGCGTCCACCCCGGCCGCACCGGGGCCGGCAATCTGGTACAGACCGCCGGCGAGCATGACGGCGCCAACGGCGATCAGGCCCCAGACCCCATATTTCAGTATAGCACCCAGATCGACAGCCATCAGCAGGCCGGCGCCGATGAGCAGGCAGATGGATCCCAGAACGATGTTTTTTGCGCCTTGCATAGCCGAAATTCCTTGAATTGCGATCAGTACGGTGGTTTTTCCCGTGCGGGAAATGTCACCGCTCCGGTGGCGGGGTATCGTCAGACGCCACCTCTTCCAGCAGCCATTCCCTGAAGGCGGTAATTTTCGGATGATGACTCGTCGCCTTGGGACTCAGCACATAATAAGCGTATTCGGTGGGAATTGCGATATCGAATGGCTTTACCAGCCGGCCCGCCGCGATGTCGCCCGCGGCCAGCGCGCCGCGCGCCAGCGCCACCCCCTGGCCTTCGGCCGCTGCCTGGATCACGAAGGCGGAGTCGGTGAAGAACGGCCCCTGCCGCGGATCGATACCGCTCACGCCGGCGACCAGCAGCCACATGGTCCAATCCACATAGCCATCGTCATGCAAGAGCGTGTGCCGGCGCAGGTCCTCGGGCACGCGCAATGCGTTCGGCCCATTCAGCAGGGCCGGGCTGCAGACTGGAAAGATGTCCTCGGTCATCAGCCTGACGCTTTGCAATCCCTCATATTCGCCCTTGCCGTAGCGCACCACCAGATCGACATCGTCGCGCCGAAAATCGGTGAGTTGGGTCGAGGGGCTGATTCGCACATCGATTTCCGGATGTTTGTCGCGAAAACGGCCCAGCCGGGGCACCAGCCATTTCGATGCGAAAGAGGGCAGCACGCTGACCGTCAGCGGCCCGCCCGCATCGGGGGCGGCGAGCTTTTCCACGGCGGTCGCCAGATGGTTCAACGCCTTGCGGACCTCGCCGACAAATTCCTGGCCCTCCTCGGTCAGGCGGATGGCCCGGTTCAGGCGGCGGAACAGCCGCACGCCCAGCGCCTGTTCCAGCACCTTTATCTGATGGCTCACCGCCGCCTGGGTGATGTGGAGCTCTTCCGCGGCCAGGGTGAAGCTGAGATTCCGGGCCGCCGCCTCGAAGGCGCGTAGCGTGTTCATCGGGGGCAGGCGTGTTGCCATGTCGATACCAATCGGATTAAATCTACTTATGCATTAGATGAGAAACGATCGTTTGTCTATCGCTCGTAATCGGCGTATTTCATTGGTTCATGAGCAAACGAGCCAATTCATTGGCCTTTCCGATGGCCCGGTTATAGATAAGGAGAAGACAGATGAGTTACAGCACCGATATCCGTGTTCCCTGCAAGGCGGCCGAGGTTACGGGCCTGTCAACCGGCCTCGGCCGTCTCTTTTTGGCGTCTGTGAAAACCCTGCAAACGTGGTATGAGCGTTCAAGGCAGCGCCATAGTCTGGCCCGGCTGAACGAACATCTGCTTCGCGATATCGGGGTCGACCGCGTCACTGCCATGGAGGAAGCATCCAAGCCCTTCTGGCGCGCCTGATTCTCCAGGGAGGATACTTGGGAAACAATCTGCTCTACGTGGCGACTGTGCTGATCTGGGGCTCGACCTGGTATGCGATCAAGATGCAGCTTGGCGCGGTCGATCCCGATCTCTCGGTCGCCTATCGTTTCATCGTCGCCGCGACGGTGCTGATCGTCTTTTGCCTGGCGACCGGGCGCAGCCTGCGCTTCCCGCTGCGCCACCACCCTTATATCGCGGCGCTGGGACTGTTCCTGTTCTGCCTGAACTACTGGCTGTTCTATTACGCGACATTTGAACTGACGACCGGCGTCGTCGCGGTGGTGTTCTCGCTGATCATGATGATGAACATCCTGAACGGCGCGGTGCTGTTCGGGACGCGGGTCGAGCCGCGGGTCCTGGGCGCGGCGGGGCTGGGTATGATCGGGCTGGTTCTGGTGTTCTGGGACGATCTGACGGCGATGGACCCGACAAGCGGTCCGATGATCGGGCTGGGCCTGTCGATCGTCGCGACCTATTCCGCATCGCTGGGCAACATGGCGTCATTGCGCAACACGCGGGCCGGGCTGCCGGTGATCCAGATGAACGCGCTGGGCATGGCCTATGGCGCGCTGTTCATGACTGTCCTAGCGCTGTTCCGCGGCGCGCCCATAAGCTTCGACTTCTCGCCGGGTTATGTGGGGTCGCTTCTGTACCTGGCGATCTTCGGCTCGATCCTGGCCTTTGGTTTCTACCTCACCCTGCTGGCCCGTATCGGCGCCGACCGCGCGGCCTATGCCGCCGTGGTCTTCCCTATCGTGGCGCTGATCATCTCGACCTTCCTGGAAGACTACGTCTGGACCGCCCCGGCGCTGATCGGCGTGGCGCTAATTCTGGGCGGCAACATACTGGCCGTCGCGCCTGCTCGCAAGAAGGCGGCGCCCACTGAAGCAGCTTAACGTGGCATGCGGCATATTGTCGCATGCCACCCAAAGTTGGTGGACAATTTTCTGTAGTATCCTAGGCATTATTGTTCGCAGGCTGATTAAATTTGTCCGGGTGGGACATGATCGCCTATTCGACACGGGGGAGGGGCGGGGGGACATGAACATTCCGTTCAACAGGCCGCTGGTCACTGGCGACGAGGCGGTCGCATTACGTAAATTGGCGGAATCGGGAAAGCTCGGAGCCGGCGGCGAGTACACGGGCAAGTGCGAAGCGTGGTTACGGCAAAATTTGAAAACGCCGGCCGCGTTTTTGACGGCATCCTGTTCCGGTGCACTGGAAATGGCCGTAATACTGGCAGGTGTCACGCTTGGCGACGAAGTCATAATGCCGTCATTCACATTTCCATCCATGGCCAACGCTGTTGCGCTGCGCGGCGGCGTACCAGTTTTTGTCGACATCAGGCCGGACACACTGAATATCGACGAATCCCTGATTGAAGCCGCGATCGGGCCGCGAACCAAGGCGATCATGACCATGCATTATGCCGGCGTGGCATG
Organism: uncultured bacterium; assembly: GCA_965603635.1. GTDB lineage: Bacteria > Pseudomonadota > Alphaproteobacteria > UBA8366 > JADFVY01 > JADFVY01. The sequence goes on along the minus strand of CBFDDT010000107.1, from coordinate 2,204 downwards.
CGATATGGAACGCGTAGCCGCAATCGCGGAGCGGCACGGGTTGTTCGTAATAGAGGATGCGGCGCATGCGTTACTAGCCGACTGCCGGGGTCGTCCGTTGGGAAGCCATGCCCATATGGGGGCAATCAGTTTCCACGAGACGAAAAACATTCACTGTGGCGAAGGCGGCGCGCTTCTGCTCAATGATCCCAAGCTGGCCAGAGAGGCTGAAATCGTTCGCGATAAAGGCACCGACCGAGCCGCGTTTATACGAGGCGATATCCATAAGTATTCATGGGTTGGGCTGGGGTCTTCCTATGGGCCCAGCGAACTGCAGGCGGCATGGCTGTTTACGCAGTTCAGTTCGGCGCGGAACGTGACCGCCCGCCGCGCCAAAATATGGACTGCCTACCATGAAGCCCTTGAACCTCTTGAGCGCGAGGGTTTCTTGCGGCGGCCAATCGTGCCGGACGGTTGCGCTCATAATGCGCATATATATTACATCCTGTTACAGGACGAGTCGCGGCGCGCTCAGGTTATAAACTATTTGAGCAAACGGGGAATTGATACTGTTTTTCATTTTTCACCCTTGCATAACTCCCCCGCGGGCATTCGATACGGAAGGACAGTTGGCGCCATGCGCAATACGGAGATATTGGCGCCGCGATTGCTGAGGCTACCCCTCTGGATCGGTATGGAGCGATACGTGCCGGAGATAACCGGCGCCCTGAGTACATTTTTCAGCCACCTTCAGGGTTCGACCGAATCGAATCGTCAGCATCCTGAATTTCCGGAAAATATTTCCGCATGAGATGGCGGACAAACCTGTCGGCCGTCTCTTCCAGGAAAGGCGGTCCGATCCAGTCAATAAACCCGAATATTGACCGTGCACGAAACTATGTTGCCGGCCATGCGCTGGAGGTTGAGGCGGACCGGTTGATTTTTTTCCGGCCGACGACCAGACAGTCCCAAGGCATTGGCTAACGGTGGCAGATCTCGTCGTGAGCACGTTTCTTCAGCCCAGCCATCGTTACGCACCCGAAGCGTCGCGGTCGCGGCTGGCGCCGCTGTTGCCAAACAGATTGGCGGACGCCGTCCAGCGGTAACGCTCTACTGCCCCCGACCGCTGGAGGAAGCGATCATGCCCCGAACGGCGGCTTCCAATTCACCAGCATCCATAACGAACGCCAGCTTGTGAACATCGCCCTTGCCTGCGAAAAGGTAATGATAGTCGAGTTCCATAGCCTTGCTCAGCCGCGCAAAGGCTACGCCACGGTAGTTTGCGGGAAAGAATTCGAGAACCTTGGTATGTGGCCTGCAGAACATCAGATTCATGAGTGCCGAGCCATGCGCAGATACGATCATGTCTGCGGACGCAAACAACTCGGCCTGCATGGCGAACGAAAGGGAGCTCGGTTCGTACGACTCGAACCCATAGTGCGACAACATCGCGGTCAACGCGGATTCGTTCTTCACCCTACGAAGTATGGCACCCTCCCTGGAGAGATAGATCCACTTCCCTCCCCCTTCACGCGGGGGAGGGATCCCGTAACGCTTAAGAAAAAGAGTCGCGATATCCCGCATGCAATCACGGGCAAGCGCGTTGTCCAAACCATGCCGTTTGTTCTGGGAGGTTAGGAGTATGACGCTCTTGCACCGCATTTTGCAGCCTTCTGGCAGCGACTCGAAAGAAATTCCAGGAAAATCTTCGGCAAGGAAAGCAAATGTATCCCGCTGGATCGCGGACAGGTCCTCGCGCACAAGGAAGATGACTTTCTCCGCCGGATCGCGCCAGCTCTTCAGGTACATCATGACCGGAACGATCGTGTCGAAGAAGAAGTGGGCGAAATGGCGGTGGCCCCTCCTGACACCCAGGAGATTCACATAGGTTGCCGAACTGCCGCCTTCGACCGCCTTCAACGGCTGCGCAACCACCCAGTTGGCCGAAACCCGATCCTGCCGGCGGTCCATGACGACGACCTCGCGGCTATTCTCGATAACCGCAACTCCGGAGCTCCCCAGGATCGTTACGTCGCGCAGTCGAGACATCTTGTAAACCAGCTGGATATCCTCGATTTCCGACCTCTCGCAGCGCATTACATCGCGCAGCAAGTCATCTTCGAAAACCATACCGTACTCGCGTACCGGCTGAATCTCGACACTGCGGACAGAGCCCTCTTCGGCTACGTCCTCGAAACACACCGGCTCGTCGTAGTAATTGAGAT
>CBFDDT010000106.1:0-12985 GCA_965603635.1 uncultured bacterium | reverse complement strand
CCTCGCTGACGGTGCTGGAGGAGATCGGCATCGATGTCCTCAACGCCGAGGCCAAGTCCATTCTCAAGGCGGCCGGGGCCGATGTTGCGGCGGACGGCGACCGGGTTCGATTCGACCGCGGGCTGGTTGAGCAATCGCTGGGCAAGGCGCCGCCGGAAGTCACCCTGCATGCCCGCAACCCGGACCATTCGCTTAGGATCGGCGGGGTCTGGATTGCCAATTGCGCGGTGGGCAGCGCCCCCAATACGCACGATATGGAAGGCGGTCGGCGGCCGGGCAACAGCGCCGACTTCCTGAATCTCGTCAAGCTTATTCAGAAACTCAACATCGTTCATATCATCGGCGGCTATCCGGTGGAGCCGCTCGACCGCCACCCCTCGACCCGGCATCTGGACTGCCTGTCGGATTTCGTGACCCTGACCGACAAGGTGTTCCACGCCTATTCGCTGGGTCGCGAGCGCATTCTCGACGGCATCGAGATCGCCCGCATCGCCCGCGGCATCGACCATGAAACGCTGGAGCGCGAGCCCAGCCTGATGACCATCATCAATTCCAACTCGCCGCTCAAGCTGGACGAAGTGATGTGCGGCGGCATCATCGAGATGGGGCGGCGGAACCAGCTTGTGGTCCTGACGCCGTTCACGCTGGCGGGGGCGATGGCGCCGGTGACGGTGGTTGGCGCGGTGACCCAGCAGAACGCCGAGGCGCTGGCCGGGCTGGTGCTGAACCAGAGCGTGCGGGCCGGCGCGCCCTTCGCCTATGGCGGCTTCACCTCGAATGTCGATATGAAGTCCGGCGCCCCCGCCTTTGGCACACCGGAATATATGCAGTCGGCGCTGCTCGGCGGCCAGCTTGCCCGGCGCTATGGCCTGCCGTACCGGTCATCCAATGTCTGCGCCGCGAACACGGTGGATGCCCAGGCGGGTTATGAATCGGTGTTCTCGCTGTGGGGCGCGATCATGGGCGGGGTCAATATCCTCAAGCATGGGGCGGGCTGGATGGAGGGCGGGCTGCAGGCCTCCTTCGAGAAGATGGTGCTGGATGCCGACCTGTTGCAGATGGTTGCCGCCTTCATGACGCCGCTGGAGGTCAATGACGACACGCTGGCGCTGGACGCCATGCGCGAGGTCGGGCCGGGCGGGCATTTTTTCGGCGCCGCCCATACCATGGAACGCTACACCACCGCTTTCTACAGCCCGATGATTTCCGACTGGCGCAATTACGAGGCCTGGCAGGAGGCCGGCACCCCGACCGCATACGAGAAGGCTAACCGGCTCTACAAACAACTGCTGGACGAATACGAGGAGCCGCCGCTGGACGACGCGATTCGCGAGGAACTGGAGGCTTTCGTCGCCCGGCGCAAGGAAGAAGGCGGCGCGCCGACGGATTTCTGAGAGCGCGGCCACAGCGTCTGCGTTCTGGCGAGTATGCTCAATGCTCCCCCGGGCCGATAAATGTGGATCGGCGGGGCTATAACCTTCCACCGGCAACGCGGCCCTGCTCTACCTGATGGTTGGTCTTGTTCGTTGGATGGAGAGCACCAGGAACTCCAGGAGATTCAGTGGCTGCCTTACAGCGATGTGCCTATGCCGCAATGGCTTGCGGAAGTCGGTGTATCGGACAGTCGATAAGGGATTCTCGTGCGGTTGTTCTTGCTTCTGGCGGTGCTGTTGGGGTTATGCCAGCCTGTCTTGAAGCACGGCGAGGGCCGGCCCTTGCGGGCGCCGCCTTTTGTTTTTCGGGCTCATATGGCCGATGCAATCCATACCCCAACAGTATAGCATTTTATGCATTAACTATAGTACTTAAGGCGTTTTTAACATACCGGTTGATATAAGATTGGTTGTCGCCACGGGTGCACTGTTGGTGGCCACTGTCAGGGTTAATCATCTTTTTTTGGGGAGTTTCGCAATGAGTTTCATTAAAGCCTTTCTTAAGGACGAGTCCGGCGCGACCATGATTGAGTACGGCCTGGTTGCCGCGCTTGTTTCCGTAGCCGCTATTATCGCGCTGCAGATTCTTGGTGGCCAGCTGCAGGTCATTTTCAATACGGTTTCGAGCTATCTGAGCACTGCCGCGGCCGGTCCCGCCAGCTAAACCGACCGAACATACGCGCTATCGCGCGAAGAAATTAGGGCGGCGGGGAATTACGCCGCCCTTTTTCCTGCGCTCAGGTCTGGCTTTCAATAACATCGGCCAGCCTCTCGATCATGCCGGGGATTGCGTCATCGCGGACGGCGCCGAAACCCAACACCAGCCCGTGGCGGCGATCCGGTCCGGCATGGTAGGCTGACAAGACCTGGCAATTAACCCCCACCCCGGCGGCGCGGCGGACGATCGCGCTGTCGTCCAGCCCTTCGCGCAGATGGGCCAGCAGATGCATGCCGGCCTCGCCCGGCGGTCCCGCCAGGAAGGGCGCAAGACGCGTCCGCAGATGATGCAGCATGATGTCCCGACGCCGGCCATAAAGCGCGCGCATGCGGCGCAGATGGGCGGGGAAGTGGCCCTCGGCGATGAATTCGGCCAGCGACAGTTGGCCGACCATGGCGGTATGCCCATCCAGTAGCATTCGGGCCGCGCGGAAGGCCTCGACCAGGGCCGGCGGCAGCACCAGATAACCCAGCCGCAGGCCGGGGAACATCGCCTTGCTGAAGGTTCCTACATAGATGACGCGCCGGGCCCGGTCCAGGCCGTGCAGCGCCGGGATTGGGCGGCCCGTGTAGCGGAACTCGCTGTCGTAATCGTCCTCGACGACCCAGCGCTCGCCGGCCGCCGCCCATTCCAGCAGTTTCATGCGGCGCGCCAGGCTCATGGTCACGCCCAGCGGAAACTGGTGTGAGGGCGTCACCATGGCCGCCCTTGCGTCTGGCGCGATTTCGGCGGCCCGCGCGGCGTCGAAGCCATCCCCGTCCACCGGGACCGGGATCGCGATTGCACCGGCGGCGGCCAGGGCGGCGCGCGCCCCGCGATAGGAAGGATCTTCCATCCAGACCGCGTCGCCCGGGTCCAGCAGCAGGCGGGCGACCAGGTCCAGCGCATGCTGCGCGCCGGACGTAATCATCACTTGGTCCGCGCCGCAGTCCAGCGCCCGGACCTTGCGCAGGTAGTCCGCCACGGCCTCGCGCAGGGGCCGATACCCCATGGGGTCGCCGCGAAAGGCCTGGTCCGGATTTGGCCGCCGCCAGGCGCGGGCCAGCGCGCGGGCCCAGACGTCGAACGGGAATGCCGCCGGGTCGGGTCCGACCGGATCCTGGCGGGGATCGTCGGATTCATCATGGGAACCCGCCCCCATTTCCAGCAAGACCTCACCTACCCGGGACAGGCGTGGCGGCCCGACATCTGAACGCCCATGGGGCATGCCGGGGCGGTCGCGCACCCAGCTCTCGGCGAATGCCCGCGACACGTAACTGCCCGCGCCGACGCGGCCCTCCAGATAACCCTCGGCGGTCAGCAGGTCGTAGGCCTCGGTCACCGTGTTACGCGAACAAGCCAGATGCTTGCTCAGCGCGCGTGACGAGGGCAGGCGTTCGCCAGGCGTCAGCCTGCCGCCCAGGATGGCGTCGCGCAGCGCGCCATGGAGCTGACGGTACAACGGCGCCGTCGAGTCCGGGTCCAGGCTGGCTTCGAAAAGGGTTGAAAGTTCAGTCACCAAATGGCCCTGTAAATTTCTCGAAAATGGCTCTTATGTTAGGGCCAATATATCCTTTATACCTGTTCGCGCAACCTAGTGGAGTGAATCAGACGGATGGGGAACATGGCCGACTATACAAAGACCAAACGCACCACGCTGAAGCGGGCGCATGAGCGGGGCGTCTACGACCGCGACAGGGTACATGCGATCCTGGACGAGGCGCTGATCTGTCATGTGGGTTTCATCCATGACGGCGCGCCCGCGGTCATCCCGACCGCCCACTGGCGCGAGGGCGAGACCCTTTATATCCACGGTTCATCCGCCAGCAGGATGATCCGGGCGCTGGAAAACGGCGCCCCCGCCTGCATCGAGGTGACGATGACCGGTGGTCTGGTGCTGGCGCGCTCGGGCTATCACAGCTCGGTCAATTATCGCACGGTCGTGGTTTACGGGACTGGACGAAAACTTACCGACGAGGCCGAAATACTGGCGACGCTGAAGGTATTCATGGAAAAGCTTGCGCCGGGCCGCTGGGACGAGTTGCGCGCGCCCAATGCTCAGGAGAAGAAGGCGACCACGGTTCTGGCTTTCGATCTGGTCGAGGTGTCGGCCAAGATCCGCGACGGCGGCGTCGAGGACGAACCGGAAGACATGAACGACCCGGTCTGGGCCGGCGTGGTGCCGATGCACCGGACATTTGGAGAGCCGGAGCCGGACGCGCAACTGCGTGATGACATAGGGCTGCCGGGCTATTTGCGGGACTATAAGGGACCGCGCTAACGCCTCAGGGGCACAGGCCCGCAATAGCCTGCTCGACCGCCTCGCATCCCTGGTCCCAGACCTTTGTCTTCCAGCTATCGCTGTCGGGATAGAAGGCATGGCGCATGGCGGATTTTATTTGCGTCGCTCGCCGATGGTTCCCGCCATTGTTATGCAGCCAGTTTTCCGCCTGCATCGCATGCAGTATCTGGATCGCCGGGAAGGTCCCGAATTCCAGGGTGCCCGCTGTCGCTTCGGCGCGTGGCAGCGCTTCGTAAAACGCGTTCTTCAGGGTTCCCGACAAGTCCGCCGACACCGATTCTCCGGCTTTCGTGGTTTTGACCCGCTCGCCCCACCAGGCATGAGCGCGAGCATGGGCGGGCGATCCGGGCATGTCGCTTGAGATGATTTCGCCCTGGCCGTGAGGGCCGAGGCCGGTATGGATGTCCAGCAGCGCCGCGCGCTCGGCCCCCACGATGCGCCGGCGGACGATCCGGCGGAATGTCTTGTTTGACCATGCCGGCGCCTGGCCGCCGTAAAACAACCCGTCAGGATGGTTATATTGGCCGCCGGTGATCGCGGCCTGCAGCTTGGCCGTGCCGTGGATCATCCGGTGAACCAACAATCGTGCCAGTGACGCACCTGTCGCCAGCCGCCAGTACGCCGCGGGCGCGATGATATCCGCCAATTCGTCATAGGCCGGGTTGGCCGGCGGGGCCGCGTCATGGTCGATGAAATTGCGGTTCAGGTCGATATTATCCTCGTTGACCCGCCGCAGATGGGCAAAGCCATACGGGTTGACCGCATGAACCATGACGATGCGCAGATCGGGCGGCATCCGGGCGGCCAGGCCTTCCAGGATCAGCCCGGTCTGGATCGCCGAGCCGCAGAACCCCTCCACGCCATGGGTACCCGAAGTCAGCATCAGGGCGGCCCGGGTGTTCTCCGGCCCCAGCACGGCAACGTCCGTATAAACCGGTTCGCCGTCGCGGCCCGGATGCGGGCACTCGAAACTCTCTACGCGCAGGCGCGCCGTCTTGCAGGCGACCATGAACCAGCCCCTGGCCGTCCTGTAGTCATTGGAAAAATAGGCCAGTGCCCTCGTCAATCGCCGAACTCCGCCCTTACCGCCGCGTCATGCTCGCCCAGTGCGGGGACCGGGCCATAGCTTTCCGGCTCGCCGACGGCGATGGGGGGCGGGGCGAGGATTTTGACGTCGCCGGCGCTGGTCCTGACCTCGATGAAGCGGTTCTGCGGGTGGGCGACCAGGTCGTCGAGGTCCGACAGGCGGCCGTAGGCGACCTTCGCCGTTTCCAGCCTGGCGATGATCTCCTCGCGCGGGCCGCCGCCAAAGACGCCGTGGATGATGGCGTCGAGCGCCGGGCGGTTGGCGACCCGGTCCGGGTTGGTGGCGAAGCGGGGGTCATCGGCGATTTCCGCGCCGCCCAGGACGTTCTCGCAGAGGCTGCGCCATTCGCGCTCGTTCTGGATCGAGATCAGCAGCGGCTTGCCGTCACCGCATTCATAGGCGCCGTAGGGCGCAATGGTCGGATGGTTCAGCCCGGGCCGCCCCGGCGTCTTGCCGCCGTAATGATGCTGCAGGTAGGGCACGTTCATCCAGTCGGCCATGGCGCCGTAAAGCGAAACCTGTATGCCGCGGTTCCCGCCGGTGCGTTCGCGCGCGAACAGGGCCTGCAGAATGGCCTGGTGGGCATACATGCCGCAGGCGATATCGCAGACCGACACGCCGACGCGGCCCGGCTCATCCGGCGTGCCGGTGATGTTGGCCAAGCCCGATTCCGCCTGCACCAGCAGGTCGTAGGCCTTCATGTCGCGAAACGGACCGTCCTCGCCATAGCCGCTGATATCGCAGGTGATCAGGCGGGGAAATTCGGCGCGCAGATCGGCGCTGGCGAACCCCGCGCGCGCCGCCGCCCCGGGGGCGAGGTTCTGGATGAAGACGTCGGCGCGGGCCAGCATGCGGCGCAGCATCGCCTTGTCACCCGCGTCCTTGAAATCGAACCGCACCGATTCCTTGCCCCGGTTCAGCCAGACGAAATAGGCGCTTTCGCCATTAACGCAGGTATCGTAGCGCCGCGCGAAATCACCCTCCTCACGCTCCAGCTTGATAACCCGCGCCCCGGCGTCGGCCAGCCGAGACGACGCATAGGGCGCGGCGACCGCCTGTTCCAGGGTAACGACGAGAATTCCTTCGAGATCGCGGGGCATGGGTACCATCCGTTTGGTTTACATTACCAGATTCGTCACCGTCAGCACGCCGCCCGAGGCCAGCAGCAGCCATAATATTATCATCCGGAACTGGCGGTCGTCGACGCGGCCGAAGGCCTTGACGCCCAGCCACACGCCCAGCACCGTGCCGGGCAGGCAGATCAGGGTCAGGCGGCCAACTTCGGCGGTGATGAAGCCCTGCTGCGCCTGCGCGATCAGGGCCCAGGACAGGACGGCCAGATTGAAGGGCTGATAGACCGCGCGCTGTTCCGTCTTGCCCCAGCCCTTCAGGCCGCACCAGATCGTCGGCAAGGCGCCCGATAGTCCCGCCGCGCCCCCAAGTATGCCGCCAGCGAAACCGACAGCACCGTCGGCCGGCTTACCGCCCCAGTCGATAGTTGGAAGCCGGCGGGAGGCCAGCATGGCGGCGCAGTACACAACAAGGAACACGCCTAGCGTGGTGCGGAAGCTGTTTGCCTCAATATGATTCAGCGCCATGACGCCGACCGGTACTCCCGCAATCCCGGCCAAAAGGAATGGCCATAGGCGCCCAAAATTGAAAACGGGACGCACAGACAGGAGTGACAGCAATTGGGCGATCACCGAGCAGATCACCACCAAGGGCGCCGCCAGGACCGGGTCGATAACATGCAGCCACAGCCCCAGCGCCACCAGCCCGGTGCCGAATCCCGCCAGCCCGTTGACAAAACCCGCCAGCAACGCGCCGGCCAGGACGAAGAGCGCGATCGTCATAGCCCGATGGCGGCGCGGAAGCTGTTCTTGATCTTCACCCCGTCATGTTCGGGCAGCACGCGCTCGTGATCCACGGCAGCTATGGGGATGCGGGCGAAACCACAGCCGGCCATGGCGTGAAACCGCTCGCGGATATCCCCGACGCCCGCCATGTCGGCCGCATCGGCGACCCAGTCGAAATTGCAGGCCCGCGCCACGCCGCACAGATCCGTGCCCAGCCCGGTATGGCTTTGCTGCATGCCGGTCTCGCCGAAATGGCGGTTGTCCAGCACGACCAAGGTAAGATTTTTCGGCTGGCGCACGCCGATTGTGGCCATCCCGCCCATTCCCATCAACTGTTCGCCATCGCCGGTGATCACTGCGACTGGCCGCGTGGGCTGCGCCAGCGCCAGGCCCAGGCCGATCATCGCCGCCCCGCCCATGGCGCCCCACAGGTAAAAGTTTCGCGGGCTCCCGTCGGCCGCCGCCGCGTCCCAGGTGGCCGAGCCAAGGCCCGGCACGACCAGCAATTCGCCACGGTTCGCCAGCAGCGCCTTCATCACCTCGCGTCTGTCCAATTCCATCATCTCACCACACCTTCTTGCCGATAAGTTTCTGGGAGATCAACAGGGCCACGGCCTTGTCCTGGCCGAAGGCATCGTTCGCCGCCGCGCTCACCATGGCGGCGACTTCGCCGGGCTCGGAAATGCGGCGCACTTCGACGTCCATAGCTTCCAGCACCGCCGGCACCGCGCCGCCCATGGGTTTCTGCCAGGGATTGAATTCCTCCCATTCGCCGCGCATGGTCACCAGCGTCAGGAAGGGGAAGCCGCAGCTCTGCACCAGCCCCAGCATGTTGATGCAATTGCCGACCCCGCTGGACTGCATCAGCAGGGCGGCCCTCTTTCCGCCCAGCCACGCGCCATAGGCCAGCGCCACGCCTTCCTCCTCGGTGGTCAGCACGATGGCTTCCATGTCCGGGTCGGCAACAGCGCGCTCGATCGCGCGCGAATGGCCGGCGTCCGGCACATAGGAAATAATCTCCACGCCCGCCGCCTTCAGCGAGTCATAGACCTCGTCCCGCCAAGTTTGATGTTTCGTCATATTTGCCCCGTCCGTGCCAACAAAGAAAAAGGCGCGGGCCCTGAATTCAGCCCGCGCCTCTTTATCGTAACCGTTCGCCGGTTAGTCCAGCGAAACCTGCCGCTCCATCGGCGCGTCGTCGTCGGTGGTCCATTCGGCCATCGAGCCGTCATACATGGAACTTTCCTTGTTCCCCAACAGCGCATATTCCGCGAACCAGCCAAGCGACGCCCAGTGGCCGGTGTTGCAGAAGGTGATCGATTTGCCGCGGGTCGGCGCGTTGCTCATTTTATAGAGCTTTTCGACGGCGCCGCCGTCGCGGATCTGTCCGCCGCCGCCCACCGTCATATAGGCGCCGGGAACGCTGATAGCGTCCGGGATGGTGCCGTAGGCACGGACCTTGCCGCTCTTGTTGATGCCGAGATTCTGATCCGCCGGGCGCGAATCGATCAGCGCGGTGCCGTCTTCCAGCGCGGCTGTGACCTCGTCGGTGGTGGCGATCAGCGCGTCATTGAAACTAGCCTTGAAGGTCTTGGACGCGGGCTTGTTGGCTGCGGTTTCCAGCGGGTTGGCCTTGTCCTTTTTCCAGGCCGCCATGCCGCCGTTCAGGATCGACACATTGTCATGGCCCAGCACCAGGAAGGTCCAGTAAAGGCGGGTTGCCGTTCCCATCTCGGCGGCGCCCGAGCCGTTGGCGACGATTACCACATGGTCGCCGTTGCCGATGCCCAACTTGCCGATCAGTTTCTCCAGATCCGCGACCGGCGGCAGCACGCCGGCGATCTTATGGCCGTTCTTCTCGCCATCGACGCGCCATTTATCGTTCTTGTAGTGGGTATAGACCGCACCCGGGATATGAGCCTTGGCATAGGCGCCGGGGTTGCTGGTCACGTCGAGGAACACGATTCCCGATTTGCCCAGGCTGCGCTTTACCCAGGCCACGTCGACCAGAGGGTCTGCGCCGGCCGCCATCGCGGGGATGGCAATAAAAGTCAGAAGCAGGGCGATGCCCGCCAGTTTCAGGTTTTTCAACATTCTAAGCCTCTTTTTTGGAATTACCCTTTGGACGCGGTTCTTCGCACCCTCTCGAGCGGCAGTTTACCACGGAACCGTCGGCTGGCCAGAAGGACTGCGTAAAATTTAGGTGCTTTACAATGCCACATTAAATCTATAGTATTAATGTTATAACGTTTCATGATTTGAAGGTTACGCTTAATGTATCCGGCAATCGTCTCATCGGACGCTTATGGCCCGCTTTACAGCCGCATCGCCATGCTGATGCGGCAGCGGATTCTGGGCCGGCAGTGGGCGCCGCAAGAACAAATTCCGACCATCGAGGAATTGATCGCCGAATTCGGCGCCTCGCGCGTAACCATCCGCCTGGCGCTGGATATGCTTGAGCGTGACGGGCTGATCGAACGTTTCCGGGGCAGGGGAACCTTCGTCATCGACCGTGGCGAGGGATTCTATCGCATCTGCCTGGGCCAGAAATGGCATACGCTGATCGAGGCACTGGAAGGGACCATACCGCGCCTGCTGGAAACCGTGGATGACGTTCTGCCGCCGGGCGACGAGGGGCTGGGCAAGTGCCGGCTGGCCCAATCCTATGTCCGGCTGAAACGCGTGCATGTGCGCGACAGGATCGCCTTTGCGATAATGCATATTCATCTCGACCGGCGTTGGTACAATCGGGCGGTGGATCGTTTCAACCATGAGCTCATCATTCCCGTCCTGCAGTCCCTGGAGGGGCTGAAGATCGGTCACGCCCACCAGTCGCTCTCCATCGGTTGCGCCGAACCGGACGTCGCGGCCCATCTGGGCGTGCCCATGGGCGTGCCGGTCGGCATGCTGCGCCGGGTGATCTGCGACGAGGACGGTATCGCCGTCTATGTCGGCGACTACACCTACCGCGGCGACATGGTCCGCATGGAGGTCGATCTCGACCTGTCGGAGGACGATAAGGCGTGACCAGCGAGCTTGAAGTAAAAATAAAACGTGGCGGCGGCGGCGAGTACGAAACCTTCCGCGTGCCCCAGCGCGCAAACCAGACCGTGCTGGACGTGGTCACCTGGATCCAGCGCGAGGCCGACCCGTCCCTGACCTATCGCTTCGCCTGCCGGGTCGGCGTCTGCGGTTCTTGCGCAATGACGGTGAACGGCCGGCCGCGCTGGACCTGCCGCACCCATGTGTCGAAGGTCGCGGGCGACGGGAAGCTGATCATCGAGCCCTTGGCGAATCTTCCGGTCATCAAGGATCTGGTGACCGACATGACCGTTTTTTTCGAGAAATGGCAGGCCGCGCGCGGGCGCTTCGAGGCCGCGATCAGCCGCGACGACCCGCTGGTTCCGATCTTGCCGGATGCGCCCGAGCGGCGCGAGGCGGACGCCGCCATCGAATGCATCAATTGCGGGGTCTGTTACAGCGCCTGCGACGTGGTTGCCTGGAACCCGGACTACCTGGGTCCGGCGGCGCTGAACCGCGCCTGGGCGGCCTGGAACGACACCCGCGACGGTGATCGCGCGGGCCTGCTGCGCGCCGTGGGCGGCGACGCCGGCTGCGGCAATTGCCATTCACACCAGTCCTGCGCCGACCATTGCCCTGTAGAGATCAGCCCCACGCGCTCGATCGCGGGATTGAAGCGGGTGAGCCTGCTGGCGCTGTTGAAGGGGGGCGGGGGCCGATGAGCATGCGCCTCTATCTCCTGCAAAGAATAACGGCCGCGATCCTCGCCGTCCTTGTCCTCGTCCACCTGGCCGTCATCGCCTACGCCGTGCAGGATGGGCTCAGCGCCGGGGAAATTCTGTCGCGCACCCGGGGCAGCCTTGGCTGGGGACTGTTCTACGGGCTGTTCGTCGTGACGGTCGCGGTTCATGGCTCGATCGGCCTGCGCGGTATCCTGACCGAATGGGCGCGTCTCGGGCGTGGCGCGGCGAACGGCGCGGCATGGGCCACGGCGCTGGTGCTGCTGGCGCTGGGGCTGCGCGCGGTCTGGGCGGTTACCGGCGGGGGCGTGGCATGATCCGGCCTTCACGCAATCATCCGGGCTGGTGGGCCTTCCTGCTGCATCGCCTGTCGGGGTTGGCGCTGGTGCTGTTTTTGCCGGCTCATTTCCTCGTGCTTGGCATGGCCTTGAACGAGTCGGAATTCAATGCGGCCATAGCCTGGACCGATCAGCCGCTGGTCAAATTCGGCGAATGGGGGATCGTGGTGTTGCTGGCCTTGCATATGACCGGCGGGATCCGCCTGCTGGCGCTTGAATTCCTGCCCTGGTCCGAGGGGAGCAAGGCGCGCATCGCGGCCAGCATCGGCGCCGCCCTGCTGTTTGGCGCGGCCTTGGCAATAGGGTTGGTGTGACATGATGGAAATCCGTACCGAACAAACAGACATCCTGATCATCGGCTCCGGCGGGGCGGGGCTGTTTGCCGCGCTGCATGCGCACAAGGCGAACCCCGATCTCGACATCACCGTCGCGGCCAAGGGGCTGTTGGGCAAGTCCGGCTGCACCCGCATGGTGCAGGGCGGCTATAACGTGGCGCTGGCGGCCGGCGATTCCATCGAGCGCCATTTCATGGACAGCATCGTCGGCGGCAAATGGCTGCCGAACCAGGATCTGGCCTGGAAGCTGGTCAATGTGGCGGTGGAACGCGTTCGCGAGCTGGAAAACGAGCTGGGTTGTTTCTTCGACCGCAACCCGGACGGCACGCTGCACCAGAAGGCCTTCGCCGGGCAGAGCTTCGACCGCACGGTCCACAAGGGCGACCTGACCGGCATCGAGATCGTAAACCGCCTGGCCGAGCAGGTCTGGGCGCGAAAAATCAACCGCATGGAGGAATATCGCGCCATCGCGCTGGTGGCCGCGAAGGGGGCCGAGGGCATTGCCGGCGTGCTGTTCATCGACATGCGTACCGGCGAATTCGTGTTGGTCCGCGCCAAGGCCGTGCTGCTGGGCGCGGGCGGCGGGCCGACCATGTACCGCTATCACACGCCGTCCGGCGACAAGAGCTGCGACGGCATGGCGATGGCGCTGCGCTCGGGCTTGATGCTCCGCGACATGGAAATGGTGCAGTTCCACCCGACCGGCCTGTTGGCGGGGACCGACACGCGGATGACCGGCACGGTGCTGGAAGAAGGCCTGCGCGGTTCTGGCGGGTATCTGCTGAACGGCGCCGGCGAGCGCTTCATGTTCAATTACCATGAGCATGGCGAACGGGCGACCCGCGACATCGTTTCCCGCGCGATCAATCAGGAAATGCGCGACGGCCGCACCACGCCGCTGGGCGGGGTCTATATCGAAATGAAGCATCTCGGCCCCGACTTCGTGGCCAACAAGTTCAAGGGCATGGTCAAGCGCTGCGCCGATAGTGGTTTCGATCTGGCCGGCGGCCGGGTCGAGGTGGTGCCGACCGCTCATTACATGATGGGCGGCATCGAGATGGAACTGGATACCGCCACCGCCATCCCCGGCCTGTTTGTCGCCGGCGAGGATGCCGGCGGCGTCCATGGCGCCAACCGGTTGGGCGGCAACGGCGTGGCCAATTCCACGGTCTATGG
>CBFDDT010000105.1:0-12987 GCA_965603635.1 uncultured bacterium | reverse complement strand
GCCCCGGCGAGATGGCTCGGGGGCTTGACCGGGGGCGGTTGCGGGGCATATGCCCAAGGGTAACAGGAGTAACGCACATGACGGAAATTATCGGACTTTCGGGGAGCCTTCGGAAGGGCTCGTTCAATACGGCGCTGTTGCATGTGGCGGCCGAGGTGGCGCCGGCGGGGTGCTCGGTGCGGGCGGAGTCGATCCGCGGCATTCCGCTGTATGACGCGGATCTGGAGGCGGCCTCGCCGCCGGCCACCGTGCTGGCGCTGCAGAAACGCATCGAGGCGGCGGACGGGCTGTTGCTGGTGTCGCCGGAATATAACCAGTCAATCCCGGGCGTGTTCAAGAATGCCATCGACTGGCTGAGCTCGTTCCCGCTGGGTGGCGACAAAATCTTTCGCGGGTTGCCGGTGGGGCTGATCGGGGTTTCGGCCATGTGGTCGGGCACGATCAATGCGCAGACCGCCTGGCTGCCGGTGTTCCGGGGACTGGCGATGAAGCCGTATCTGGGGAGCACGCTGTATGTGGGCGGCGCGCGCGACAAGTTCGACGAGGGCGGAACCCTAACCGACGCCGCGACCCGCGAGCGGCTGGCCGGCTGGATGAAGGGTTTCGCGGAATTCGTGGCCGAGGCAAAGGGGTAGGGCGATATGCTTATCTTCCGGCAACTCTTCGACCCGCAATCATCGACCTACAGCTATCTGCTGGGCGACGGCGAGGCGGGGGAGGCGATCCTGATTGATCCGGTTTTCGAACAGGCGGCGCGCGACGGGGCGCTGATCAAGGAGCTGGGGCTGACGCTGCTGGCCACGCTCGACACCCATGTTCATGCCGATCATGTGACCGCCGCCTGGCTGCTGAAAAAACGCCTGGGCAGCAAGATCGCCATTGCGAAGGCAGGCGGGGCGAAGGGCGCGGATATCCATCTCGCCAACGGCGACCGGGTTTCCTTCGGCAAGCGCTATGTCACGGCGCGCGCGACGCCGGGCCATACGGACGGTTGCATGAGCTTCGTGCTGGACGACGAGAGCATGGGTTTCACCGGCGACGCGCTGTTGATCCGCGGCTGCGGGCGCACCGATTTTCAACAGGGCAGCGCCCATAAACTCTATCAGTCGATCAAGGCCGGGATATTCACCCTGCCGGGCGATTGCCTGCTTTATCCCGGGCATGATTATCGTGGGCTGACGGTCTCCAGCGTGGCCGAGGAGCGCGCGCATAACCCGCGCCTTGGCGGCGATATCTCCGAGACCGATTTTGCCGGTTATATGGACAACCTCAACCTGGCGCATCCCAAGCAGATCGACGCGGCGGTGCCGGCCAACATGGTCTGCGGCAAGCCGGCCGACGAATCCCTGGCCGAGGCCGGACCGGGCTGGGCGCCGCTGACCTTCACCTTCGGCGGATTCTGGGAGATCGAACCGGCCTGGGTGGAGGAACATGGGGCGGAAGTACAGATCGCCGACGTGCGCGAGGAAGACGAATTCGCCGGGCCGCTGGGCCGGGTGCCGGGCTCCGTGTCGATTCCGCTGGGCGCGCTGGAGGGCCGCGCCGGGGAGCTGTCGAAGGATAGCCCCATCGTCACCGTCTGCCGCGCCGGCGGCCGCTCGGCCCAGGCGACGGTGATTCTGAAGAAGGCGGGTTTCGAGGATGTCGCCAACATGGCCGGCGGCATGCTGCGCTGGCGATCCCAGAAACTGCCGACACAAGGCGCGCGGGATTGATGGCTTTTAGTTTGCACGGCGCGAGCCGAAAATGGAGATAAATAACATGCGGTGGCAGATCGTCTTCGCCGGCATCAGCGGCGCGATCATGGTGGGCATGGGGGCCTATGCGTCGCACAGCGGCGGCGGCGAGATGGCGCGCGAGTGGCTGCGGACCGGCGCGCAATACGGGCTGTGGCACAGCCTGGCGCTGCTGGGCGTGGCGGCGCTGGCCGCGCGCGGGGCGGAGAGCCGGTGGCTGACCTTCGGCGCCATCGCATTCGCCGCCGGGATCCTGCTGTTCAGCGGTTCGCTGTTTCTGCGCGCGCTCTTCGCCTGGTACTGGATATCGATGGCGACGCCGCTGGGCGGCCTCTGCTTCATCGCCGGCTGGTTGCTGCTGGCGGTGCATGGTGTGGCCAGACGTTAATGTTCGATGGCGACCTGGAAAAGGCGCCAATCCTCTTCGAGCCCCTTCAGCGCGTGCAGCCCGAAATCCTCGAGGCCGATTCCGGACCCGGAGACCAGGTCCTTGACCGTCCGGGAGACGAGCACCTCGTTGGCATTGGCGATATCGGTGATGCGCGATGCAATATTGACGGCGATGCCGCTGACGTCCTTGTTGGTCAGTTTCACTTCGCCGGTATGCAGGCCGGCGCGTACTTCGAGCCCAAGCGGCCTGACCGCCTCCACCACTTCCCTGGCGCAGCGAATGGCCCGCGCCGGGCCGTCGAAGGTGGCCAGGAAGCCGTCGCCCAGCGATTTGATCTCCCGCCCTCGAAAACGCGACAATTCCCGGCGCACCGTCCTGTCATGGTCGGAGAGCAGGTCATGCCATTCCCGGTCCCCCATGGTCTGGGCGCGCGCCGTGGAATCGACAATATCGGTGAACAGGACCGTCGCCAACACATGCTCGGACGCCATGTCGTTGACCAGCGTCTCGCTGGTATCCGCGATGAACCCTGCGATCAAGTTGGCGATTTTGTCCCTGCTGTCATCCGTCCAGTAACAATGATCGGGGCCTTCCAGCTCGATCAGGGTTGCGTTGGGAATGTTTTCGGCCAGGAATCTGCCGCCCTCGATATTTACCGTGGGATCCTCGGTCTTGTGCAGCACCAGGGTGGGCACGCGGATCGAAGGCAGAAGGTCCGATATGTCGATCTGGCTGTTCATCTGGATCAGCCTTGTCACCGCGGATGGGCTGGCCCCGAGGCGCTCCCACTTGCCCCACCAGCGAATGAATGCCTGATCGTCCTTCCTCGACGGCGCGAAGGCGGGAACGCTGGTGCCGCTGCCCCAACCGGTTTCGATATAGGCGTAAAACTCGTCGAGCTTCTGGCGTGTGGGAAACCAGTCTGAAAACCGCGCGAAAGAGCCGTATAGAACAAGCGCCGTGCACCGGTCGGCGTGCGTGCCGGCAAATAGCGTCGCCAGCGACCCTCCTTCCGACGCCCCCATGATAGCCGCCTTTTCGATGCCGACGGCGTCCATTACGGCGCGCGCGTCGTCCATGCGCTGTTCCATATCGGGCAGGTCGCCGACGCGGTCGGAAAGCCCCGTGCCGCGTTTGTCGAACATGGTGACGCGCGCGTGGCGGCCCAGCTTGCGCAGCACCCCCGCGAATTCCGGCAGCTCCCAGTAATGTTCTATGTTCGAGACGAAGCCCGGGATCAGAACCAGCTCGTTCGGGCCCTTGCCGAACGTCTGGTAGGCGATATGAACATCGCCGCTCTTGGTATAATGGACTTCGGGTGTCATCGGCAGTGTTCGTTTCCACACTGAATGGTCTTAACAATATAACAATAGGGGCTAAATTGCGAATCCGGCGGGCGCATAATGCCAGGAAAACCACCGCCATGGCCCCGGAAAATCATGGCCCCGAATTTAACCTGCCTATGATTTAATTGCTGGATTGAGGCAGTGTACATAATTTTTATTCAAAACCCGAGTAATTATTGTTACCATTATCCGGCCTGGCCAGGATGCCCCAGGATGCCCCAGCGTTTTTTCGAGGAGAAGCGATATGCCGAAAATCGAAGGCGGATGCCTGTGCGGCGCCGTTCGTTACGAGTGCGAAGACGAACCCGCTTTAACCGCGATTTGCCATTGCAAGCACTGCCAGAAGCAAGCCGGCACGGCGTTTTCGACCCTTGTCGGGGTCCCGCGCGGGTCTTTGAAACTGTCGGGCAAGCCGCTGAAAATATACCATGACACGGGAGAGAGCGGACAGCCCGTGCTGCGTGAGTTCTGCGAAGAATGCGGGTCGGCGGTGATCAGCGATGTCGCGATCATGCCGGATCTTCTGTTTATCAAGGCCGGCACGCTGGACGATACAAGCTGGTTGAGCCCACAGCTTCAAATCTGGACGGACCATAAGCTGGGCTGGGCGGATATCGCGGGAGAAACAGCCTGCTGCGAAGGCAATCCTCCGTCCGGGTGACCGACGGGCGGGAATAGTCGAAATTTCAAGGGAATCGCCGGGCGGCGGGCGGGGTGAAGCTCGGCCCCGCCCCCGCGTTACGCGCGGATGGCGCCGGCGAGGGTGAGCGGGGGGAGCGTGAAACTCAGGGCCGGAGCATTCGCCCGGCGAACGGGACGGTTTCCGTCGGCCTGTCGGTGATAAAGAACAGGAAGGGCCGCGCGGAAATACTTTCACTTAGCGCGAAGCAAATACGCGTGATAGTCGGCCATCGACAATCCAACGCGATCTTTACGAGCGCACGTAAATGTGGTAATGAAAAGATACAGTACCCCCTTATAATGGGAGACCTTCAATGGCAGCTCCGAAAAAGAAGGCCGGTGCGAAGTCGCGCAAGGCTTATCAAAACGTCGCCGCCTGTTCGCCCCCGATGGTGCCGGATCGGATTCTCCCCGAAGATCTGGACCCGAACAGGCTGCATCTTATACGCACCAACGAGAAGAAATGGGCGAACGGCACGGTTCTTCGCTACTATTTCTTCGACCGCCCGAGTGACGGGCCAGGCGGCGCGTGGCGCGGGCCACAGGCACAGCAGCAGGAGGTGCGCGACGCATTCGCCAAATGGAAAAATCTGGGGATAGGTCTTGAGTTCCGGGAAGTCGCGAACCGTGAAGAGGCGGAAATCAGGATTGGCTTCCACCAGGGCGACGGTTCGTGGTCCTATGTCGGGCGCGATGTCATCGATATATCAAGGGACCCGAACCAACGCACGATGAATTTCGGCTG
Source organism: uncultured bacterium (assembly GCA_965603635.1). GTDB lineage: Bacteria > Pseudomonadota > Alphaproteobacteria > UBA8366 > JADFVY01 > JADFVY01. The sequence continues at coordinate 8,088 of CBFDDT010000105.1, read as the reverse complement.
GGACCTGACGACCCCCTATGGACGCGATACCGCGCTGCACGAGATCGGCCATACGCTGGGCTTTCCACACGAGCATCAAAATCCCTATTCCGGAATCGTGTGGGACAAGCCTGCTGTTTATGCGGCCTTCCGCGGCCCGCCCAACAACTGGTCCGACGACAAGATCGATTGGAACGTATTGCGTAAACTCTCGCCGGCGGAAGTCAGCGGCTCTAAATGGGACCCGAATTCGATCATGCATTACTGGTTCCAGGCGGGCTTGATCAAACAGCCGGCGAATTATTTTACACAGGGCCTGACTCCGAATCCCGGGTTGTCCGCAAAAGACAAAACTTGGGCGAAGAAGTTCTATCCTGCACTTGCCAAGAAAGCGTTGCCGGAACTCAAACCGTTTGAATCGAAACGTGTCCAGATCGCACCCGGCGGGCAATTGAATTTCTCGATCAAACCGCGGATGTCCCGTGAATACACGATCCAGACTTTCGGCAAGTCGGACACGGTAGTCGCGCTGTTCGAGCATCATAACAACGATTTCCGTTTTGTAGCCGGCGACGATGATAGCGGCTTTGAACGAAATGCCCGCATTCGGATCCGGCTGTTTCGGGACAGCGAGTACGTACTGCGGGTACGGCTCTACTACAGCGACAGGGATGGCGAAGCGGCCGTGTTCATGTGGTGACAGGAAGGCACTCGCCGCCTGATGGTCAGCGATCGGGTTTGAAGACGACAATCCAACTGCGCAATTATGTCGTGCGAGTTCATGTGGAGGTCAGTCTGAGGAATTTAGGGGGCAGGGAATTCCCACAAAGGCCAGCGGGCCAAGATTGGAGGGAAGTTCACCACCGAGAGATCTCGATGGAATTCCGAAGTGGAGCGGCATGTCGTTCAACGAGACATTTCAAAAGCAATTGGTCGAGCGCTATGACAGGCGCTCGCGCTATTTCTCGCAGCTGTTCACGGCGACGACTGTCTTCGCATTAGGGTTTCTCGCGTTCATCCTCGTCCCCCTGGTGGGCCTACAGCACGAAGAGGTGCGGATTAGTAAAGAACTTAAGCTCAATGAAGTCGATCAAACCGCCAAACATGCCGAGGTGCAAAGGGTCACAAAGATTAAGGGAGATGCCACAGCGCGGCTCGCCGAGCGGATGGCCTCGCATGCTGTGTTGGAGCGCCGTCTCACTGAACTCGAAGGCCAAAGCGAGAATCTTGCTGCGCGTATCGACCAGACCGAACTCGAGATCAACAAGAAGACTCAAGAGCTCGGCCTCCTCGATGAGCAGCGAGCAGATTTTGACGGATTCCGGTCGCTTGCGGACAACCTGCCGGGCCTTGATGTCGACAAGTTTGTCGTGGAGCTTCAGGGATTCTTGCGGCAGGCGGGAGACGTGATTCAGGGCGAAGGGCCTACCGAAGATCTCGGTATCGAAATTGACTGCCCCAGAGGTTTCGAGGAGCGTTCCGACTGCGTTGTCAAGGCCAAGGTCATGCAAATGCTGTCGGTGCATGACAAGGCGGTGCGGGAGACAATCGTTGTCCCAGTGCGAGCGGTCGACGCTAGCGTGGCCGACGACTTGGAAGGGCGGCTAGATGAGGCGTTCGCGAATTTCAACGGCATCCTAGCCCAGCGACCGGATTTCTGGCGCGCAGTAATACTAAAGCACCATGTGGGCGAACAGTTCCGGAACATCGTCGAAGCTCTGTCACATAACATTGACAAGGCCATCCAAGCCAAGATTCAAGGTCTCGATATCCTAGTGCAAGAAAACGCCGCGGCGCGCGCGGAGATGCTTGACGCCGGCAAGGAATTGGATCGCCAGTTAAGCGAACTGCAGGTCAGCCGTGATGGTGTCCGGGACGAAGCCATCGCAATCGAAGGAGAGGCAAATGCAACAAAGACCAAGGCAGTGGAAATTGAACGAGAGATCGCGAGCCTCATAACGGAGATCGAGCGGGAACAGCAGAAGGTGGGACAGTTGTCGGCGCGTCAGGCGAAGATTGCGCTGGACAAGACGGCGATCACTGAACGGCTCGAAAACGTCGAAAGCCCGTTTGGTACTTTGCCAGTTGGCCTGGCCGAAGCACTTCAGGTATTCCCGATCATCTTGGCTGTCGGGATGATCATGGTCGGGCTTGTCCTGGCCGAGCTTATCCGCCTGCGCCGCGGTTATCACGCCCTCCTGCAAAAGAAATTTCCAGACGAGCAAGCTCAGATTGACCTGAGCATGACTTTGATCACGCCACTCTTTCTCGACCCTTGCCGGCCGATCTCGTCGAATGGCTGGCGCACTCTAGTGTTAGCCCTGCCAATCGCAGTTTATATCGCCGCAATCGTCCTCGTTTCTTATAGCTGGTCGCTCGATGGCGAGGTGGAAGGGATGAGCCGCGCCATCGAATCAGGGTATATGTTGATCTATCTCATCTTCGCAATGCTATTCATCCTGCCAGTTATTCACCTTGTCCGCGAATGGCGGCGATACATCGCAGCTTTGGCCGGCACGCCGCCAACGGCGGCGTCCCGCAGGTCTGCGTGACGAAAGCGATTTTGATCCGAAGCAAGATCGCTGCAGTACGAGGTCCGTCTCCAGGAACATTTGCCCGAGTTCTGGGGACATATATAGATTTAAGAAACTCAATTTAACATCAACAGATTAACACGTTTCAGCAGGGTGGGGATGGCCACTGTTTTCGCCTATGGCGAGGTGTCCGCCCGGCATCGGCAACAAACCGGCGGCCTGGCCCCCCGCCCCATCCCCGCCTCACGCGCGGATGGCGCCGGCGAGGGGCCTGTTCTGGCGGGCGATGCTCTTCTTCAAACTATCCAGCGTCATGCTGTCGCTTTTTACGAACATCGTGAACATCATGTTGGTGTTGTTGAAGATTATCTCGCCGACCGCGCGTGTATCGGTGTCCGGCTTCACGCTGCCGTCTTTTTGCAGCCGGGCGATCAGGTCGCGGACCTGGGCGGCGAGGCATGCGTCGAGGTGGTTGTACTGGCGCCCGAACCGGGTGTCGGGCTGGCGCGTGGTCAGCGCCATGGCGTTGCGCCACATGTCCTTGTCGAGATAGACCAGCGAATGGTCAAGATAGATGGCGATGAGATCGTTGACGGCCTGTTCCACGTCGGGCGGCGGGTTGGCGATCAGTTTCTCGCCGGCGTTCAGGATCTCGTTGACCTCCAGCGAGACCACGGCGACCAGCATGTCGCCCTTCGATTCGAAATAATTATAGACGGTGCCGACCGACACCTGGGCCCGCTCGGCGATTGCCTCTATGTGGCTGTCCTCGAAACCGATATCGCGGAAATAATGCGCCGCCGCCTCGATGATGCGGCGTTCCCGGTCAGCCTTCTGGCGTTCTCTCAGCCCTGACATGGCGGCTCCTTTTCAACAAAATGAATTGACTCAAGTTTTGAAGCAATACATTTTTACGTCACGGACAGGCCGGGCTCAGCCATAAGGGCGCGGTGGGCAACAGGAACAGGAAAACAGGGAGATATCAAATGAGTGTTTTCACACGGATAATTCCGGGAGCCGCCGCGATTCTGGCGGCCGGCATGGCGTTTGCGCAATCCGCCCAGGCCGCCGAGGAACTGAACGCGCTGGTCTGGTGCGACCATACCGACCCGGCGCTGATCGAACCCTTCGAGAAGAAGCATGGGGTCAAGGTCAATCTGAAAGAGTATGAGGGCACGGGCGCGGCGCTGGCGATTATCGAGCAATCGCGCCCGGGCGACTGGGACGTGTTCGTGATCGACGGGGTCGATGTGCCCCGCGTCGCCGATGCCGGCCTGCTGGCCGAATTGCCGGCCGACCAGATGCCGCTGGACGATATCTTCCCGGCGGTCCGGATGACCGACGTCACGACCCGCGACGGTAAGATGTACGCGATCATGGAGAAGTTCGGCTACAACGTGATCAGCTATAACAAGTCGAAAGTCGACCCCGCCGACATGCGCGATCTCAATACGCTGTGGTCCGACAAGTACAAGGGCCGCATCGCGGTCTATGACTATTACATCCCACTGATGAACCTGGTGGCCCTGAAGATGGGTATGAAACCGTCCGACATCACCGCGGCCACGCTGCCGGCGATGAAGGCGGAGTTGTTCAAGCTGAAGGAAAACTCTTCGATGGTGGGCGAGGTCGTGTCCTCCACCACCGCGCTGGCGACCGGCGAGGCCGATATCCTGATCGGCGGCGGCGAATGGGCCGTTGCGGTGATGCAGGCGGAAGACCCCAACATGGACTGGGTCCTGCCCGACCAGGGCGGCATCCTGTGGAGCCAGTCGCTGGCCGTCTTCAAAGATTCGAAAAAGAAGGATCTGGCGGTCGAGTTCGTGAAATATGTCATGAGCCCCGAGGGCCAGGCGCGGCTCGCCACCTCGTCCTGCTTCTGGGGCATGCCCGCCAACGCCAAGGCCGGCGCCCTGCTGACCGACGCCCAGAAGAAGGGCCTGCGCTGGGACGAGCAGGAGAAATTTCAGGCGAATTCGCACCGCTATTTCATTCCCGATGCCGAGCTGGACGCCAAGATGCTCGACGTCTGGGCGGAATTTCTGCAGCACTGATCGGCCCCGGCCGGTCCGTACGCGGAATTAAAGTCTGATGACAACTATCCCTAGCACCCACGATCATAACTCAGTGGTGCGTGGGATCGCTTTTCGCACTTCTCCGGCAGGAGGGGTCGCGAAGGCGATGCTGGCGTATCGGCGTGTGGCCACGACGCACCGGAGGAGCGCGAAAAGCGACCCTTTGGGCGGCGTTCCGAGGTCTCCGGCCGCGTTGCCCGACGCTTGCGATGCGCCAGCATCGCGGCGCGCCGGGCGCCTAACCGGAGGCCTCGGAACACCGTCCCACGTACCACTGAGTTATGATCGTGGGTGCTGAACCTCGACGCGAAAACGTCAGGGCCTGGGGATTTCTTTTTCCCGCCTTCGCCTGGACAGCGGCTTTTTTCGTCATGCCGCTGGCCATCATGGCGCTCTACAGCATCTGGAAAAGGGTGGGGATGACGCTGGTCCGGGAGCCGACCCTGGCCAATTACGAGAATTTTTTCGCCAAATCCTATTTCCTGCAGTCGCTGGTGAATTCGATCGAGGTGACGGTGATCGTCACGGTGGTCAGCGTGCTGCTGGCCTACCCGCTGGCCTGGATCCTGGCCGAAAAAGTGCCGCCGCGCTGGCAGCGGCTGGCGCTGATCATGGCGATCCTGCCGTTCTGGACCTCCTATGTGGTGCGATCCTATAGCTGGCTGCTGGTCTTGTCCGAGGGCGGCATTATTTCCAACTGGCTGATGGCGATGGGCATCACCGACGATCCGGTATCGTTCGCCAATAATCGCGGCGCCGTGGTGGTGGGGTTCGTGCATTTCTTCGTCATGCTGCTGACCCTGACGATCTACGCCAACCTGGTGCAACTGCCGCCGAGTTACCGCAAGGCGGCCGCCGATCTGGGCGCCGGGCCGGTGCGGACCTTCATCCATGTGATCCTGCCGCTGACCCTGCCGGGCATCATGGTCGGCGCGTTCCTGACCTTCGTGCTGTGCATCGGCGACTACATCACGCCGCAGATCCTTGGCGGCAATCGCGAACTGCTGCTGCCCCAGACGATCATGCTGCAGATCGCGCGGCGGTCGGACTTCCCGATGGCCTCGGCGCTGGCGATGGTGCTGATGCTGGTGGTGACGGCCGTCTATTTCGGATTCGCCCGCTGGCTTAAGCTGGAGCGGATGTAATACCAAGGACCCCTGTTAATGACACATTTGACCACTTTCCCTTGTTCGCTCGTCAGGCGCGGTTCGCGCCGTGGCGCCGGGCGCCATAAGCGGGCCGCAACGCCGCGAGCGATCAAGGAAAAGTGGCCTTCGGTGGGGCGCGGCGGCCCGCCGGGTGCGTTGCGGCCCTTGCCCGATGCGGGGGCATCGCGCCGCGGACCGCGCCTGCCCGGCGGGCCGCGGCGCCGCCATCAAATGGGTCATTATCAGGGGTCCTTGGTATAATGGTTCGGGCGCTGCGCAATCTTCCCGCGATCGTCTATGCCGGGCTGATCTATGGTTTTATCTTCCTGCCGGTCGGCGTGCTGGTGCTTTTTTCCTTCCAGCAAGGGCGCCTGCCGATACCGCCCTTCAACGGCCCGTCGCTGAAATGGTACGAGGCCGTGTTCGCCGACACGCGGCTGATGGATGCCTTGCTGAATTCGGTGCTGGTGGCGCTGCTGTCCTCGGCCCTGGCGGTGCTGCTGGGGTTTCTGGCGGCCCATGCGCTGGCCCGCCACCGCTTGCGCTTCGCCGGCGCCATCCAGGGGTTTCTGATGGCGCCGCTGACCGTCAGCTACCTGATCGTCGCCATGGGGTTGCTGATTACCTTCAACAGCCTCGGCATACCCAAGTCCCTGCTGACCATCGGCATCGGGCATGTGGTCATCAATCTGCCGCTCTGCTTTGCGATCATCTACAGCCAGATGGGGGCGCACCAGGCCAATATCGAGCGCGCGGCGCGCGACCTGGGGGCGCGGGAATGGCAGGTGTTGACGCTGGTTTCCGTGCCGATGCTGTGGCCGGCCCTGTTCGCCAGTTTCTTCCTGTCGGTGACCTTTTCCTGGGACGAGTTCATCATCGCCTTCATGGTCAGCCGCTTCGAGGTTACCCTGCCGGTGGAGATCTGGAGCATGCTGCGCACCGGCCTGAACCCGAAGACCAACGCGGTGGGCAGCTTCGTGTTTCTGATCTCGGTGGTGACCGTGTTTCTACTTGATCTGGTGATATTCCGGAGGAGGAAGCAGTGAACAATCCCGCCGTTGAATTCCGCGGCATCTCGATGCATTTCGGGGACAAGGTCGCGGTCGAGGGAATCGACCTGGCGATCGAGGAGGGCTCGTTTGTCGTGCTGCTGGGCCCGTCGGGCGGCGGCAAGACGACGCTGTTGAATATTCTGGGCGGCTTCCTGGAACCGACGCAAGGCCGGGTCTTCATCGCCGGGGCGGACGTCACCGATATCCCGCCGGCCCGCCGGCCGACCACGACGGTGTTCCAGGATTACGCCCTGTTCCCCCATATGACGATTGCCGGCAATGTCGGGTTCGGGTTGAAGATGCGCGGCATCGCCGGGGCGGAACGCGCCGAGCGGGTCGAACGCGCGCTCGACATGGTGGGGCTGGGGCACACAGCCGGGCGCCGGGCGCATGAACTGTCGGGCGGCCAGCGCCAGCGTGTGGCCCTGGCGCGTGCCCTGGTGGTTGAGCCCTCGGTGCTGCTGCTGGACGAGCCGCTGGGCGCGCTGGATATGAAACTGCGGCGCGAGATGCAGAACGAGCTGAAGGCGATCCAGCGCAAGGTCGGCACCACCTTCGTCCATGTAACTCACGACCAGGAAGAGGCAATGGCCATCGCCGACAGCATCGTGGTGATGAATAACGGCTTCATCGAGGATATGGGCCAGCCCGAGCGGATTTACCTGCGCCCGGCCTCGCGCTTTACCGCCAATTTCATGGGCGAGAATAACCTGATCGAGGGGGCGGTGACGGCGGCGTCGGTCGGGCGGGTCACGGTGGAGACCGCGATTGGCGGGTTCGATGTGGAAGGCGAGGCGGCGGTGGGGGATAAGGTCGCCCTGTCGGCGCGGCCGGAGCATTTATACCTGGAAGGCGGCGAGGGGCGCATCCCGGCGGGGCGGGCGACGATCCTGGACGGTGGCTTCTTCGGCACGCACCACCAATGCACGGCCAGCCTGGTGAAACTCGATGATCCCGTGAAGGTGCGCCTGCCGCAAAAGCAAATCCCGCGGCCGGGCGAGGAACTCGCCCTGTATGCAGACCCGGCGGACATGGTGCTGCTGACGCGTTAGGGAATGCCAGGAGTCGCCGCCGGCAAGGCTGGCCGTCAGTTTCCGCCGCCGTGCCCCGCGACTACCCGCCCGGGGGCGCCCAGTGGTGGGCACCCCCAATGTCGCCAAGCTGCTTGCTCGACGGAGGCATGTATCAAGGTTCTTATGCCTCGACAGGTTCTTCGGCCTCGTCAACAGGACAGCAACGATATTCCTGTGATTTTTCGAGCAGTTCGACCTGCCGTGCTAGCAATTTGTTCTCGAGTTCC
>CBFDDT010000104.1:0-13095 GCA_965603635.1 uncultured bacterium | reverse complement strand
TTGGCCGATCAGCAAGATGCCGCGGCAGACTGTCTCGACCCGGCAATATTGTGTTGGCCGGTCCAGCGTGGGTTCGTCCTCAATCGTGACGGTCGGCTCCCAGTAACTGCCGGCAAAAACCCTTATATTCTCCTGTTCCAGGCGCCTAAGCAGGCTGTTGAGGCGACCCAACAGCCGAACGTAGGCAGAAGGTTCCAGCTCATTGGCGCCCGATTTTCCGACTAGCCGTTCCATGATCTCCATGGCGGCGGCCACATCTTCCGCTGTCTTCTCGTCCGGGTCGATATCATACTCGAACGTCAATTGCTGAACTTGCGCCAGCACCGCGGTGATCTGGCGCGCGGTTGCGGTTCGCGGCAGACGCACCTGTTCGTAGTGCGGCTCGAACCGGGTTGAGCCGGTGGAACTTTCCATAGGTTCAAGATCCAGTTCCGACGACGCAACCTTTAACCCGGCGGCAATGCTGTTCAGCATTTCCGGCAGGACGCGCTCTCCGCTCTCGGCGCGTTGAAGGGTGCGTGCAGTAATCGCAAAGCGGGCCGCAAAGTCACGCTGGGAAAACCCGGCCCGTTTACGGAGTTCCTTTATCCTTGGGCCGTTGGGACGCACGCCCCTGGGGCTGTTTCTGCTTGCCATATATTTACCCGGTGCTGTGTGGCAGACCCACACCGTGGCGCAGTAAGTCGCCAATTATGCGACAGTTGATAGACAACTTAACGCAATTAAAGCATATTTCATAGGATTTTTCATGCCTAATTTTCCGGAAATGTAGTAATATTGCGTAAAAACAATGGATTACAGTTCTGAAAAAATCTACTGAAAACCGAGTTGTAGAACCGCGTCAGTCGCCGGGGCATTTATTCCGCGACCGGGTGAATTGGACGGCAAATCTATAACATACCGCAGTCTGTCAGTGTCTTTTTCGGCGGCCATGTCCCCGATATGTTCCCATTTGCTTCCCTGGCTATCGTGGCGTCGCTTCCATGATGGACCGCCACCGTTGTAACCCGCGGAAAACACTGGCGCATGGGCTCGAACCCGCGTTTTTGTCCGCTGGAGTGTCTGGGCGCGAAATCTGATTACCTTGCTTCCTCGCTCGTTGGGTCGCCTTACAGGAGCGTTAACGCCTCACCCCCTTCGCGATAGCGCGAAGGCCACGATGCGTTCGCAGGCGGCGCGCAGGGTTTCCTGGCTGGTGCAAAGGCCGAGCCGGAGATGGCCTTGCGCGCTGGGGCCGAAGGCGTCGGCCGGCAGTACCGAGACCGCCTGTTCGTCCAGCAGCCGGCTGGCATAATCGTGGGCCGACATGCCGCTCGCCCTGATATCGACCATGACGAACATGCCGGCGTCGGGCAGCAGGCATTCCAGCCCGGGCAGGTTGCTCAGCAGGCCGTAAACCAGGTCGCGCCGGGCGCGGATTTCCGCCTTCATCGCCGCGACCTCGGGCAGATCCCGGGTCAGCGCCGTTACCGCGCCGTCATGCACGAAACCAGGGCCGCCATAGAGCATGCAGAGGGCGAGGTTCGCGAAGTGGCTTACCAGTTCGGGCGGCGAGACCGTCCAGCCAACCCGCCAGCCGGTCATCGCGTGGGATTTTGACAGGCTGCTGACCGTGACCGTCCGTTCCGCCATGCCCGGCAGGCTGCAGGGGCTTACATGCTCGGCCTCGAAGGTCAGGCTGGCGTATACCTCGTCGGAGATCAGCCACAGATTGTGTTCGCGGCAGATTTCCGCCACGGCCTCGAGCTCGGCCCGGGTCAAAACGGCGCCGGTGGGATTGTTCGGGGTGTTCAGCAGGATTGCCCGCGTATTCCCGTTCACGGCCGCCTGGATGGCCTTCGGATCGAAATGGAAGCCGTTGTCGCGCGGGCTCGGAACACGCACCAGACGCGCGCCCGAGGCCCCCAGAAAGGCCTCGTAGGTCACATACATGGGTTCCGGGGCGATCACCTCGTCGCCCTCGTCCAGCAGGCACATGGCGGCGGCGAACAGCGCGTTCTGCGCGCCCGAGAACACGGCGACCTGTTCGGGCGCGGTTTCCAGCCCGCTCAACATGGTATGCTGGCGCGCGATGGCGCGGCGCAGCGGCGGGTCGCCGACGACATCGTTGTAATGGGTGTTGCCGCCGCGCAAACCGGCGACGGCGCTGTCCACGATGGCCGGCGGCGTATCGAAATCCGGATCGCCAATGCTCAGCAGGATAACGTCGTCGCCCTGCCTCCGTCGCTCGACCGCGCGGTAATGGATATTCCAGGCCGCCGCGCCGTCGCCGCCGAGTCGCGCAACTCTCGAAGAAAACCGCATGATTTCCGCCACTTGCCGGTTGTTGAAAATCGGACCCTGCCACCCGTGGCTCCCGGCCCGCAAGGGCTTTGTCGAAAATTCGCGCAGTTGCCGCTTGCCATCCGCGAACGGGTTAGCATGATGGCGCCGGCTTAGGAGAAATATGGGGGGCAACAATGCCACGCGATCCACGTTACGACATCCTTTTCGAGCCGGTTAAAATCGGCCCGGTAACCGCAAGAAACCGGTTCTATCAGGTGCCCCATTGCAACGGCATGGGCCATCCCATGCCCAGCGGCGTGGCCGGCATGCGCGGCGTCAAGGCCGAGGGCGGCTGGGCGGTGATCTGCACCGAGCAATGCGATATCCACCACACCAGCGATATCAGCCCCTATGCGGAAGCCCGCCTGTGGGACGATCGCGACATTCCGGCCCTGGCGGCCATGACAGAGGCCGTGCACGAGCATGGCTCGCTGGCCGGCATCGAGTTGACCCATAACGGCTTGCATGCGCTCAACCGGATGAGTCGTGAAGTGCCGATGGCGCCGTCGGACCTAGTCGTCGAGAACTATGATCCCATCCACGCCCGCGCCATGGATAAATCGGATATCAAGGCGCTGAGGAAATGGCACCGCGATGCGGCGTTGCGCTCGAAAAAGGCCGGTTTCGACGTGGTTTACGTCTATGCCGGGCACGGGCTGTCCCTGCCGATGCATTTCCTGTCGAGCCGCTATAACCATCGCACCGACGAGTATGGCGGCAGCATCGAAAACCGCGCCCGCCTGCTGCGCGAGCTGATCGAGGACACCAAGGATGCCGTCGGCGACAGCTGCGCCGTCGCGGTGCGTTTTGCGGTGGAGGAGCTGATGGGTCCCGGCGGGATTACCGTCGAGGAGGAGGGCAAGGCCGTCATCGAGATGCTGGGGGAACTGCCCGACCTTTGGGACGTCAATGTCGCCGACTGGTCCAACGATTCCACGACCTCGCGTTTTTCGCCGGAAGGCTCGCAGACCGACTACATCGCGTTCGTCAAGCAGATGACCAGCAAGCCGGTGGTCGCCGTGGGGCGCTTTACCTCGCCCGACCTGATGGTTTCGATGGTGAACAAGGGCATTGTCGACTTCATCGGCGCGGCGCGGCCGTCGATCGCCGATCCCTTCCTGCCGAAAAAGATCGAGGAAGGCCGGATGGAGGACATCCGCGAATGCATCGGCTGCAATATTTGCGTATCGGGCGATTCCACCATAACGCCGATCCGCTGTACTCAGAACCCCACCATGGGCGAGGAATGGCGCCGTGACTGGCATCCCGAGCGCATCCAGGTGAAGAAATCCGACGATTCGGTGCTTATCGTCGGGGCCGGGCCGGCCGGGCTGGAGGCGGCGCGCGCGCTGGGCCAGCGCGGCTATACGGTGGCCCTGGCCGAGGCCACGACGCAGCCCGGCGGGCGCGTCACGCTGGAATCCCAACTGCCCGGGCTGGCCGCCTGGGCGCGGGTGCGCGACCACCGCCTGCAGCAGATCAACAACATGACCAACGTCACGATCTATCTGGACAGCCGGCTGAATGCCGATCAGATCCGCGAATTCGGCTTTCAGCAGGTGATCCTGGCGACCGGCGCGCGCTGGCGCGGCGACGGGGTAGGGCGCAAGCATCGCGAACCGATCCCCGGCCATGACGGCGCCAATATCCTGACGCCCAACGATATCATGGCGGGCAAGGCGGCCCAGGGCCGGGTGCTGGTATTCGACGACGATCACTATTACATGGGCGGCGTGTTGGCCGAGAAACTGCGGCTGGAAGGCCATGCGGTGACCCTGGTGACGCCGGCGGCCGACGTTTCCAACTGGACCCATAACACCATGGAACAGGGGCGCATCCAGACCAGGCTGCTGGAACTGGGGGTCGAAATCGTTCAGCGGCATGGCATCGCCGGGCTGCGATCCGGCGCGGCGACGTTGGCTTGCGTCTTTACCGGGCGGACCCGCGACATTGAGTGCGATACCGTCGTGCCGGTGACATCGTTGATCCCCAACAACGCGTTATATCAATCGCTTGTAGCCGATTGCTCAGCGCTGGACTCGGCTGGGATCAAGTCGGTTCTGGCCATCGGCGACTGCCTTGCGCCCTCGACCATCGCGGCCGCCGTCTATGCCGGTCACAAGGCTGCCCGCGGGCTGGATGAGGCGCCGGTCGAAGGGGTTCCGTTCAAGCGGGAAATGCCGGCGATCACGGGCTGAATCGAAAGGGCCCGAAAACTTGCTGGAATCGCTATATTTTGTTGTTCGCAGGCGCAATAAAGGCTAGGTTTCGTGTTCCCGTAAAATAACCGAATCGCCAGACCTTGAGCACCGACGAAACGACGCCCCAAGACCCTTCGACAGTTCCCCATATTACCATCGAAGAGGAGATGAAACGCTCTTACCTCGATTACGCCATGAGCGTGATCGTGAGTCGGGCGCTGCCCGATGTCCGCGACGGGCTGAAACCGGTGCATCGACGCATTCTGTTCGCCATGAAGCAGGGCGGATATACCTCCGACAAATCCTACAAGAAATCGGCGCGCATCGTCGGTGACGTGATCGGTAGCTGGCATCCCCATGGCGATCAGTCGATCTACGACGCCATGGTGCGCATGGCGCAGGACTTCTCCATGCGGCTGATGCTGGTCGACGGCCAGGGCAATTTCGGTTCGATGGACGGCGACCCGCCGGCCGCCTACCGATATACCGAGGCGCGCCTGACCAAGGCGGCCGAATCGATTCTCGAGGATATCGACCGCGATACCGTCGATTTCCAGCCCAACTACGACAACAGCCAGCAGGAGCCCTCGGTCCTGCCCGCGACCTTGCCGAACTTGCTGGTCAACGGCGCCGGCGGCATTGCGGTAGGCATGGCGACCAACATCCCGCCCCATAATCTGGGCGAGGTGATAGACGCCTGCATGGCCTATATCGAGAACCGCGACATTTCCATCGACGGGTTGATGGAGTTTGTGCAGGGGCCGGACTTCCCCACCGGCGGGCTGATTCTTGGCAAGTCGGGCATTCGCAGCGCCTATCATACGGGCCGCGGTTCCGTTGTCATGCGGGCGCGCACCCATTTCGAGGATGTCTCGACGGGCCGCCAGGCCATCATCGCCACCGAAATGCCATACCAGGTCAACAAGGCCCGGCTGGTGCAGCGGATCGCCGAAGTCGTGCGCGAAAAGATCGTCGAGGGTATCTCCGACCTGCGCGACGAATCCGACCGCGACGGCGTGCGCGTGGTCGTCGAGTTGAAGCGCGACGCCATGGCCGAAGTGGTGCTGGCCCAGCTTTTCCGCCATACGCCGCTGCAATCCTCCTTCGGTGTGAATGCGCTGGCGCTCAACAACGGCCGGCCGGAACAGCTTGATCTCAAACAGTTCATCGTCGCCTTTGTGGCGTTCCGCGAACAGGTCATCACGCGCCGCACGGCCTTTGAGCTGCGCAAGGCGCGCGAACGGGCCCATGTGTTGGCCGGGCTGTTGGTGGCGATCACCAATATCGACCCGGTAATCGCGCTGATCCGCGCCGCGCCCGACCCGGCAACCGCGCGCGAGGGGCTGATGGGCCGTGACTGGCCGGCCGGCGATGTGGAACCCTTCATCCGCCTGATCGATGATCCGGGCCATGAAATCATCGATGGCATGTACCGCCTGTCGGAAATCCAGGCCCGCGCGATCCTTGAATTACGGCTACAGCGCCTGACCGGGCTGGAGCGCAACAAGCTGGTGGCGGAGACCGAGGAACTTTCAGAAAAAATAAGGGGTTACATAGAAATTCTTCAGTCCCGCGAGAGGCTGATCGAGGTCATGCGCGGTGAGCTGCGGGATGTACGCGACAGGTTCGCGGACGACCGCCGCACCTCGCTGGAAGAGGCCGAATTCGAACATGACATCGAGGACCTGATCCAGCGCGAGGACATGGTCGTCACCGTCACCTATGGCGGCTATATCAAGCGCGTGCCGCTGTCGATGTATCGGGCGCAGCGCCGCGGCGGCAAGGGCCGGTCGGGCATGAGCACCCGCGAAGAGGATTTTGTCAGCGAGGTCTTCGTCGCCTCGACTCACACGCCGATCCTGTTCTTTTCGACGACCGGCATGGTCTACCAGATGAAGGTTTACCGCCTGCCCATGGGCAGCCCCCAGGCGCGTGGCAAGGCGATGGTCAATCTGCTGCCGCTGGACGAGGGCGAGACGATATCGACCGTAATGCTCCTGCCCGAGGACGAGGAAAGCTGGGGCAACCTCAATGTCATGTTCTCAACGACCAGGGGAAATGTTCGCCGTAACCTGTTGTCGGACTTCGTGAATATCAAGTCGAATGGCAAGATTGCCATGAAGCTCGACGAAGGAGACAGGCTGGTCAATGTGCGGACCTGCGACAAGGATAACGACGTGTTGTTGTCGACCCGGCTGGGCATGTGCATCCGGTTCAAGGTTCCCGATGTTCGCGTGTTCAGTGGCCGGACCTCCACGGGCGTGCGCGGGATCAGGCTGGCCAAGGACGACGAGGTCATATCGATGACCATCCTGCATCACGCCGAGATCGACATGGAAGTGCGTCAGGATTATCTGCGCGCCGCCGCGGCGCTCAGGCGTTCGGCTGACGAGGATGGCGGGACAGAGCCGTCTCCGGCGGAACTGTCACCCACCGAGTTCGGTAAATTGGCCGAAAGCGAGGAGTTCATCCTGGCGGTAACCGAAAACGGCTTCGGCAAGCGTTCCTCGGCCTACGAGTACCGGATTACCGGACGCGGCGGCAAGGGCATCGCCAATATCGAGATGACCGACCGCAACGGCCCCGTGGTCGCGGCCTTCCCGGTGGAGTCGACCGACCAGATCATGCTGGTCACCGATGCCGGCAAGCTGATCCGCTGCCCGATCAACGACGTGCGCATCGCCGGCCGCAAGACCCAGGGCGTCACCCTGTTCCGCGTGGACAGTGACGAGCGCGTGGTCTCCGTGGCCCGGTTGAGCGATGACGGCGAGGAGGGTGAAGAGGGTGAAGAGGGTGAGGATATCGTTGAAGATGAAAATGGCGACGGTGACGGTGAAGACGAAAGCTGAAATCGCCCATAATTAAGCGACATGGCAGCAAAAGAACCGAATTAACATGAGCAGTCATCCCAGAACCGGCGTATATCCGGGCACTTTCGACCCCATCACCGTGGGGCATGTGGACGTTATCGCCCGCTCGGCACTACACCTCGTGGACAAGTTGATTGTTGCGGTGGCCAACAATGCCGACAAGGTGCCCTTGTTCAATGCCGAAGAGCGTGTCGAACTGGTGCGCGAAGGGCTGGAAGTGCTGCCGCGCGAGACGCAATCCGTTATCGAGGTGCGCGCCTTCGACAATCTGCTGATGCATTTCGTGGCCGATGCCGGCGCATCCGTTATTGTGCGTGGCCTGCGCGCGGTATCCGACTTCGAGTACGAGTTCCAGATGGCGGCCATGAACCGTCGGCTCAACGACCAGGTGGAAACCGTCTTCCTGATGTCGTCCGACCGCAACCAGTTCATTTCCTCTCGTTTCGTCAAGGAGATCGGTCGTTTGGGCGGTGACGTGGCCCAGTTCGTGCCGCCCAAGGTGCATGAACGGCTGATGCGCAAGTTCAAGGAAACCTGAAACGGTCCGCGGACCCATGGACGAACAAGTTTTCCTGAAAGAGGCATTGTCCAGGCTGGGCCTGTGGCAAGGCGATGGCTTGCCGCCGTTCGAGGCGTTGCCGGGCGGAGTTTCCTCCGATATATGGCGCATCGATCTGCCCGCTGGCCCGATCTGCATCAAACGCGCCCTCGCGAAACTGAGAGTCGAGATGGACTGGCGGGCGCCGGTGGAACGCAATGCCTATGAGGTGGCCTGGATGGAGACGGCGCGCGCGATCGAACCGGACGCCGCGCCGGAGGTATTGGCCAGCGATGCGCAAGCCGGTTTTTTCGCGATGCCTTACCTCGATCCGGCGACGCATTTCCCGTGGAAAGACGCGTTGCGGCAAGGCCGCGCGGATCCCGCCACGGCGGCAGAGGTTGGCCGGCGGATCGGCCATATCCATGCGGCAACCGCCGGCAATCAAGAGATCGCGGCGGCCTTTCCGACCGACGAGATTTTTCATGCTATCCGGCTGGAACCTTATCTGGAGGCCACGGCGGCGCGCCATCCGGATCTGCGGGACATCCTGTTCGGATTGTCGCGGCGCACGGCGGGTGAAAAGCATGCGCTGGTGCATGGCGATGTCAGCCCGAAGAACATCATGATTGGGCCGAAAGGCCCGGTTTTCCTCGATGCCGAATGCGCATGGTATGGCGATCCGGTATTCGACATCGCATTCTGCTTAAATCATATGTTGTTGAAATCGCTGTGGAATATAGAGGCACGCGAATTGTTCCACGAATGCTATGGCGCCATGGCGCCTGCCTGGCTCGATCAGGTAAGCTGGGAGCCGCCGGCGGCGGCCGAGGCCCGCGTGGCCAGCCTGTTGCCGGGCCTCTTCCTGTGCCGCATCGACGGCAAATCGCCGGTGGAGTACGTCACGCAAGAGGCGGACCGCGACAGGGTACGCCGGGTCGCCCGCGAGTTGCTGCTGCGTCCGGTGGACCGTCTGGAAGAGGTTCTGGATGCGTGGAAAGAGGAGTTGGGACATTGAACAAGACCGCGATTAAGCAGGTTATTGGCCGCAGGCTATGGGATTCACGGGGGCGCCCGACAGTGGAGGCCGAGGTGCGGCTGGCGGGCGGTGCGGTCGGCCGGGCGATTGCGCCGGCGGGCGCATCCACCGGATCGGGAGAGGCAGTTGATCTGCGCGATGGCGGGGCGGCGTTCGGCGGCTTTGACGTTACTCGAGCGGTCGATTCGGTCGGGGGCGAAATTTCCGATTGCCTGATCGGCATGGATGCCTGCGATCAGGCCGCGGTCGACGCCGCCATGGTGGCGCTCGACGGTTCGTCCGACAAGTCGCGCCTTGGCGCCAACGCCACGGTCGCCGTTTCCATGGCGGTTGCCCATTCGGCGGCCGCGGCAAATGATGTTTCGCTTTGGAACTATCTACTAGTAGACCAAAACCCGCCAATTCCGATTCCTGAGATACAGATACTCGGCGGCGGCGCTCATGCCGGTCGCAGAGTCGATATTCAGGACTTCATGGTGATCGCGGTGGGGGCAGGGGACTATGTCGAGGCGCTGGACTGGACGGCGGAGGTCTATCGCGCCGCCGGCGAAATCATGGCCGGGGAGGGCAGACTGCAGGGGGTCGCCGACGAGGGCGGATTCTGGCCCGCCTTCGATTCCAACGAGGAAGGACTGGAAATTCTGGTGCGCGCGATCGAGCGTGCCGGCCTGCGCCCCGGCGAGGATATGGCGATCTCGCTGGATATCGCGGCTTCGGAGTTCGGCGAGGGCGGGCGCTACCGGCTGGGACTTGAGGAACGGGAACTGGACAGCTACGGGCTGGTCGACATGCTGGTTGGCTGGGTTGCACGCTATCCCATTGTGGCCGTCGAAGACCCCGTGGGCGAGGACGATGTCGAGGGCTTCAGGCGCTTCACGCAAGCCGTCGGCGACCGCGTGCTGGTCATTGGCGACGATCTGCTGGTAACCAACGCGGGCCGCGTGCGCGAGATGGCGGCCCAGGGCGCCTGCAACGGGCTACTGGTCAAACCCAACCAGGCCGGCACTCTGAGCGAGGCAAAGGCCGCGCTGGACGCGGCCAGCCAGGCCGGCTGGACGAATGTGGTCTCGGCCCGTTCCGGCGAGACCGAGGATATCACCATCGTCCATCTGGCGGTGGGGTGGGGCGCGCCGATGCTGAAGGTGGGCTCCTTCGCCCGTTCCGAACGCATGGCCAAATGGAACGAGGGCATCCGCATTGCCGAGGCATTGGGCGGGCGCGGAGAATTACCGCCGAGAAACTCGTTTCCCTGGGGGTGAGGGGACTACTCTCAACCCTGCCAGAGCCCCTCGTTGTGCAGATCTTCCATGGATTCCTTAATGCCGTTGCGCAGGATATCCACTATTTCGTCGACCTGCGCCCGAGTGATGATCAGCGGCGGCGACATTACGCACATATTGACGATCGGGCGCACGATCAAGCCATTTTCCTGGCAATGGCGGTCGATCCGCGAGCCAACTTCATAGTCCAGGGTGAGCGGGTCCTTGGTTTCCTTGCTGTTGACGCATTCGACGCAGGCCATCATGCCCTCGCCACGCACTTCGCCGACCATTTCGATCTCTTCCAGCTCCTTCATGCGCGCCTGGAAGTAGGGGGCAACCTCGCGGACATTCTCCAGAATGCCATCGCGCTCGATAATTTCGATGTTTTTCAGGGCCGCGGCCGCCGCGACCGGATGGCCGGAATAGGTGAACCCGCTTGCGAAATAGCCGGTGCTGGCCTCCTTGCTTGTCAGCATCTCGATCAGCCGGTCCGAAATGAAGACGGCGCCCAGCGGCACATAGCCCGACGTTATTCCCTTGGCCGACAGGATGATATCGGGAACGATGTCGTATACGTCCTCGGAGGCGAACCAGTGACCCAACCGCCCGAATCCGGTCACCACCTCGTCCGAGATGTAGAGCACATCGTATTTCCGGCAGACCTCCAGCGTGCGCCGGTGATAGCCGGGCGGCGGGATGATGACGCCGCCCGAAGCCAGGATCGGCTCGGCAATGAAGGCGCCGACCTTGTCCGGCCCCAATTCCAGGATCTTGTTCTCCAGGTCCGCGACCTTTTCATCGCAGAATGCCTCGATGCTCATGCCCTCGGGGCGGCGATAGGGATGAACCGTCGGCAACAGGTGAACCAGCCCGGTCTCGAAATCCATCAGGTTTTTATCCCGTGCCTTGCCGGAACAGGACGCTCCCAGATAAGTGCTGCCGTGATAGGCATCTGCGCGGGAGATTATATGTTTCTTTTCCGGGCGCCCCAGGCAGTTATTGAAGTACATCATGAAGCGCAGGGCGGAGTCCACCGAGGTCGAGCCGCCGGTGGTGAAGAACACGTGATTCAGATCGCCCGGCGTCAGTTCCGTGAGCTTCTCCGCCAGTTCCGCCGCCGGTACGTTGCCCAGGCTCCAGGGACTGTAATAGGGCATGCGCATGACTTGTTCGGAGATTGCCTGGGCCATTTCCTCGCGGCCATGGCCGATATTGACGCACCACATGCCGGCCGGCCCGTCGATCAGTTTGTTGCCGTCGCTGTCATGCAGGTAGATGCCCTCGGCTTGCGCGATGATCGTCCGCTCTGCCTTGGGCAATGCCTTCAGGTCCTCCCACGGATGAACCCAGTGGCGGTCCTGTTCCTGCAGTTTTTCTGTGTCGAACGTCAGGTTGGTGCGCATGTTTTTTACTCCTCAATCGCGGGCAACGTCAGAAATCCAGCGCGGGTGTCGCCCGGCGGCGCGGCGGAT
This sequence comes from uncultured bacterium, assembly GCA_965603635.1. GTDB lineage: Bacteria > Pseudomonadota > Alphaproteobacteria > UBA8366 > JADFVY01 > JADFVY01. The sequence goes on along the minus strand of CBFDDT010000104.1, from coordinate 1,388 downwards.
TATAGAACGGGCGCTCGACGATGCGGCAGCGCGCGGTCGTCTTGTCCCATTTCAGTTCCTTGTTAACATAGATTTCGGCCCACAGCCCCTCGGTTTTGTCCGCGTATGCGGCGTCCAGCGTGGCAATGGCGATGTTGCGTTTGGCGGTGGGCGACCAGATGGCCGAAGTGACGAAACCGACCTGGCGGGCGCGCCCATGATAGATCAGCGCACTCTGGGCAGGCTTGCTGCCCTCTATATCCAAACCGACAATGCGATAGCGCGGCCCGGTCTCATGTTCGTCCAGCAGGGCGCGGCGGCCGTTGAAATGGCCCTTGTCGAAATCGACCAGCCAGTCCAGCCCCAGCTCGAACGGAGACCGGCGGCGGCTGATATGGGCAACGGTTTCGGCGGCCATGAAGTCGGTATTGGTCTGGATGAAGCCGGCCTCGATGCGCGCCATATCAACCGCCTTGGAGCCCACGGGCACCACCCGGTACAGGCTGCCCATCGCCATTAACTGGTCCCATAGGGTCTCCGCCAGGTCGGGCGCGACCCACAGTTCATATCCCAGATCCCCGGTAAAGCCGGTGCGGGTGACGGTCAGTCCGCCGCCCTCGAAGGCAAATTCGGCGATATCGAAGGGCTTCATTTCGGCGACGCCGTCCAGCCCCAATTGTTTCAGGACGGCGCAGGATAGCGGGCCCTGCAGTGCCAACCCGGCAATATTTTCGCTGACATCCTCAACAACCACATCGAATCCCAAGCCTGAGTCCTCCAGCCAGCATTGCTGGTGTTCCTGGGAATTCAGCCGGTATTCGGTCTCGGCGAGGCGAAAGACCGTGCCGTCGTCGATGACCTTGCCGCCATCGTCGCACCAAACGGCGTAGCCGGCGCGTCCCGGCCTGATTTTGGCGGCGTCGCGGGTCAGCAACCGGTTCATGAAGGCTACTGCGTCCGGCCCGGCGATGCGGTATTTCCGCATGGGCGATATATCGTACAGGGTCGCGGAATTGCGAATCGCGAAATACTCCGTCACGACCTCGGAAAAGCAATTGACCGTCGTATAACCGCCCCAGGCCAGCCAATCGTTGGCCAGGGCGAGCGGCGCCTGCCGCGCATGGAACGGTGTGGTCAGCAGGGGGGCCTTGTATGGCGCGAGTGCTTGATCGGTCATGGTTTCGCCTCCATCGACAGTATCCGTCGAGCCGCATTCATGCCGGCCGCGCCCGTTACGCCGCCGCCGGGATGCGTGCCGGCGCCACAGAGATAAAGCCCCGGAACCGGCGAGGCATATTGTGCAAAACCCGGGACCGGGCGCAGCATCAGCATCTGATCCACAGCCAGGTCCCCGTGATGCCAGTGGCCGCCGGTCATGCCGAATTCGCGCTCGAGGTCCGGCGGAGCCA
>CBFDDT010000103.1:0-13255 GCA_965603635.1 uncultured bacterium | reverse complement strand
AGCATCCCGGCTCCCGCCGCCCTGAAGGTTCGCGCGCCGACGACATCGTCCTGCCTTTCCAGATCGAGGCGCCGGGCCTGCGCGGGCGGTTGGTCCGGCTGGGCGACGCAGTCGATACGATCCTGAAACGCCACGATTATCCGCCGCCGGTGGCGGCGCTTCTGGCCGAGGCACTGGCGCTGGCGGCCACGTTATCGGCTGCCTTGAAATATGACGGCATCTTCACGCTTCAGCTCAAGGGTGACGGACCGATCCGAATGCTGGTGACCGACGTCACCAGCGCCGGCGCGATCCGTGGTTATGCGGAGGTCTCCGGCGACCTGCCGCCCGCTAACGAAATCGCCGCCGCACCGGTGAGTAGCCTGGTCGGCAAGGGCTATCTGGCTTTCACCGTTGATCAGGGCGAACATACCGAACGCTACCAGGGCATCGTTGAGTTGATCGGCGATAGCCTGACCGAATGTATCGACCACTATTTCCGCCAGTCGGAACAATTCGCGGCGGCGATCCAGGTCACGGCCGGGCAAAACGATGTCGGCCAGTGGCGCGCCGGCGCGATGATGCTGCAGCGGTTGCCCGACCAGGAGGCAATCGTCGCTCTCGAGGAGCGTGACGAGGCCTGGCGCCGCTCGGTTATCCTGATGAGCAGCGTGACCGCCGCCGAACTGCTCGACCCGGCGCTGGCCCCCACCGACTTGTTGTTCCGGCTTTTTCATGAAGACGGCGTGCGGGTATTCGAGCAGCAGTCGCTGGCCTTTGGCTGCCGTTGTTCGCGCGAACGGGCCGCCCGCATCCTGGCCTCGCTGCCACGCCTGGAGGTCGAGGATTTTGTCGTTGACGGCAATATTGCGGTGACCTGCCAGTTCTGCAGCACGATCCAGAATTTCGATGAGAGTGAGATCGCGGGTTTCTACGAGACTTGATAGAACAAGGCATGGCGCGTTATGGTCGCGCCCGAATATTCATGGCATTTGCCAAGGAGGCTTGAAAATGAGTCGTTTTATAAAGTTTATTGTTTTTCCGGCCGTGGCCTTGGGTCTGGCAGCCTGTACGCCGCCGGGTAAGGTAAAATATGACGATATCAGGTTTTCGAATGTACCCCCGATCGAATTGAATGTAGCGGAAATCATTATCAAAACACCCTACGAGGAACCACTGAAGCTGCCCCATGTGGGTGAGCAGTTTCCGGTATCGCCAAGCCGCGCCGCCCGCAATTGGGCCGAGGATCGCCTGCGCGCCGTGGGCAGCAGTGGCACGGCAACCGTCACCATCGTCGAATCCAGCGCCGTCGAAAACGAACTGGTACGTACCGAGGGGGTCACCGGCCTTCTGACCAAGGACCAGGCGCAGAGTTACGAAGTCATAATCGAAATGTCCATCGAGGCGGTGGAGCCGGTGGGATCGCGCAAGGCCACCGCGGAAGCGCGCGTCACGAAAAAAACGTCGGTCGCCGAGGATGCGACGGTTAATGAGCGTGAGGGTATCTGGTACAAGCTGACCTACGACACCATGAACAACTTCGACGAACACATGGAACGCCAGATCGGCAAATATCTGAAAAGTTTCAAGAAGTGACCGGATACTGACAACCGGAGAAAAGGGCGGACCCGCGGGCCCGCCCTTTTTATTGCCTCACCCCGGTATTCCCGGACGAGCGAAATTTAGCGCCTGCCGTTAACCCGGCTTTAGGGGCCGGGAGTGCTTTATGTTGCAGCGCGCCGCGTGGCGGCCGCATTGAATTTAAAAGGCCCTAATGGAACAGGAAGCGCTACTGCCGGCCCCGTCGGAGGCCCGAATCGTCGAGATCGGCGAGACGGGGCGTTCCGTATCCTTCGCCCAGGGTAATATCGCGATTGCCGGCGATGAGGGCGTAATCGAGCGTATCCCGATTCTCGAAATCGCCGGCATGGTCGTCTGGCGCCCTGGCCTGTCCTGGTCGGGATCGGCGCTGGCGGCCCTTTCCGAACGTGGCGCCGGCATCGTCGTGTGCGAACCCAATTACCGGTCGCGGATGCTGTCCTGGCCGATGTCGGGACGCCGTTGGCCCGGCCGAATCCGCGCCCAGATGGAGATGGACGGTCCCTTCGCGCGGCATCTTCTGCGCGGCCTTGCCAAGGCGCGCGACGACCAGCGCGAGGCGGTGCTTGGGGCGATGGGCAAGGGCAATGCGTTAAAGTCGCTGCGCAAGGCGAGCAAGCCGACAGTTGGTTCCAGCCGGATGAGTCGTGACAGGAAACAGGCCGATGTCGCAAAGCAGATCGATCGCCATTACTGGTCCTGGCTGGCCGGCCCAGGCTTTCGTCGCGACCCGTTGAAGGAAGACGGCAACGCGGTGATCAATTTCGCCCGTACCATGCTGCGGGTCGAGGCGACCCGAGCGGTACACAAGGCCGCCCTGCACCCTTCCATCGGTCTTGGCTCCGGCCGCGGCAAGGGCGGGTTGATCGACGATCTGATGCTACCCTACCGCCCGGTCGTCGATCTGGCGGCGGCGCTGTTGATCGCCACCGGCCAGCGCAAGCTGGACGAGGCGGCGCGGGCCAGGATCGCCCGCCTTTTCACGGCCCCGATGCGCGGCCGGCGCGGACTGATGCAGGTCCGCATGGGGCTGGAGGAATTGGCCCTGTCGCTGGCCAACTGTATCGAGAGCGGTAAGCCCATGCTGGAAATCCGCCTGCCCGCGATTAAGGACCCCAGCGCGATCTACGATCAGATGACAGCGGACAGGGATCAGGAATCAAGTGCCGGGGATCAGGTATCAGGCTGGGGTTAGGTTTCGGTCTTCTGATACCTGATCCCTGTCATCTGAATTATGCCCGCCAGAAGCTCGGCATTATCAACACCAGGATGGTGAATAGTTCCAGCCTTCCCAGCAGCATCCCGAAAGACAGCATCCATTTCGCGGCAATCGGGACCTCGGCGAAATTGCCGGCCGGGCCGATCATATCGCCCAGTCCCGGCCCCACATTGGCGATTGCCGAGGCCGCGCCCGAGGCCGCGGACAGGAAGTCCAGCCCGGTGAAGCCCAGCCCGATCGCCAGCGCCGCCCAGCACAGGATGAACAGAAAGAAGAAGGCCATAACCGAGGCCAGCACATCCTCGCTGATCGGTTTGCGGTTGTAGTAGGGAATGAAAACGCCGTTGGGCTGCAGCAGCCGGCGGAGCTGGATATTGGCCGCGGCGTAGAGCACCTGGAAGCGGAACACCTTCAGCCCGCAGGTCGTCGATCCGGCGCAGCCGCCGATGAACATCATGCAGAACAGCGTCGCCACCGCGAACCCGCCCCACAGGCCGAAATCGGTGGTGGCGTATCCGGTGCCGGTGATAACCGACACCACATTGAAAGCGGCAAGCCGCAGCGCGTTCAATGCCTCGACCCCGTTCTTCAGATGAAGGTAGAGCGTCATCACCGCCACCGCGATGGCGACGATGGCCAGGAACAGCCTGACCTGTTCGTCGCGCCACAGACTGCCCAGGGCGCCGCGGATCGCGCGCAGATATAAAACGAAGGGCAGGCTGCCGAGCAGCATGAAGATTATCGCGATCGTATCGATCCAGGCGCTGCCGAAGAAGCCGAACGAGGTGTCGTGAGTGGAAAAGCCACCGGTGGCGATGGTAGTCATGGCATGGGCGACGGCGTCGAAGCCGCTCATGCCCGCGGTCCAGTATAGGGTGGCGCAGAGAAGGGTCAGCCCCAGATAGATCACCCCGGTCCAGCCGGCGATCTGGGCGGTGCGCGGCATCGCCTTTTCCGACTTGTCACTGCTTTCCATGCGGAACAACTGCATGCCACCGACCTGCAGCAGCGGCAGCACGGTGATCGCCATGGCGATGATGCCGATACCGCCCAGCCATTGCAGCAGCGCCCGCCACAACAATATGCCCGGTGCCGCCTGGTCCAGCCCGACGATGACCGTGGAGCCCGTGGTGGTGACCCCCGACATGGCCTCGAAAAAGGCGTCGGGGTAGTGCATGTTCAAGCCCGAGAAGGCGAAGGGCAGGGCCCCGAAGGTGGGGATCACAAGCCAACACAGCGCGGTCAGCACGAAGGCCTGGCGCAGATTGATGTGCCGGGTAGACGAGCGCGTAGAGAGGATCAGCGCAATCCCGATAAACAGCGTCAGTGTCGCGGCCGAGGCGAACACCCGCCAGTCCGAATGGCCCACCACCAGGTCCGCCAGCGCCGGCAAGGTCATCGCCAGCGCCAGCGTCGACAGCAGAATGCCGACAATGAAAAGAATGGGGCGGAAATCGATCAAGGAGAGGGCTCTCGGTGGTTGCTACCCGTTGGGGCGGGAGATTCGGCGATTTGAGGCCGAATGTCCAGCCCGGAAGGCGGATGCCGGATGCCCGATGCGGTGCGCGCCGACCCAAAAACCGCAAAACAACCCCATGCACAGACGGTTTCCGCGGTTTTTGGGCGGTCGGTGGGCGAAAAAATGAACTGGAATCCGGTTAAACGGGGTAGCGTTGGTAGGTATGCTTAGTAAGTGATGGGAGAGGAAACGGGATGGAGCCCCCCGCTTCGCTGAGTGATAGCTTTAACCCTTGAACACATGCTCGCGGTGATATTCGAGAAACTGCGGATGCGGGCGAAATTCGGGGCGCACGGGCAGGCGCAGCTTGAGGTTCGGATTGATGAGCCGGTGAATGGGTTCCGGCACGCGGTCCTTGGCCATCAGGATGGCGTAATCCTCGTCGAGGGAAATCAACCCTCTGTCGAACATCCAATGGACGGTCCCGGACAACGCCAACCCGTTGCGCACCGAATCGGGGCCGGCGGATGCGACGGGACGGATATGGGCCGCCTGCACCTCGGGACGCCCGCCGCCATTGATGATCTTAAGGCCGGTTACGGCGCAAGTATTTTCGTAGGCGGCCTTTACCGCAGTGGCGAAGGCGGCGTCGCGAAATGGCCGCGCGACGAGCCGTTCGACGATGGGGCGCTCGAATGTCTCCTGCTCTTCGGCCATCCCATATTCAAGCTGTGCCGGGTTCGCGGGTGGCTGGAGGATTTCCGCAAAGCCGGCCCGCAAGATCAGGTCGTACTCCCGGTCCGGCACATTGCGCACCGCGCGGCCGAAGGCGCCCCTGTTGGTTTCGCCATCCTCGCGCTGCAAGGCGCTCTCGTAATAGAAGTCGGTCTCGTGAAACGGAACAGGCTGGTCGAATTCCAGATAATCGGACACGAAAGCGTAGAAATGGTCCGGCCGGTTCGGGTCCGGCTCTATCGCATCGACGCGCGCCGTAGCGAAATAAGCCTGCCGGCCACCGCGACTGCTCAACTCGCCGCTGCTTCGGCGCGGTTCGTAATAGACGGCCCAATCGCCAATCGCCGCCTCGGCCTGCCGCAGGTAGCTCCGCGGGAAGTGATAGCGGAATTCCGGCAGGTCGTCGTAGGTCGGTTCGACCTTGGTGGTGAAAACAGCCTTTGCCATATCCTGCTTGCGGTACGTGGCCTTGAAGATCGTATCCATGGTGGCATCCGCATGGCTATACTGCAACTGATTTTGCCATCGGCTTAGAGGGTAGATTAATGAGATCGAGCGTTGGATGGCTGCTGGGCCTGATATTGTTTCTATGCGCGGTCTTTGTTGTGATGTTTCCTCTTGGCGGCGTTAACGCGACCGGCGAGCGGTCCGCGATACTGGATGACCAGTATTTCCTCGTCGAGAACGCTGTCGCGGCGGAGCCGGTGCTTCATGACTGGCTGCGCGGCATCGTGCCGAAGCGCAAACTGTTTGAGCCGGGCAGCGAACGGGTCCACCGCATTCACCGCATTGCGCCCGGCGAGGGCACGGTCATTGGGTGGCGCTATGCCTACGATATACCCAGAGGAATAGACGACGAGCATTTGTTCAAGCTGACAATTTTCTTGCCCGGGCCGGTGCCGCAAGGAGAGACGGTCATCGCGCTGGGCCCGACCGGCAAGGATCAAGCCTACGCCGTGGAATCCCGGAATTCCCTGGCATGGCCCGATCTTGCCTGTATGGGGCTTGTTCGCGAGGGAACGGTCCGTTTGCTGCGCGATGGCCGCAACCACATTACCGCCGAGTTCGATTTTGTCGTCGAGCGGACCGGGGCCGATGACATATACCCGCCGAGCGAAATCTGCCCGACAGAGGAATACCGAAGGGAAATGCGCCTGAAGGTCCTCGATTTTGAGGGCCTTACGCCCTGGCAAGGAAAGGCCCAAGGCAATGTCAGCCACGGCGAATGGTGGCCCGTTTTACCGAAATGACCTGATCGCGGGCTACTCACCGAGGGACCGCCCGGCGCCACAGGCCCCGGATGTGAAATCCGGGGCCTTATCCCGTGGCCATCCGTCGACAGGCTCGGGATGGAGACCTTTGCGCGGGTGCGTGCGGACGAATTCGCCGCCGCCTTTTCCGCTCTCTCTCTACACACGCTCCTCATCCTGAGCCTGTCGAAGGATGTGCCAAAGAGGGAAGACACAGGCGCCAAAAAGCCCTATTTTCATGACATTTTCGCCAGTTGCGGCCACCCTCGAACGCATCCTTCGACAGGCTCAGGATGAGGCGTGCGTGGAAAGAATGGAGTGGAAGCAATGGCATCCGCGCCTTCAACGCGTACCCTCGCAAAGGTCTCCAGGATGAGGAAGGGGTAGGGAAGAAACGGCCGCGCCGCCCCGCCCCTCAGCTACCGCCGCCCTTGATCATCGCCAGGAACTCGCGGCGCGTGTTGGCGCTGTTTCTGAAGGCGCCCAGCATTCGGCTGGTTACCATGTTTACGCCCTCGCGGTGGACGCCGCGGGTTGTCATGCAGTGGTGGGCGGCGTCCACGACCACGGCGACGCCGTAGGGGTCGAGGACTTCCTGGATGGTGTCGGCGATTTCGGCGGTCATTTTTTCCTGGATCTGCAGCCGTTTGGAGAACGCCTCGACGATGCGGGCCAGCTTGCTGATCCCCACCACGCGGTTGCGCGGCAGATAGGCCACATGGGCGCGACCGATGATGGGCAGCATGTGGTGCTCGCAATGGCTTTCGAAGCCGATGTCGCGCAGCACGACCATCTCGTCATAGCCGGCGATCTCCTCGAAGGTGCGGGCCAGGATTTCCTTGGGGGCCTGTTCGTAACCGGCGCCGAACTCGCGCCAGGCGCGGGTCACGCGGGACGGCGTATCCAGCAGCCCCTCGCGCGCCGGATCGTCGCCAACCCAGCGGATCAGCGTGCGAACGGCGGCTTCGGCCTCCTCCTGGGAGGGGCGGGCTTGAGGCTGCGCCGGGGCGGTGTCGGGTTTGGCTACGGTATCGGACGGCATGATGGGTTTCTCTTCGGTTTCAGGTGTCAGGGATCAGGTGTCGGGTATCAAAGGCTCTCATTCCGATCCCTGACATCTGTCATCTGATTCTCAGTTCATCCGCGCCGCTTCGTGCGGGCTGTCGAGGGAGAAGGCGGGGACGGTTACGTCGAACATGGCGCCGTCGGGGTCTTCCATTTCATAGGCGCCCATCATCACGCCCGATGGCGTGGTCAGTGGCGTGCCGCTGGTATATTCGAAGGCCTCGCCTGGCTCCAGCACCGGTTGTTCGCCGACGACGCCGGGGCCGCGCACTTCCTGGACGATGCCTTTCGCGTCGGTGATGCGCCAGTAGCGGTTCACCAGCTGAACCGTCCGTTCGCTCAGATTTTCAATGGTTACGTGATAGGCCCAGACATAGTGGTCCTCAACCGGTTCCGACTGTTCCTCCAGGAACATTGGGCGGACGGTAACCTTGATGCCGTCGGTGATGGCTTCGTACATCGCGCGATCCTTCTTTATTCTCCGTCGCGTGCCAGCGCCGGATGCCCTTATTTAGGCGAATCCGGCGTCATGTCCAGCAGCAACGGATCACAATTGAACTGTTCCGTCGTTCGCCGGACCGCGGGGCCTTCCCCGAAACTGCGATGCCATCGGCCTTTGCTGTCCGAAATTGCATATTTACAGGCGATTCCGGCGAAAGAATGGCGGGATCAATCATTTGCTCAGAAGTGATAGCTCGGTGGGCAAGGGGTATCTTCGCCGGCGCGCGGATCGACCCGGCGACCGGCGCGCGGATGGAAAGGCAGGCCATGCTCGCGCATGAAAGTGCGTACCTCCTGGGGTGACCAGTCGATCAGCGGATCGACACGCACCAGGCTGCCCTCCATATCGACGCGCAGCGCCGTCTGCGGCGAGGGCAGATGATAGACCGCGCTGATCCAGCAATCGTAATGCACCATGGTGTCGTTGAGATGGACCAGCTCATGCACCCGGCCAAGGCCGCTTTTGTATTCCGCCCACATGCGCTCGTAGTGGTCCGAGGTGTCTGGCAGCACGCCGGACTTGCCGCCCTCGGTCTGCGTTACATGGGTCAGCCCCAGCAACTTGACGATCTCGGCGCGGTGCGCCTCGCTTTCCTCGAACAGCTCACCCGGGCGGCAGAACATAACCGGCGTGCCCGGGTCGATATCGGCGATCATTTTCAGCACCACGATGCTGGGCGCCCTCAAAGAGGCCGTCACAATCGTCATGCCGGGGTATCGGTCCTTGATCAGGTACCGTAGTAACCCCTCGGTCGAGAGGTTTTCGCAGGCCTCGCGAATTTCATCGAATTCGGTCATCAGGTGTTCTCCCCGGATCCTGTTTTCCATGACGACTGGATATGAGTCCATCATTCCTGCCCGCCCATGTCAACGATGCGCGTGGGGTTTTTTTAAAAAATTGCCCGGCGGGGCGACAGTGCGTTTGAGAGGCTTCCCCAGTCTCTCCACCGTCACGCCAACCGCCGGGCAAGGGAGGAAACAAGCTGGACGAATATCGTGTTTCGCGACTCCATCCAGGGCCGATTATCCATGAACCGGCGGCGCCGTCTGTGAGTTTCTTCACATAGCGCGATTATTTGACGGCCGCCATCAGTGCGGTGGCCATGGTTTCGGCGCCGTCCGGCGTCAGCGATTCATATTTCCGGCCGGTTAATTCGAACAGGGCGTGCGACGTGGCCCGCGTGAAGACGACCGTTCCATCCGATTCGATCGACTGAAGCCCGTCCCAGGGCAGCGAGGCGAGATTGTTGGCAATGGCGACATCCTCGGTCCAGCCGGCGGGCAGATCCAGCGACACGCGGCCGGCCTCGACCCGCACCGGATAGCCGCCGGGCAGCCCGTTCGGGGCCGGTACGTGCATATGCACTAACCCATGGCCGGCCAGCGCCGGCAGCAGTTTGAGGGCGGAAGACGCCGTCAGCAGGTTAAAGTCCAGTTCATAGGGAATGGGCATGGGGTCAAATATCGCCCGCGCGGCGATGTCCGAGACGTCTCGGCCGTCCAGTTCCGCGCGCAGCATGAAGGGCGGGGCCTCGGCGGGCGGTGTTTCGCTCTCTCGGTAGACGAAATATTCCAGCGCATGCTGAGCCACCAGATGAATCTCAACAGCCGCCGGGTCGCAGCCGGTCTTCCCGGCCACGGCGAAGCGGATTTTCGGGATCACCTCGTCGACATTGCCGACGCCACAGACTGGCCCGGACCCGGAACGGTGCAGGATAGTATTGACCACGTCCGGGTAGGACGCGCCGACCCATGGGGCCGCCAGCCCTGAATTCGCCCAGGCTCGGCGCATCGCCAGCATCGGACCCAGATGGCAGGCAATCCAGCCGGCGAATGGCACGGCTTGCGCGGCTTTGGCCCGCGGTCCGCTCAACTTGTCAATCCGCCACCAAGGCAGCATGCTGGGTGCGGCGAGGGCGACATCGGGCGCTGTATCGCGAAGAATGGCGGACGCCGACGCGTCGTTTACGTCGAGTTCGACAAAGCTTATGGCTGGAAAGCGTCCCTCGACCGCGGCGCCGATTCGCGCCTGATTGGATTTGCGCAAGCCGCGCGCCGGATCGCGGCCGGCCACGAGGATTTCGGCGAACGCGCCCGAGCGCGCCATCGCCTCCAGGATATGGCCATTCAATTGCCCCAGCGAGATCAAGAGAAGCCGGCTCATGATTGGTATGATTCCATTACCCGCAGCATCGCGCGAATAAATAGCGGCGGCAAGGCCATTGGCCCACCGCCGCTATCCGATGGCCGTCTTCCCCACAGCGCGATGCGCTAACGCTGAATGTTGTAACGGTCCATCAATTTGTACATCGTCACGCGCGAAACCCCGAGTTCCTTGGACGCACGCGTAACGTTGAAGTGATATTTTTCCAACGCCGCCTGAACCGCGGCCTCTTCCGCCCTGGCGCGGGCATCGGAAAGCCGTGCCCTGGGGACGTCCCGCGGCGCCTCTGTTGGCGTGGAGGACGGCGCCGTTCCATTCATGGCATTGCTCGGCCCACCATGGGCCGGCGGACCGTTCAGATCGAAATCTTCGATCTCCAACGGACGGTCTCCGGCCATGATGACCGCGCGGCGCATTTTGCTGATCAACTCGCGCACATTACCCGGCCAGGAATAATGCCGCAGCGCCGTCAGGCAGTTTTCGGTAAGCATGGGGGGGGAGTCCAGGTTGAACTCGCGCGCCGCCTGGTTCAGGAAGAACTTGATCATCAGTTCGATATCGCCGTCGCGCTCGCGTAGCGGCGGCAAATGGACGCGCAACACATCGAGGCGAAAGAACAGATCCTGGCGGAACCGCCCCTCGGTAACGGCCTGCTCAAGCTGAACATTGGTGGCCGCGATGATGCGCGTGTTGATCTGGTGATGCGCGTTGCTGCCGACGCGTTCAATGGTTTTGTCCTGCAGGAACCGCAGCAGATTGGCCTGCAGTTCCATCGGCAAATCGCCCATTTCATCCAGGAACAGGGTGCCATTATTGGCTTCCTCAATCCGGCCGATGCGACGCGACAGCGCGCCCGTGAAGGCGCCCTTTTCATGACCAAACAGTTCGGACGCAATCAGAGAGGCCGGGAGGCCGCCGCAATTGACGGCCACGAAGGGGCCACGCGAATACTGGGACCGTTCATGGATTGCACGCGCCGCCAGTTCCTTGCCGGTGCCGCTCTCGCCGGTCACCAGAATCGGCGCGTCGGTTGATGCAAATCGCCGAATCGCATGGAAAACAACCTGCATTGCCTGGCAACTGCCGACCATATAAGGCTCGCCGGCCTGGTCGCCCGCCATCGCCATCGTGCTTTTAACCTCGGGACCATCGGTCCGCTCGGCCGGCTTGATCGCCGCCAGTTCGACTGCAAGCTGGGGGTATTCCAGGCAGGCGCGCATCAGGATATCGGCCAGCGCCGACGCGCCCTGCGACACCAGAACGTCCCGTGAAACCGATGTGGATTTTGCTCCGTCGCCCGTAGTGGAACTGATGTCGTGAACCAGATCGCTGTCGCTAATCCGGTCCGGAATGACTACGGGTCTCCCCACCCCTGTCATGATATATCCTTCAATAATTGGTCAAAATTGCCTGATCGGATCCAGCCCCTACGTGCAATTTAGCTATTGATTTTTGCGTTATAATTTCTTAACCAATTTGTAAAGGTTATTTTACAGTTGTTTGGGCGATCCTGCAACCAAAAACGGTCAGGCGTGGTTATTGCCGTAGTGAGTGGCTAAGCGGGAGAAACCGTGGCGCGCGTCGGCACAAAACTATAAATTGAAATAAATTTTATTAGATCATTTTGTAATGGTGCCTGGCGGCTACTGTTGCCGGGGACTGCCTGCGTCGTGGCAGGCGACGTCGTATCAGTAGGAAACCAAGGAGTTGTCGCAGTGATGTACGGGCGAATGACGGGTGTTTGTGCGCGAAAAGACGTAAGAATTAGGCTTAACCGTATTTTAAGGCAGACATAGTATTCCATGAACAGGCGTAATTTTCAGCGGTGATTTCCCCTTTTCGCCAATGATTTAGCGCAAATTTTATCTTCAAATGTTTATGGAATATGTGATGTTCATATCTAACCTTCCTGGAAATTCGGTTCTTCGAGCCGCCGTTGCTGTAACTGCGCTATTCGCTCTTGGCGCTTGTGCATCGAACGGACCCACCAGCCTCGAACAGGCTGAGTTGGACCGGGAAGCCGTATTCCAGCGGCAACTGGTTCTGGAAGAAAACGTGGCATCGCAACGCCGAATCGAGGAAGTTTCTTTTCGCTTGATGACCGCGGCCGCCGATTTCTGCGTTGAAAGGAATGGCGCGGCTTACGGATTTACAGTCGCCAACCGCTATAGCTTCGGCGCCGGAATGGCCGACGCGGCAACAGCGACTTTCGGGTTGGACACTTCGGCCAGGGTGCTTTCGGTGACCAAGGGGTCGCCGGCATATGAGGCTGGGCTAATCGAAGGCGATGTCATCACGCGGGTAAACGGCAAGCCCATCAAGCCGGGCAAAGATTCCGCGAACATGGTGTCGAAGGCGGTTGCGCTTGCGGGCCCTGGCGGCCTGAACCTGAATATCGGCGGCGCCAATCCGCGCCGGGTGCGCATTGATCCGGCCGTTGCTTGCAACTATTCGATCGAGATTCTGAACAGCGATAAGGTCAATGCCTATGCCGATGGCGACAAGCTCCGCGTTACCAAGGGCATGTTGTGGTTCGCAAAGGATGACGCCGAGCTCGCGATGGTGCTGTCGCACGAACTGGCCCACAACGTCATGGGGCATGCGGGCACCTTCGCCAGCATGTTCTATGACAAGAAGAGCCGCGAAGCCGATGCCGATTATGTCGGTCTCTATATTATGGCGCGCGGCGGATTCGAGATCGAGAAAGCGTCGAATTTCTGGCGGCGGCTTGCGGCCGCGTTTCCCAGGATGATCGATTCTTCGTCCACCCATCCTTTGATGCCGGCCCGCTTTGTCGCGATCCGCAAGACGACCGAGGAAATCCGCGCCAAGGAGGCGAAAGGCCTGCCCCTGGTGCCGCGACGGGTCGACAATCTTGCCGCGAACGATGGCTCCGCCCCGAGGCGACCGGAATCCTGACGCCGCCGGGCCCAGCCCAGGTCAATCCAGAAACGCTTGAAGGGCCGGATATTTCCGGCCCTTTCTGATTCGCGCCGCTGCTTTGCAGCCGTATCTCCGAGTCTTGGTACAAACCTGTAAAGTGTAAATTAATGGTTTGTAAACGTAGCATTACGATATGGCGCGCGCCTGACTTTATTTTGGGCGGCATTAACCAATAAAATCTCATAAAAACAATATGATAAAAATATACTCAAATTTGGCATAAATACTGCTTTGAAATAGGGGTGATGGCGGCGATTTTCGCGAGGCGTTAGCGGTGAGCGTGTTCTCGCGAGTGGAATGGCCGCACCCGGTTTTTTATTTTGTGGAGGGAGGTCCGCAAT
>CBFDDT010000102.1:0-13272 GCA_965603635.1 uncultured bacterium | reverse complement strand
TCGTATCCGGCTCGTTTTACGGCAAGCCGGAGGAGGCCTACCGGATCGCCGAGCGTTTCGCCGACGACGCGGCCCATGCCGAATGCGGATGGCATATCCGCGACCGCGTGGTCGATATCGGCCGCGCCTGGCTGTTCGCTCATGTCGGCTACTGGCGCGAGCCCGGCGTGGGGGACGACCTGGTCGACCTGTTGACAAGCTGAGGAGCCTTCGAATGCGGACCCGTGCCGTGACGATCATGCTTGCCGCCCTGCTGATCCAGGGCTGTACATCCTACATATACAGCGGGTCCGCCAGGTACGCCGACGATACCGGCGCCGAGCGCTGCTACGGGGTGCAGTGGAGCCTCACCGAATACGCCTGGATTTACAAGACCCAGAACGATTCCATCGACCTCCGCCTGGCGGGCGGCAGCGATGTCATCCATTACGCCGAAACGAAGGACGACGGCATCGTCGGCCGCGCGGAAGCCGACGAGACCGTACCCGCGGCGTTCGCCGGCCTGGACGATCCGGGCGTCTGCGGCCGGGTACTGGATGCCGAAAAAATCCGGGACGTACAACCCGGCCCCGGCGCCCTGAAACTGACCTTCCGCTGCGCCATCGAACGCGGCGATTTCACGGTCGGGCCCAGGCTATATCCCGCCGCCCGGCGGGACGCCTATGTGTTCAACATCACGCGCAAGGAAACAAAAGACCCGCAACGGGACGCGCCGGTAACACCGGTGTGCGACTGACAGCGGGGAGGCGGCAGCTTAAGAGGAGAGACGGGATGTCAAAGCAAGCGAAGACCAAGGAAAGAAAGCCGTTCGGTCCCGTTCTGGTTTCCGAGCTTCGCCGGACTGCACTCGACGGCAGCTACGACCCTGGCGTGAATGACCTCTTGCCCGAAGAACTCGAATACATTGCCAAAAAACGCAAAGGCGCCAAACGGACCGACCTTGCCGGCCTGGCCCTGTCCGGCGGCGGAATCCGCTCGGCCACGTTCGCGCTGGGCGTCATGCAGGCGCTGGCCAAGGCGGGCGTTCTGGCCCGCATGGATTATCTCTCCACCGTCTCGGGCGGTGGCTACATCGGCTCGGCCCTGACCTGGTTTCTCGGGCCACAGAATCCAAAAGACGAATTTGGAAAAGACAGGTTCGGCCTCGACAAGGGCAATTTCCCATTCGGCATCGATTCCGGCCGCGACAGCACCCCCATCCAGGCGGCAATGGTGAACTGGCTGCGCCAGCACGGCAACTACCTGACGCCGGGCAACGGAATAACGCTGACCTCGGGCATCGCCGTGTTGCTGAGGGGAATTCTGCTGAACCTGATTGTATGGGTGCCGTTGGGAGCCCTCACCTTTGTTGGGATATTACTGCTGGGTGGGGTACTGGTGGATTCTTCCAAGGATTTCACATTGATCCCCGAGGACATGATCACCGCGGTGAAGGGTTATTACTGCGCGCTGGGGCCGGAGGATGCCGAATGCGCTGGATCAAAGTACTCCGGGGGGCTTGGCATCGTTATAATATGCTTCCTGATCGCCACCGTCGTGACGGGGTTGTTCAGCGTGATTTGCGTTGTCTATTCCGTTGCCACCTGCATTTTCCGGCTATGGGGCATAATTGGGAGGATCAAAAAACCTTCCGGTCAGGATATATCGGCCGAAAGCCAGCCTTCCGTCCCCCCCGAAACGGCAGAGGCGCCGACCTCGCTCGCCGTTGCTGAATCGGAGAAGGGTACAACCAAATATATCTGGCGAAGAAGGGTGGAGAGAAACTCCCGCTATTTTTTGTGGATTCCCGCAGGCTGCATTCTCCTCGCCTCAATCCCCATAGTGCACCGTCTACTTGAAGATTGGGTGGCGGCCGAAGGGGGCGGAGTCGTGGCGGTGATCTTCGGCGCTATAGGCGGCGTTTGGAGTTTCTTACGCACGCTGCGCGGCGACGGCGACCGGTTGCTGGCTCCTCTCTCGATCCTGGCGGCGGTTTTGATCCTCTATGGGCTGGGGCTTATATGTTATGGCATTGCCGAATGGGCGCTGGTTCCGGATCGCGACTGGCTAGCATGGCCGATTCTGGTGCCAATCACCCTATCGGTTTTCACCGGCATCGTCGTGAACGTAAACTATATTTCGATCCACCGGTTTTACCGCGACAGGCTGATGGAGGCCTTTCTGCCCGATCCTGAAAACGCGCTGGCGGGCAACACCGGGCCGGCCAGTAAAGCCACCAACGCCACCCTATGGTCCAACAAATCGCAACAAGCCGGTCCATACCACATCATAAACACCAATCTGATCCTTGTGAATTCGACGAACCGGCGACGGCAGATGCGCGGCGGCGACAACTTCATTCTTAGCCCAGGCTATAGCGGTAGCAGCGCCACGGGCTGGACTCCAACGAGTGAACTGGGCGATCACAATATGACCCTTGCCAGCGCCATGGCGATTTCCGGCGCGGCCGCCAACCCGAACGCCGGCTGCGGCGGAACCGGGCTGACCCGCAACCGAGGCGTATCGCTTCTCATGGCGCTGCTCAATCTGCGCCTTGGATTCTGGCTGCCAAACCCACAAAGTGAGCATCGACCTCACGTTCGTTGTCCGAATCATTTCCGTCCCGGGCTGACGCAGGCGTTCGGCGGCCACCACGAAACAGCCTCGTTCATCGAACTCAGCGATGGCGGGCATTTCGAAAATCTCGGCCTTTACGAACTCGTCAGGCGAAGGCTGCGCCTGATTATCGTCTGCGACGGCGGTGCCGATGCCACTTTCAGCTTTTCCGACCTCAACACGGTTCGCAGGCGCATCGCCGCCGATTTCGGGGCGCGCATCGAATTCGAGCCCGGCCACGACCCGGACCAGCTTATTCCCACCCGCCTCAAGGAATCCGTGCCGGACGGCGCCGGCTACGCCGTGAAGGGCGATATGGCTGAACACGGCTATTTGCTCGGCCGGCTCGAAAATGCCGACGAAAGCAAGGGAGCGCTGATCTACCTCAAGACCACCATGATCGACTCGCTGAGATTCGGGTTGAAGGCATACAAGGGCGCCCACCACGATTTTCCCGACCAGACGACGGCGGACCAGTTCTTCGATGAAGAGCAGTTCGACGCCTACCGCGAACTGGGCCTGCATCTGTGTGACCAGATGTTCAAGGAGACCGGCATACACGATCCCGATCGCCTCGATAGTTTGATCCGCGATGGCGCATGGCCACTGGGGCTGGAGAGGAAGTCCGGGACCGGCTAGGCCATTTCAAGTTTGAAGCGAGTCGCGGCCGCCGCTGCCCCCTTGATCCCCGCCGGCGCGCGCCCTACCTTCGCGCCCATGGAATTCCCCTCCCCCCTCGTTCGCGGCGTCCTGCTGCGGCGTTACAAGCGCTTCCTGGCCGACATTGAACTCGACGACGGTGGCGGCGAAATCCTCGCCCATTGCGCCAATCCGGGCTCGATGATGGGGCTGGCGGAGCCCGGGTCCGAGGTTTGGCTGTCGCCCAATACCAATCCGAAGGCCAAGCTGGACTGGCGCTGGGAGCTGGTGCGCGTGGGCGGCGGCGATCTGGTCTGCATCAACACCGCGCACGCCAACCGCGTCGGCGAGGAGGCCATCGGCGCCGGCGAAATCCCCGAACTGGCCGGCTACGCCTCGCTAAGACGCGAGGTGAAATACGGGCAGAACAGCCGTATCGACATCCTGCTGGAAGACGACGCGCGGCCCCCCTGTTACGTCGAGATCAAGTCCGTCACCCTGCGCCGCCCCGAAGGCGCCCACCCCGGCGCCGCCGAGTTCCCCGACTCGGTCACAAAACGCGGCGCCAAGCATCTGGCGGAACTGGCCGCCATGGTGGAGTCCGGCGCCCGGGCCGCGATGCTCTATCTGGTGCAGCGCGGCGACTGCGACCGTTTCCGCCTCGCCGCGGATATCGACCCCGGCTACGCGGCGGCCATGGCGGACGCCCGCAATCGCGGCGTCGAGGCGCTGTGTTATGCCTGCGATATCACGCAGCACAATATCGAGATCGGCGGTGCGCTGCCAGTGGCGCCGGCGTAACGCCGGTCCGGTCCGCTCCCCCACCGGCCGTCCGACGGTATCGTATGCCGTGGGCGACCGGATGGAGGAGGGAGAGCGGACTGGAGCAAACCTGACGAACAGCGCGCTTGCGGCCCGCCTCCTGTAGGCGGGTTGTCTACTCGGCAATCGGCTTGACGTCGTAGCTGCCGTCCTTCCTGAAATCGATCTCGGCGTCCAGGTACAGAACGTTCATGTCCGGGCGGGTCATCTTGACGATGTCGTAGGCCTCGCTGCTTCGCGCGCCGGTTGCGCAGACGAAGACCAGGGGTTTGTCCGAGGGCAGGTCGGCGACCTGGTCCTCGAGTTCCTCGACCGGGATGTTCTTCACGCCAGGCATGTGGGCGGTCGCGTATTCCCCCGGATCCCGGACATCGATCAGATTGACGCTGTCGGGCGCCTTGGCGACGACCTCCTTGAACGAGGCGATGGTGATGGTATCGCCGTCCGGACCGGCCTCGAGGGTCGGCGCCGCCGCCTCTGCCGACTTGGGCGCCGCCGCGGCAGCCGTTTCACCGCGGCCGTAGGCTTTGACCCAGGCGGGATAACCTCCCTGGAACAGCATCACGTTTGTAAAGCCAAGGGCCTTGGCTTTGGTCGCCGACTTCACGCTGAGCGGGCATTTGTTGCCGCCGCAGTAGAAGATCAACCGCGTCGCCTTGTCCGTCGGCAGCTTGTCCACCTGCTTGTCGAAGAAGGTGTTGGGGATGTTGATGGCGCCGGGAACATGTCCCTTGTCGTACTTCTTGCGGGCCGGCCGGGCATCGATGATCACCGAGCCGTCCGGGCTGTCGACCAGCTTCTTGACGTAAGCCACCGAGACCGAGGCGAAATTGCCCTTCGATTTCCACGCCGGAAAACCTTCGGCGAACACCATGATATTGGTGTAGCCCAGGGCCTCGGCCTTGTAGGCCGATTTGTGGCTGAGCGGACATTTGAGGCCGCCACAATAAAAGATGATCGGCTGATTTATATCCTCCGGCAGTTTGTCCACCTGCTTGTCGAAGAAGGTGTTGGGGATATTGATGGCGCCGGGAACATGTCCCTTGTCATACTTCTTGCGGGCCGGCCGGGAGTCGACGATGGTGACGTCGGCGCGGACCGGGATCACCGCAAAGGTGGCGAAAGCATCGTAGCCGATAATCCTGGTATATTTCTTGAAGCCCTCTTCAGCTGCCGCGGGCACACCGCCGAACGGGGCGAATGCGAACGCCGCAAGAATCAGGAGTCCTATCAAGCGTTTCATGGAGAATCTCCTTCAATTCCATCTTTCGATATCGTTAAACCGGCTTCAGGCCCCGGCGATACCTACCCGTGCGCTTGCGCGCAGGGTCGACCCGTCGTCGGCCTGCCACTCAAATTCGAAAACCCCCGCGTCGGGAACCCTGGCGTGGAACGTCAGATAGGGGTTTTCGGAAACGCCAGAATGGAAGTCGGCAGTGAACACATCCGCGCCGTTGAACCTGCAGACGAACCTGTTGATCCGGTTGCGCGGAACCGTCTGACCGTCAGGGGTCTTGCGCCAGCCGGTCTCCATCGGATGCCAGGCTTTGGTGCGGATAAGGATATCCTCGCCCGGTGTGACGACCGCGGGCAGCTTGACCTGGGGGGTCTTGTTTTCCATTGCCCATTCTCCTTTCTCAGCCACATCCACCGCCACCCCGGGCGACCTTGCAGCGGGCTTTGCCGACATGGAATGTCCCGTCATTCATCTCGGCTGCGACAATCAGAATCTGGGTGCGGGCGACGCGGATGCGGGTGCTGATCCGGGCCTCGCCTGCCAGCGCCCCGAAATAGTAGGATGCCACTTCGGGCACGGTGTTTCGTTCCGCCAGGACGTGCAGCGCCTTGACCCGGTCCTCGACGCTCATCGGGCTGTCCACCGAGACGGCGATGCGCACCTGCTTGCCGTACTGGGTGTAGGGCGGGACATCGATGGCGATTCTGCCCTCGTTCAGGGGAGCGCCCCCGGTCAGTTCGGCGAGCTTCTTCTTGGCATCCTTCGGCGAGGCCACCGCCACGGCGGGCATCAACCCGGCCAGGGCGGCGGTCAGGGCCGCCGCGCCGCCAGCGGCAACAACCTGGCGTCTCGTCAGGCGGACTTCGGTAATGTTCAGTTCGCACATTACGTTCTTCCTTCCCGGTTACCGTTTGCCCTGACATGGAAAAGGATGCGCAGAGCGCCATGGCCGGTCACGCCAACCAGGCCCAGGAACACCAGCCCGAAACCGATATAGTCGAGCCACGGCCAGCGCCCTCGTCCGGGCACATACATACCGCCGAGGCCGGCCAGGCGGCCTTGTCGGGCGTGGCATTCCTCGCACCCCAGGGCCCTTTCGACCGGCGCCACCATGTGGGCCATCGGCCACATCATGGACGTCTCGACGAAACCGATCTCACCGCTGAACGGAACGCCGGCCGCTTCCATTCCCTTGGCCACGGATTCCTCCCAGTCGAAGGTCTTCCAGAATCCGTCCTTGCCGGTTGTGTGAATCGGCGCCATGGTCATATTGACGGCATCGTAGGGCTGTTTTCCGCGCATCACCTTGACCGGCCATATACGCGAGTCGGGGTCGTCGGCCGCGCCCTGGAAACTGTTGATCTCGACCACCGCGTCGGGGTTGATCCTGTCACCTATCAGCGTGTAGCGGACAGTGCCGTCGAACCAGACATATTCGGGCACCACGTCGCTGCCCCACCGGAAATCGCCCTTTTTCGAGTTGTAGGTTTCGTTTTCAGCATCGTTGAACTCGGTGATCGGCTTGCCCTCCGCGTCGAGTCGCCCGGCGGTCGACCAGTCCCACCACATCTTGGTCGGGAAGTCGCCACGCGCAAAGGCCGGGACGTGGCAGGTGGCGCAGGCAAGCCTGTCCGTGTGATCGTTGAGTTTCTCGTTCTTCATGGGCCGGTGGCCGTGGCAGGCCTGGCATGAGGCGCGGCTCTGCTCCTGCTTGCCCGGCACGACGATTTCCGCCGCGCCCTTGGCCGTCGGTGCGTACCGGCTGCCGCTCACCATATGGGCGTCGGTGGTGTGGCAGGTGGAGCAGGTGAAGCTGAGTCCGTCGGCGTCCATATGTACGTCGAGAAACATGTCCGGCGTGGTCATCGATGGATCCAAATCGCCATGCTTGACCGCGTCGCCGCCACCGCCCCTGAAGTGGCAGGTGCCGCAGGTCGCGCGGCTGGTGCGTCCGACCTTGCTGGCGATAAGCCTGAGATTGACCGAGCGGCCCTCGCGAAGGCGCTTCCTGTCATAGGTGTAGGTGGTGTCGTGGCAGACCAGGCAGTCGACATTTTCCTCCGAGGCGAAGTCGAAGCTGTCGTCCTTCCAGCCGTAACCGGCATGGCATGACGAGCAGGCTGCAATGTTGGACTGGGTCGAGATGCAGAAGTTGTTGATGACGTTCCGTTTGCCCAGCTTCTGGCCGGTCTTCTCGTTAACCGCGCTCCAGGTCCAGTGCTTGGTCTTGTGAATCTGCCTGGCCGCCTCCGTATGGCACCGGAGGCAGGCCCGCGTCACCTCGGGGCCGGTTTCGAAGGGCCCTTCGAGCTCCTTGAATTTGCTGTGGTCCGCCGTCGAAACCGCCTCGCCGGCAAGTGCCATGCCGGCGCCGGCCAGAGCCGCGACGATCATTGTCGCAAGGACAAATCGCTTGGAAAACAAAGGGTTGGACATTCCGCCCTCCCCTGACAAGTTGTCAGATGATTAAAGTATTTTAGAACTTTCGTATATACATCTTTTCTAATATTTATTCAACACTTTTTTTGAGGTTATTTTGAGCCAGGGGACCGGCGTCGGGGGGGTGCCTTGGGCCAGAATCGATGCTATATCTTGCCATTCGCTGTGTACGCCCCTATTTCAGGGGCGCGGGTGGACTTGGTGTAAGGGACCGGAATGAACGACGTACAGGTGGATTACGACGGCGACAGCGACCGGGGCGGCATTCGCATCCACGGGGCCAAGGCCTTCGAGGGCATGCGCAAGGCCGGGCGGCTGGCGGGCGAGTTGCTGGATTTCATCACGCCCCATGTGCAGCCCGGCGTCTCCACCGGCGAGCTTGACCGGCTGTGCGCCAACTACACCCGCGACCACGGGGCCATATCCGCGCCGCTGAACTATCGCGGTTTCCCCAAATCGATCTGCACCTCGGTCAATCACGTGGTCTGCCACGGCATTCCCGACGACGCCAAGCGCCTGGCCGACGGCGATATCGTCAATATCGACGTCACCGTGATCCTGGATAGCTGGTATGGCGATTCCAGCCGCATGTTTCTGGTCGGCGACAAGGTGGGCATCCGCGCGCGCAAGCTGATCGACGTCACGTACGACGCCATGATGCTGGGTATCGTGGCGGTAAAACCAGGCGCCCATCTGGGCGACATCGGCCATGCGATCCAGAGCTTCGTCGAGCCCCAGCGGTTTTCGGTGGTGCGCGATTTCTGCGGCCACGGCATCGGCCAGATTTTCCACGAATCCCCCAGCGTCCTGCATTTCGGCCACAAGGGCACCGGCCCGGTGCTGAGGGAAGGGATGCTGTTTACCGTCGAGCCGATGATCAACGGCGGCAAGTACGACGTGAAGGTACTGTCCGACGGCTGGACCGCGGTAACCAAGGACCGCTCGCTCTCGGCCCAGTTCGAACACACCATCGGCGTCACCGCCGAGGGCTGCGAGATTTTCACGCTGTCGCCGGCGGGGCTAACGAAGCCGCCTTACAGTTAGCCCGCGACAAGCCCCTCCGGCCCGCTTAATATCGCGCCATGGCTGAAGGAAAATCACAGAAGGGCTTGCCGGGACTCTCCGAAGACGCCACACCCGCAAAAGCGAAGGCCCATTATCACGGGCACCGCCAGCGCCTGCGCGAGCGTTTCATGGCGACCGGCGGCGAAGGCATGCCGGACTACGAGCTGCTGGAACTGGTGCTCGCCATCGCCATACCGCGCAGCGACGTCAAGCCACTGGCCAAGGAACTCATGGGCGAGTTCAAAAGCTTCAACGGCGTCATCACCGCCGACCCGCGGGTACTGAAACGCGTCGGCGGCATGGGCGAGGTCTCGGTGGCCGCGCTGAAGGTGGTGCAGGCCGCCGCCCTGCGCCTGGCCCAGGGCGAAATCATGGACAAGCCGGTGATAAGTTCGTGGGACCGGCTGCTGGATTACTGCATGGCCGCCATGGGCCACGAGAAGGTCGAGCAGACCCGCGTGCTGTTCCTGGACAAGCGCAACCGGCTGATCGCCGACGAACGCCAGAACAAGGGCACCGTCGACCACACGCCGCTGTATCCCCGCGAGATCGTCAAGCGCGCGCTGGAACTCGGCGCCACCGCCATCATCCTGATCCACAACCACCCCTCGGGCGACCCCACCCCGTCGCGCGCCGATATCGACATGACGAAAGAGGTCCAGGAAGCAGCCGCCAAACTGGGCATCGCCCTGCACGACCACCTGATCATCAGCCGCGAGGGCCCGGCGAGTTTCAAGAGTCTGGGGTTGTTGTAGGGGGCATTGAAATGGCCGTCGCCGCGGTCAAAGGGCCACGCGACGATTCTTAATCATCCCCGCGCCCCTTGAAATCCGGAAAAGGATATTCAACGAGGGGAACCTCGGGGTTGCGTTTTGATTTTTCTTCTTCCGCAAGAAAGACTCTTGCTGGACCGTATTCGCGCGGTCGCCCGAATACCTGCTCGGCGAACAGTGCCTGTACCGTATCACCGCGCAAATCGTAACCGGCCGTAACGCCAGGATAACGGATCGCGAACAAGGTCGAAAAATTGTCAATTAAGTCCCGCTCGGTAAGAAGAGAAGCATATTTTTGTAATGGGACCATGCCAGATATACGTGAGCCATGATCGCCATGAACGATAATCGTCGCTTCGTCCATGACGCCACTTTCGGACAATGACCGGAGCATCTCGCTCAGCAAACGGCGGGCGCAGCGAACCTGTTTGAAATACTCAACATAGCGATCGACGTAGCCCTGCGGCCTTGTATCGCCGGAAAGACGTTTCTCGTACTTCAGATTGGTGTCTATGTGATTATACCAGGTCAGGATATTCGGTTTGGCGCGACAGTTTTCGTCCATTATGAAACCAACATGTGGAATGAGGAGGTGGGCAAAATACGCCTCTCCGGGTTTCGCTTCGCGAAGATCGTCAATCAAACCTTCCGCGGTTACCTTGGCCCATAATGACGCTGCGCTCCCCGGGTTACGAAAAATCGCCGCAGTTTCGGATGGAGTCTCGTCGATTTGAAGAAGTTTTTGCGTATAGTTCTGGATTTTTTGCGCAAGCGTTACGATAAACATGTGGTAAGAAAAACTGCCGAGTAACAGCCCGGTTTTAGCTGTTCTTTGCAAGTTCGTGTATCTTATCGCCTCAAGCCCGCTGACCGAGGATGTCGTACAGTCGGCAACATTGCTGTATTTGCCGGCACAGAAATTCAAATGCTCGCTCTGATATACCTTGATCAGGTAGCCTTGGTCGAACAGCCTGTCGAACCAGGCGTTCTCGCTAACAATATATGGACTGTCGCTCGCCGGGGAAAGAAACGACAAGTCATACGGCTGCACGACGCCGTTAACAAGATTTGCAAGGGAATTAGCCGTGCGGAAATAGGGGCTGAATGCCCTGCCGTAGAGCCGGAAGCCATTGCGGAGGTAAAATTCTTTCAACTCCGCGCGTAACGCCGCACCGCCGGGAATATCTCCTGGTATGCCTTCTATGCCGATATGTTCATCCAGCACGATATGTATAATTGGCGGCAAGTCCAGGCGTGGCGTTTCCCCGGGTATGGTGAAGCTGGATTTTGTGATTGTATTTAGCGTATCGAAAGGTCGCGGAAGCAAAACCGTTGCGCCCAACGCCACGATGAAAATTGTGGAGAAAAGAGTTCCGGCTTTTTGTTTAAACGCGGAGGAAAAGGTATAAAAAAGAACGAAAATGACGCTAAAAAAAATTGCAACGCTTAGGACGAACCACGCGCCGTCCCCGAAAATATACGACATAACCAGAACAACAAAATCTTTGCCTACACGCTGAGAGTCGAGAAAGAGAGACAAAAAAACCGCGTACACCAAAGGTCGTACAAATAAAGGCCGACGTAAAAACGGCAACCGCAAATGCTGACCGAGGGCAATCAGGAGGCTGCCGGTCAAGCCGAGTCCGACCAGAATTGCCATGGCCAACAGGCTTTCCGCATGAAACAGGCCGTAACCGCGAAATACCAGAAAAGCCACAAACGGCATCATAAGAATAAAGGTCGGCGCCAGCCAGTCGCCCCAGACGATATTCCGTTTCGAGATGGCCGACAGTACGGAGCGAAAAGCCGTCGCTACCCTGTCGGCGTTAACCCCCCGCATCGAACCAGACCAGCGTGCGCCCGCTGGGGCTCAGCGTTTGCGTCTCAACGATCCGGGCGCGCGCCTTTACCGCCGCGAGGAAGCTTTCCAGGCTGTAATCGGGGAAAACATCCTTGCGCAGGCTCAGCATGCGTTGCACCTGAGAATCGTCCTTGTCGGCGAATTCGACGACACCGGTCGGCGCCAGACGGACCAGCCAATCGACTACCGCGGGCAACGAAACATTTCGGCCGATCGCAAGATGGTGGACCACGGCCAGCGCCAGAACCGCATCGGCGGGCCCGCGGCCGAGCCATCCCGGGCGTTCGGCCTGCGCCCAGCCCTGCGACGGCGCCGGGTTGGCGGCGTCTCCGAATAGCGGCGTAAAGGCGGCGCCACTGTCGGTGGCCCGGTGGAAAGCAATATCCAACGAGTTCTGGTCGGTGTCCCAGCCAATCGCATAGCCGGCCCCCGCCTCCAGCGCGGTCAGGGAAAATTCACCGGTATTGCATCCGATATCCCACAGCATGGCCGGCCTGACGGTCTGCGCAAACTTTGCCACAAAGGCCTTTTTGGCATCGGTCTCGGCGGGCGCATAGGCCTTGAACGCCTCGTAATCGCGCCAGAAGGTGGCGCCGCGATCGGCTGGCTGCAAGCGGGCGATCCAGTTCCGCAGCCCTTGCAGAAGGTTTTCAAACGACTTCGGCGGTAGGCGGCGCGCCTCCACATCCTCGCGCTGAAGCTGCGGCTTATCGGCGTTGGATGAACCCAGGGCGGCATGAAGAATCACATGCGTAAAAACGTTCCACGAAAAACAGCGGCGCAACGGAATCAGGCGTTTCAATTCCCCGACCGGGATTCCTTCGAAATTGCCCCGGTACCAGACATTGTGAGGAAGCCCAACCAGCGCGCGCAGCAGCAGCGGATTGAGGAACTGTTCGCAAAATTGCCGGTAGCCGTCCCAGAACTCGCCATCCCGATATCGCCGAAACGACAGCGTATCGATGAATGTCGGCCGGGTTCCGACAAACTGAATGTTGTAAGCCGACGCGTCGGACAGGGTAAGGCCGCGTTCGAATGCCTCCAGATGGATATCAAGATGAAGAAGGGCGGCCGCCTTCAACGCAGAGAAAGGCCATTCATATGGATACGAGATGAAAGGCAGGCGTGGGTGCTGCACGACATAGCGTGCCCCATCGGCCAGATCGCCGAGCTCGGCGGGATCGGCGTCCTCCGCCGGCACCGCCCGGCCATCGGCAACCAGCGCGTCGAGAAGCCCCGAATCCCGCAGAAAATCGAAATCGTCCGCGGCCACATCGTTGATCGTGCGAAAAACCCGACTTCCGACATGATAGACCGTCCCGGTAATATCGCGGTAGGAGCCGGGATCCGCTTCGGCAACACTCATTCCGGCGGTGTTTCAGAACCGTTTTCGAAGGGCTTGGCGGCGGGGGCGCGTCTGAAAAATGACATGAACTGGTGCCAGTAAAGCTTGCCGACCACCATCGCGCCGGCCACGCCACCCAGCAACATCTGCAGAATTATACTGCCGGTGCCGGGATCGAGGTAGGCATGCGCCATGCGTCCGGGATCCGACACAGCCGCAAATACCAGACCGAACAATGCCAGGTTGATTATTCGGCGCGCGGCCTTCGGTCCACGCTGGGAATCGCAACCTCGACAATGGCGAAATTTGAATGTTTTTATACTCATATTATCCATACCCTTTCCTGCATGACTCATCTGATTTGTAAGCGTTGACAGAATTACTACACACTTATCGGTTTATATTTTCTTAAAAAGATCAGGAGCAGGGCAATCGAAGGAAATGGCGGTGATCTCGCCCGCTGCCCGATTGATCTTGTTGACGTCACAACCGAATT